>CAITZZ010000348.1 GCA_903897005.1 uncultured beta proteobacterium | reverse complement strand
CCCGGACTTGGTATTTGTCATCCCGGACTTGATCCGGGATCCAGTGCTACTCGAACACTGGATTGCGGATCAGGTCCGCAATGACAAACTGGGGCCCGCGATGACACTGGGTAGCCGCGATGACAGTGGGTGTCGCTACGACAACGCCCTCTACGAAGCCAAGGCTGGCGGACGCAATGCGGTGCGTCTGCTTGCTTAGGCGCCAAGTTGCAATTGCAATGCCATGGCTTGCAAGCTGATGGCCTGGGTGCCGTGGCGCACCGGGTAGGTCTCGGTGCCCGGATAGACCACATAGCGCTGCGTGATCTGAAGGTCATCGCAGGCCAGCGCAAAGCCCCGCTCCAGGGTGGGCGCCGATGAGCGCTTGATTTCAATGGCCATTTCGGGCACGCCGCCACGTTCCAACAGCAAGTCGATTTCAGCGCCGTCGTGGGTTCGGTAGAAATAGGGTCGCCGGCTCGCACCTGCACACTGCAAGAGATTTTCGATCACATAGCCTTCGTAGCTCGGGCCAGCTACCGGGTGACCGACCACGTCGTTCCAGGAACTCAAACCCAACAAGGCGTGGTTGATGCCGCTGTCACGCAGGTAAACCTTGGGGGTTTTGATGAGTCGCTTGCCGGCATTGCTGCTCCAGGGTGCCAGGCGACGCGCCAATTGCAGATCGACCATCAGGTCGGCATAGCGCATCACTGTGGGCGCAGACACGCCCAAGCTTGCAGCGAGCTTGGCCTGATTCAGCAGGCCACCCTGCTGATGTGCCAGCATGGTCCAGAAGCGGCCCAGGGTTTCTACGGGCATGCGCGGGGCAAACATCGGAACATCGCGTTCCAGGTAGGAACGAATGAAGTCCTGCCGCCAGGTCAGGCTGGTCCGTTCATCGCTTGCCAGCAGACTCTCGGGGAAACCGCCGCGCACCCAGAGCGTGGCATCGCTGATTGCGCTGGCGCTGGCTTCCAGCGTGTTGATGGCGCCAATTTCGAGGTAGGAAACACGGCCCGCCAGTGTTTCTGAGGACTGGCGCATCAGGTCCAGTGCTGCCGAACCCAGCAGCAAAAAGTGACCGAATTTTTGGCCGGCGGCGCGTTGCTCGTCGATGATGCCGCGCAAAATTTCGAACAGACCTGGCGCACGTTGTATTTCGTCAATGACCACCAGTTTGCCCTGCTGTGCCCGCAGGTAGGCGTCGGCGTCGTCGAGGCGCAGGCGGTCCGCCGGACGCTCCATGTCGAGATAGATGGCGCCGTTCGGCCAGTCAGCCGCTACTTTGCGTGCGAGCGTAGTCTTGCCGACCTGGCGCGGCCCCAGCAGGACGACTGCCGGAACCACGGAAGTCAGGCGCGCGCGCAGTAAATTCTCAATTTCTCGGTTTATCATTACCGTTAATCATACATCAGACGTTAGATTAACGGCAATACGATCACCGGCGCAAAGCCGCCACCCTGGGTTCTGAAGTTGGTGGTCTGGCCGGCATACATGCGCGCTGCGAGCAACTGCACACGCCCGGCATAGCTGTAGGCGCGCAGGTCGAATTTCAGGTCGGTCTGCACGCCGTCGACTTCAATCAGGCGTTCGGCAGGCGGCACCAGCGCTTGCGCCACAAAGTCGCCCGCCAGAATCTCGCCCCAGACCCGGCGCGTCAGCTTGTCGCCGCGGTAGGCCGCTTTGGCGCCATAGCCGGCGACAGGTTTGAAAAAGAGCTGGCGCCGCTCGGCCCACAATTCGTCGGCGCGCTCAGTGGTGACGAGGCGGGTTCTGGGCACCGCGATGGAAAGCAGTTTTCGGTCCCGCGCAGAGGCACGCCAACTGGCCAGCAAGGCATCCTGGCTCAGTGCAATCAGGTTGCGCTTGTCGGCATGCAGCGCGTGCGCACGCGGGTGCGGCGTCAGCACCGCGGCGCCGCTCTCGTAGGCGTGGCGCAGCGCCTGATGGCTGGTCTCTTCCAGATAGAAATCGGTGAGACGGTTGTAGACCATGTCCACGGGCTTGCCCTGGTGCCACAGCTTGCTGTCATGCCAGCTCAGCGCAGACGGGTCAGCCACGGCTGCGTGCACACCGAAGCGCTCGAACAACTGGCGGAACAGTTCGAATTCTGGCGCCAGATACTGTGTCTCGGGCTTGTCGTCAACAATCAGTACCGAGTTCCAGGGTGCGTCGCCGCGCTGGTAGCGCCACTCCGCGCGGAACATGTCGAACACGGTCTGTTCCAGGTCGTCGGCCGAGGGCTTGGGCGCAAAAGCCCAGTCCATCTCTTTGCAGCACGACTGCTGGGCCCGCGCCAGTGCGAGATTGAGCAGAATGCCACCGGCATTGGTGTTGACCTCGATCAGCCGTGGTCCGCTGGCGCTCAAATGAAAGTCATAGCCCATGCAGGCGCCGAGCGGGCCAAAGGCCTGTTGCGCGATCACCGGCGCGCGCGCCAGCGCCTGCTTGCGGTAGCCCGGCAGGGCCATTACATTTTCGATGGCGCTGATGATCTCGCTGATGTTCTGCGCTACCTCCAGCGACAGAAAGACCACGGTGGACGAGAACAGATGCGGACGTGCGCGCACCATGTCGGGCAGCACGGCGCCGAGCTGCGGGTCGCGTTCAAGTTGTCGGCCCAGCTGTTCCAGATTGAGGCTGCGACAGAAGGAGCCCCGGTTCAGCGCCTCCGCCGAGACTTGGGCCAGCCAGGGCGGGGGCGTCAGATCAGTGTTCATGGGTCTCATGTTGCGGCGGGTCCGGCGCCACACAAGCCCGGCTGAAAGCCACTTTCATGACCTGCAGTGTCACGTGGGTGATGTCAAAGCGTTCATGCAGCAAGTGG
>CAITZZ010000347.1 GCA_903897005.1 uncultured beta proteobacterium | reverse complement strand
GCCGATGTCATGGTGCTGTCGCGCCGGCGCTCTGCTTTGTTGCCCTTGCAGGACGAATTGCGCCGTCTTGGTATCGCGGCGCAGATCGGTGACAAGAGCGACCTGATTGACAGTTGCGAAGTGCAGGATGTGCTGGCCCTGCTGGACGTGCTGGTGTCGCCGCAGCACGACCTCTCGATGGCACGGGTGTTGAAGTCGCCGATCTTTGAACTCGACGACGAACTGCTGGTGTCCTTGCGGCTGACGCAAATTCAGACTGGCCAGAGCTGGTTTGAGGCCTTGCAGCAGGCCAGTGTGATGACGAACGACGGCACCGACCTGGCGCAGCGCTTGCTGCGCTGGAAGGCCTGGCTCGACGTTTTGCCACCGCACGACGCACTGCAAGCGATTTACAGCGATGGTGACCTGCTGGCGCGCTTTGCCGCTCTGACGCCGACACATCAGGTGCAGACCGTGCTGGCCAATCTGCGTACGCTGCTGAGCGTGTCCTTGCAACTCGGCGGTGGCCGCTTCACCACGCCCTACGGTTTGGTGCGCGCCCTCAAGGCCGGTGGTGTGCGCGCACCGGCAGCTGTGAACGCGCAGGCAGTGCGACTGCTGACCATCCACGGTGCCAAGGGCTTGGAGGCCGACACGGTGCTGCTGCTCGACACCGATGCACCCGAGCACAAGGCCGAGACCATGGGTGTTCTGGTCGACTGGCCGGGTGAAGCCGCCTGGCCGGCGAAATTTGTTTTCCTGGCCAGCGAATCGCATCCGCCGGTCTGCGCAGGTTCGACGCTGGCGGCCGAAAGGGTGGAGCGTCAGCGCGAAGAACTCAACGCCCTGTATGTGGCACTGACCCGGGCTCGCGCCACGCTGGTGCTGTCCAGCATCGAGCCCTACCGGCGCACCGGGCGCAGCTGGTGGCAACGTCTGCTGGAGACAGAATCGGTAGCGGACATCAGCATCGATGTGGCAGCATCGTCTGCAGGGTCGGGCGCAGACGCCGACAACAGCTTGGTTGAAATCAGGAAGTTGCCGGCTGCGCCAGCGGGGCAGGCGTCTGCCTTGCCCGTGACAGAACCCGATTCGATCGAGAGCCGGATCGGCAAAGCCATGCACCGCATGCTGGAGTGGGGTCGCATCTCGGACCCGCATACGGCTGCGGCAGCGCGCGAGTTTCAACTCACGCCGCCGCAGGCCATGGCCGCGGCCGCCATGGCCGGGCGCATTTTGCAGGGCGACGCTGCTTGGGCCTGGGACCCGGCCATCGTGGCGTGGTCGGGCAACGAAGTCGAACTGCATTTCGAGGGGCAGTTGCTGAGGATGGACCGCTTGCTGCAGCGCCGCGACAATGGTCATTGGTGGGTGCTGGACTACAAGTCCGCCGGGTCACCGCAAGACGATCCCCAGCTGCGTTCGCAGTTGCGCAGCTACCGCAGGGCGCTGCGCGCTGTCTACCCCGGCGCCAAGGTCAGGGCTGCTTTTCTGACGGCGCCGGGCCGATTCATTGAACTGGAGGAGGGCGCATGAAGAAGGTGCTGGTGGTGGGGGCCGGCCCGGCCGGCTTGATGGCTGCGGAGGTTTTGTCTGGCGCCGGTATGAAGGTTCATCTGTTTGACGCCATGCCCTCGGTCGGGCGCAAGTTCCTGCTGGCCGGCAAGGGTGGGCTGAACCTGACGCACTCCGAGCCAACAGAGCTCTTTGTCTCGCGCTATGGCAAGCGGCAAGCAGAGATTGCTTCCCTGTTGCAGGACTTTGACGCTGCGGCAGTGCGCGCCTGGGCCGCCACGCTGGGGATTGAGACTTTTGTCGGCACTTCGGGGCGTGTTTTTCCTGCGGACATGAAGGCGGCGCCGCTGCTGCGCGCCTGGCTGCAGCGCTTGCGCCATCCTGCCACGGGGCCAGCCGTGCAATTCCACATGCGCCAGCGCTGGACCGCACTTGAGCCATCGGACTTGGCAGCCGGTCCGACAAGCTTCTGCTTTGACGGTCCGCAGGGCAGGGCACGGGTAGAGGCCGACGCCACGCTGCTGGCACTCGGTGGCGGTAGCTGGAAGCGCTTGGGATCAGACGGCGCCTGGGTGCCCTTGCTGACGGCGCAGGGTGTGGCGGTCGCGCCCCTGCTGCCAGCCAATGGCGGCTTTGATGTGCAAGGCGGCTGGAGCGAGCACTTCACGAAGCGCTTTGCCGGACAGCCCTTCAAGTCGGTGGCGATTGCTTTGCGCAACTCACTGGGCACGCGCTTTGCCCGCAAGGGCGAGTTTGTGGCCACCGCCAGCGGTGTCGAAGGCAGCCTGATCTACGCTGCGTCCAGTCTGCTGCGCGATGAAATCATGGCGCAGGGCAGCGCCACCTTCGAGCTCGATCTGCTGCCAGCGCTCAGCCCGCAGCGCGTGCTTGCCGAGGTTGCCCACCCGCGCGGCGCGCGAACCCTTTCCAGCCATCTGAAAAGCCGGCTTGGCATCGACGGCATCAAGGCCGCCATCCTGTATGAGTTGCTGAGCAAGGAGCAGTTGCATGACCCGGTGCAACTGGCCGCAGCCATCAAGGCTTTGCCGATCACACTGGCGGCTACGCGCCCGCTGGACGAAGCCATCAGCAGCGCTGGCGGCGTGTTGTTCGAGGCGATGGACGAGCACCTGATGCTGAGGGCACTGCCAGGCGTTTTTTGCGCTGGCGAGATGCTCGACTGGGAGGCGCCCACCGGCGGCTATCTGCTCACCGCCTGCCTGGCCAGCGGCCGGCGCGCCGCGCAGGGAATGCTGGCCTACCTGGGCTGATCTGGCTGAGGGTCCGCGGCGCTGGCCAAGCGTTCTTGCTGCAACGCCGCTCGCGGACCGTTCCGTCAAAACCGCGTCGCAAACGCTTCAAACTCCTGAATGGGCAGCGGCCGGCTGAACAGATAGCCCTGGTAGTGATGGCAGCCCAGACTGGCCAGAAAGTCACGCTGTGCCGCGGTCTCCACACCTTCAGCGATCACTACCAGCCCCAGACTATCGGCCAGCGCCACCACCGTCCTGGCAATGGCAGCATCGTCGGGGTCGACCAGTATGTCGCGCACAAAGCTCTGGTCAATCTTGAGTTGATCCAGCGGCAGGCGCTTCAAGTACGTCAGAGATGAATAGCCGGTGCCGAAGTCGTCCAGAGAGAAGCACACGCCTCTTGCCTTGAGGGCGTCCATCTTGGCAATCACGTCTGCCACATCGCTTATCAGCAAACTCTCCGTGAGTTCGAGCTTGAGTCGATACGGGTTTGCGCCTGTGCGCTCCAGCGTCAGCAGCACCCGATCGACAAAGTCCCGCTGGTGAAACTGCCGTGCGCTGATATTCACCGCCACCGTCAGGTGTGCCCTGTCTGGCTGGCCGGCCCAGCGCGCCAGTTGCCTGCAAGCAGTCTCCAGCACCCAGTCGCCAATCGGCAGGATCAGTCCGTCTTCCTCCGCCAGCGGAATGAACTCTGCCGGTGACACCATGCCTCGATTCGGATCCAGCCAACGCAGCAAGGCCTCGACGCCGGTGATCCGACCCAGTTCGGTTACCTGCGCCTGGTAGTGCAGCAGAAACTGATTGCTTGTGATGGCCTCGCGAAGAGCAGCCTCCATGGTGACGCGGGAGTTGACCGCCGCCTGCATCTTGGCGTCGAAAAAGCGCAGCGTATTGCGCCCGCGCTCCTTGGCCTCGTACATGGCCAGTTCGGCCCGCTTCAGGGGTTCAACCGTGTCCTCGTGCTGTTCGCCGAACAAGGCGATGCCAATGCTGGCGTTGCAGGAGACCTCGGCACCATCGATCTGATAAGGTTTCCTGATCGCAGCAAGAATCTTGTTGGCCGTCGTTTCTGCGTACATGGCTGCTTCCAGTTTGCTCTGGTCCAACTGCTTGAGCAGCACGACGAATTCGTCACCGCCCACGCGGGCCACGCTTTCGCCCTCGTGAACGCAAGCGTTCAAGCGCCTGGCCATCTGCTGCAATAGCAGATCGCCCCGCTTATGACCCAGGGCGTCGTTGAGGTTCTTGAAACGGTCCAGATCAACCAGCAGCAGCGCGCCCTGACGCTTCTCGTTTTCCCCGGCGATCATGGCTTGCTGTAGCTGGATGATCAGCCTGCGCCGGTTGGGCAAACCGGTCAGCAAATCGGAGTACGCCAGGCTCT
>CAITZZ010000346.1 GCA_903897005.1 uncultured beta proteobacterium | reverse complement strand
TCGCGCCCCGCAGGCGACGCCATGGCGGTCACGGTCTGGGGTTCCTCCTCAAGCTGGACGCTTACCGCGCTGCCGCTGTTTGTGTGGATGGGTGAAATACTCTTTCGAACCCGTCTCAGCAACGACATGTTCAAGGGTCTGGCGCCCTGGGTCCAGGGCTTGCCGGGCCGCTTGCTACATACCAACGTGATCGGCTGTACCATTTTTGCTGCGGTGTCGGGTTCGAGTGCTGCAACTTGCGCCACCATCGGCAAGATGACCCTGCCGGAACTGACGCGGCGCGGCTACCCGGAGCACATGGTGATCGGCACCCTGGCCGGTGCCAGCACGCTGGGCCTGTTGATACCGCCTTCCATCATCATGATCGTCTATGGCGTGGCGGCAGAGGTGTCCATCTCCAAGCTGTTCATTGCCGGCGTCTTGCCCGGCATCATGCTGGCCATGCTGTTCTCGGGCTACATCATGGTCTGGGCACTGCGCAACCCGCAGCAAGTGCCAGCCGCCGATGGCAAGTACACCTTCATGCAAAAGCTGGCCGCTTCCACCAGCCTGATTCCGGTGGTGTCGCTGATCATTGCCGTGCTGGGTTCGATCTATTCCGGTGTGGCCACCGCAACCGAGGCCGCCGCTGTCGGCGTCGTCGGCTCGCTGGTCATCTCCGCGCTGCAAGGCTCCATGAACTGGCCCACGTTTCGCGCAGCCATCATGGGTGCGACACGCCTGTATTGCATGATTGCGCTGATCCTTGCCGGCGCCGCCTTCCTGACGCTCGCCATGGGCTACATCGGCCTGCCACGCCATCTGGCGGAGTGGATCGCCTCGCTGGGCCTGAGCCAGGCGCAACTGATCGTGGCGCTCGCCCTTTTCTACATCATCCTGGGCTGTTTCCTGGATGGCATCTCCATGGTGGTGCTGACCATGGGCGTGCTGATGCCCACCGTGCAGGCCGCTGGCCTGGATCCGATCTGGTTTGGCATCTTCATCGTACTGGTGGTGGAGATGGCGCAGATCACGCCGCCGGTCGGCTTCAATCTGTTTGTATTGCAAGGCATGACCGGGCGCCAACTGACCTGGATCGCCAAGGTGACCATGCCCATGTTTTTCCTGATGTGCGTTGCCGTGGCGCTGATTTACATCTTCCCCGGCATCGTCACCTGGCTGCCGCAGCAGATGATGCGCTAAGGCAGCGTCATGTTGTCCGTCATTGCCATCTGCATCGGCGCCAGCCTTGGCGCCCTGCTGCGCTGGGGCCTCGGGCTCTGGCTCAGCCCCGGTGCTGTCATACCCCTTGGCACACTGGCTGCCAATCTGATCGGCGGCTATCTGGTGGGCGTTTGCGTTGCTGTTTTTCAGGGCCTGCCCGACTTGGACCCGGTCTGGCGGCTGGCGCTGGTCACCGGCTTTCTGGGCGCGCTCACTACCTTCTCCAGTTTCTCGGCCGAGGTGGTCGGCATGCTCGGGCAGCAACGTTACGCGCTGGCCTTTGGTACCGCCGCGCTACACCTGTTTGGCTCGCTGCTGTTGACGGTGGCGGGGATTCAGAGCGTGGCTTTTTTTGCGGCGTCACGAACCTGACATCCTGTTTCAAGTTGGGGACAGAGCAAGCTCAGTCGCTTCGCTCCTGTAGCTTGGTCTTTCCCACAAGGCTTTACAAATCAAACTTAATCCCCTGCGCCAGCGGTAAAGTACTGCCGTAGTTGATGGTGTTGGTAGCGCGGCGCATATAGGCTTTCCAGGCGTCGGAGCCGGATTCGCGGCCGCCGCCGGTTTCCTTTTCGCCACCAAACGCTCCACCAATCTCGGCGCCGCTGGTGCCGATGTTGACGTTGGCAATACCGCAGTCGGAGCCGCGTGCTGAGGTAAAGATTTCTGCCTCGCGCAGGTCCTGCGTGAAGACCGCAGACGACAAGCCGTGGCTGACCGCGTTATTGATCGCGATCGCCTCATCAAAGCTGTCGTAGGGCACGACGTACAGAATCGGCGCAAAGGTTTCCTGCAGCATCGGCCCGGTCTGCGTTGCCAACTCAACAATGGCCGGGCGCACGTAGAACGCTGCACCCTCTCCCACCATTTCACGGTTGCCAAAGTGCACTTTGGCGCCGGCCTGGCGTGCGCGCTCCAAGGCCTGTTGCATGGTCTCAAAGGCGCGCTGGTCAATCAAGGGCCCCACCAGCGTGCCAGCGGCCAGTGGATCACCGACAGGAAGGCGCTCGAAGACACGTACCAGGGTCGCCACCAACTCCGCGTAGATCGAGCGCTGCACGATCAGGCGGCGCAAGCTGGTGCAGCGCTGCCCCGCAGTGCCCGCCGCTGAGAATGCCACACCGCGCACCACCAGTTCCAGATTGGCCGACGGGCAAACGATGGCCGCGTTGTTGCCACCAAGTTCCAGCAGCGAGCGCTTGAACAGCGAGGCGCAGGCGACACCCACAGCACGGCCCATGGTGGTCGAGCCAGTGGCACTCACGAGCTTCACCGCCGGATGCGAGACCAGCGCTTCGCCCACGGCGCGTTCGCCAATCAGCAGTTCGGCCAGACCAACCGGGTCGATTCCCTGCTCGCTCGCGGTCTTGAGCAGTAGCCCGGAGAGTGCCAATGCCGACAAAGGCGCTTTCTCCGACGGCTTCCAGACCAGCGTGTTGCCACAGACCAGCGCCAGTGCGGCGTTCCAGGCAAAGACGGCCATCGGAAAATTGAAGGCCGAGATGATGCCCACCACACCCAGCGGATGCCAGGTCTCCAGCAGCTTGTGCTCGGGCCGCTCACTGGCAATGGTAAGGCCGTAAAGCTGGCGTGACAGGCCGACGGCAAACTCGCAGATGTCCACCACTTCCTGCACCTCACCGAGGCCCTCCTGCACGATCTTGCCGGTCTCCAGCGAGATCAAGCGACCCAGTGGCTCCTTATGGCGACGCACCGCTTCGCCAAAGGCGCGCACCAGTTCACCACGCTTGGGCGCCGGCACCTCGCGCCAGCTCAGGCTGCGTGCCTGCGCGCGCGCGATGGCAGCGCCAACCTGCGCCTCGCTGCTGAGCGCCACCCGCGCCAGGGGGCTGCCGTCAATCGGCGTGCGGACCTCCATGCCGTCCGCGCTGTCGGGCGGCGGCAGGCCCAGGGTTTTGAAGAGGGTCTGGATGTCAGTGCGATAGTTCATGCTCGGTCTTTATTTCTCGATGGTGCGGTTCCAGCGTGCATTCCACGCTGGCCGATTTTCGTTGATGGCATTCCAGTCGACCACGACCGCCGTCTTCATGTACTCACCGAACTGCTTGAGCTTGAGCTTGGCATCATCGCCCACAGCGGGTGCTTTCGGGTTCGACGGGATCTGGTTGCCGTGCTGCAATGCGGCTGCCTGGGCGTCGGCCGTCAACAGGTATTCAGCCAGCTTTTGCGCCAGCGCGGGCTCGCTGTTGTTGGCGATCACGCACTCACCGACCATCAGCACCACCGAGCCTTCCTTGGGCTGCGCGTACTCCACGGCAATGCCTTTTTCCTGCAAGGTCGCCACCGCGGTCGGAGTCAGTGGCGCAATCGCCGCCTCACCGGTCTGAATCATCTCGGAGAGCTTGGCCGAACTCGGGATGTACTCCAGCACATTGGGGCCGATGCTGCTCTTCCAGGCGTTGAAACCGGGCTCGACATTGGTGTCGGTGCCGCCCTTGATGCGGTTGAACATCAGAAACCCGTGCAGGCCAAAGGTCGATGACGAGAGTGACTGGAACACCACCTTGCCCTTGAATTTCGGGTCGGCCAGGTCCATCCACGAGGTCGGCGCAGCCCAACCCTTCTCAGTGAACATCTTCTTGTTGTACGCCAGTCCGGTCATGCCCATGGTGACGCCGGTGGCCATATCGCCTTTGAAGCGCGCCGTTGGAAACACTTCGTTCAGGGCAGCACTGGGCTTCATCTTCTCGCACAGACCCATGCCGATAGCGCGAACCATCACGCCGTCGTCCAGGAACATCACATGCATCTGCGGCTTGTCCTTGGCCGCCTGTGCCTTGGCCAGAATGTCAGCCGAGCCACCGGGCACCACCACCACCTTGGCGTTGTTGGCTTTCTCGAACGCGGGGAAGACGTGCTCGGTCCAGGTCTTCTCCATCGAGCCACCGTTCATGCCGATGTAGAGCGTCTTGGTTTGTGCGCCGGCCAGCCCGGCCGAGAGTGCAAGCGCGCCGACAGCGAGGGTCAGCGCCGCTGGACGTGTCGTCTTGAAAATGGAAGAACTGTGTTTCATGAAAAATCTCCTTTAGGTTGAAGTAGCGGGTGCGGGAACAGGGGAAAAACGGGAAATGGAAAACGCGGCAAGCGGCGTGCTGCTGGCGCCGCCCTGCACCAGCTCGGCCAGCACTTCGCCGACGGCCGGGCCGAGCTGAAAGCCGGCGCCGGCAAAGCCAAAGCCATGGAACAGGCCGGGCTGCTTGGCACTCGGTCCAATCACGGGTTCGTGGTCGGGCAGATAGCCCTCGGTGCCGCTCCAGCTGCGAATGATGTGGGCGTGGCGCAGCCTGGGCAATAACTCGACCGTGCCGCGCAGGACCAGCGTGATCGCGTCCCGACTCGGGCGCGCGCGCAGGGCGTCCAGCGCAAAGCCGCGCGAGCCACCAATGACGCAATTGCCGCGCGGCGCCTGGCGTGCATAAATACCACCGCCCTCCACACCCAGGCTCAGGTTCATGAACATCGGCAGCGGCTCCGTCACGGCCATCACCGGATGCGCCGGCACCATGGGCACAGCTTCGCCAAAGTGCTCGGCAATCGTTGCGGCCCAGGCACCCGCGCAATTAAGCAGGAAACGTGAACGCAGTTCCACACCGGTGGCGGTCAACAGCACAAAGTCCTTGCCATCGTGCGCTAATTCGTCGACCCGGGTCTGCTCCCGAATGTCTGCACCCAGCCTGGCTGCGGCACGCGCAAAGGCGGGAGACACCAGGCGTGGGTTGGCGTGCCCGTCCTGCGGACACAGCGAGCCACCCACGGCGCGCTCGCCAAGCCAGGCAAAGCGCTCACGCAGCGCAGCGGCACCGAGCAACTGCAGGTCCATGCCAAAGCCCCGACTGCGATCGCGGTAAGCGGCCAGAGACGCCATGTCGGCTTCGCTGCGCGCGATCTTCAGGTGGCCACAGCGGATGTACTCGGCGTCGATGCCGATCAACTCCGGCAGGCGAGCCCAGATGCCGTGTGCGCGCTGGGTCAGGGGCAACTGGACCAGCGAGCGCCCCTGGCGGCGTACACCGCCGTAGTTGACGCCGCTGGAGCGCGAGCCACAGAAATCACGCTCCAGCAAAGTGACCGACAGGCCCATGCGGCGCAGCGCCAGTGCGGCTGAGGCGCCGACGATGCCACCGCCCACAATGGCCACATCGCTGCGCAGGTGCTCGGTCACAAGGGCTCCTTCGGTTCAGCCAACGCAAACGGAATCGGCTTCACCGGTGCCTGCGCGCGCAGGCGACCGGTCTGTTCTATCGCCTGCGCCGTGCACTGCGCCAGAATTTCCGCGGCCGCCGCCGCGCACATGCGACCCTGGCAACGCCCCATGCCAACGCGCGACAAGGCCTTGAGTCGGTTGATTTCGGTCGCACCCGTCGCCTTCACGGTCGCGCGCAAATCACCGGCGGTGACTTCTTCACAACGGCAGATCACAAGCTCGTCGCTGGCCTGCGCTGCCCAATCGGGCGGCAAGGGAAAGGCGCGCTCCAGACCGATGCGCAAGTGCCGCTGGCGCGCCAGCTTTCGCTCCAGCGTTACGGCGCGAGCCGCACTTTCGTCATCAAGTGGAACACCGGCATCGGCCAGCAAGGCCAGCGCCGCACGCTCCCCCGCCCACTCGGCCGCGTCGGCGCCCAGAATGCCGGCACCGTCGCCGGCCAGGTAAACGCCGCTGACGCTGCTGCGCCCGGCGCCGTCGCGCTCAGGCAGCCAGGCACGCTGCAGCGCGTCGAAGGCAAAGCGACACCCCAGGATGTCGGCCAGTTGCGTCTCCGAGCGCAAGCCGTAGCCGAAGGCGATGGCATCACAGTCCAGACGGTGCTCACCAGCATCGTCGCGCCACTCCATCGCCGTCACCCGCTCCTGTCCCAGGGCACGCAGCGGCCGGACTCCCTGGTGCAATGCAATGCCATGGGCGCGCAGCCAGGCCAGGTAATACAGGCCTTTGGCCAGCACAGCCGGCTGCTGCAGCAAAGCCGGTAGCGCGGCCATCTGGTCGCCCAGGCGCGCACTGTCAAGCACGGCAAGCACTTGAGCGCCGGCCTTCGCGTACTGGTAGGCAAGCAGGTACAGCAGAGGCCCGGTGCCCATGAAGACAACGCGTTCGCCGACACTGCAGCCCTGAAACTTGAGTGCCACCTGGGCGCCGCCCAGGCTGTAGACGCCGGCTGTGGTCCAGCCCGCAAAGGGCAGCACACGATCGGTCGCACCGGTGGCGACTATCAAGTGCGAATAGGGCAGGGTTGTGGTCTGGCTGCGCTGCAGCAGATCAAGCTGTCCGCCCTCGGCATTCCAGACCAGGGTTTCGGGACGGTAGTCCACCCCGTCCTGGATCGCACTCATCGCCGCGTGCACCGATGCCGCACGCGCCGCCTCGAAGCCATACAGCGCTTTACCGCTGCGCCGAAAGCCGTCCGGCGGCTGGCGGTAGATCTGTCCACCCGCCTTGCTGGCCTCGTCCAGCAGGACCGGGCGCAGGCCGTGGCGCACCAGTGTCTGCGCGGCCCGGATTCCGGCCGGCCCCGCACCCACAACGACGGGCAGCAAAGCGAGGCTCATGGCTTGGGCTCCGCGAGCGTGAGCAGGCGCATGCCGGGCATCAGCAGGGTCGAACAGGCACGGTAGCGCTCGCCAGACTCACTGTCCACCCAGCAGTCCTGGCAGGCGCCCATCAGGCAAAAACCAGCTCTTGCTGCGGCGCCAAATTCAGAGTGCCGCAGATGACTTTGCTGGGTCAGGATCGCGGTCATGATGGTGTCGCCCTGCAACGCGTACAAGGCCTGACCGTCGAGCGTGAAGCCGATGCGCTCACGCGCGGTCTCGTTCAGACGCCTGAACAGAGCCTGGCCGGCGACGCCCTGGCTCATTTCTCGCCCACCAGAATCTTGTCCAGGCCGTACAAGCGGTCCAGCAGCACCATCACCGCCGCCGTGAATCCGACCATCAGCGCCGACGCTGCCGCCATCAGCGGGTCAATCGATTCGGTGGCGTACATGTACATGCGCACTGGCAGCGTCACCGTGGCCGGTGAGGTGACAAAGATCGACATCGTCACTTCGTCAAAACTGTTGATGAAAGCCAGCAGCCAGCCACCCGTGACGCCCGGCAGGATCATGGGCAGGGTGACACGGCGAAACACGGTGCCATGGCTGGCACCCAGCGAGAGCGCTGCCTGCTCGCAACTGCGGTCTGCGCCGACGGACGCGGCCACCACCAAACGCAGCACGTAGGGCGTGATCACCACCACATGGGCCAGTACCAGCCACTGGAAACTGCCGGTGGCGCCAATCAGCGAAAACATGCGCAGCATGGCCACGCCCAGCACCAGATGCGGAATGATCAGAGGTGACAGAAACAGCGCGTTCAGGGCGTCGCGCCCGGCAAAGTCGAAACGCGTGATGGCCAGACCGGCGGGAATGGCGATCAGTGTGGCAATCGTGGCCGAAGAAATCGCCAGCCACAGGCTGTTCCAGAAGGAAGTGACAAAATCCGGGTGCGCGAATACCGCCCTGAACCAGCGCAGCGAGAACTCGGTGGTGGGTATCGTCAGCGTGTTGGCGGGTGTGAAGGCAACAATGCAGACAATCAGCAGCGGCGCCAGCATGAAGCTGATCACCAGCGCGTTGAAGGCAAGGGCAAGGGGTCCGTTCTTTGACATGACTAGCCCAGTGATTTCTTGTAGCGGCCTTCGAGCACGCGGTTGTAGCTCAGCATCACGAGCAGATTGGCCACCAGCAGGATCAGCGCCAGCGCAGCACCCAGCGGCCAGTTGAGTTCATGCAGGTACTCGTCGTACACCACGGTGGCCACCATCTTGAGGCGTCGACCACCGAGCAGACCCGGTATCGCAAACGCGCTGGCACTCAGTCCGAACACAATCAGACTGCCTGACAGAATGCCGGGCAGCACCTGCGGCAGCACGATGCGGCGCAGCGTGGTGAATTGCGATGCCGAGAGCGACAGCGCGGCGTTTTCCACCGCGGCGTCGAGCTTTTGCAGGGAGGTCCAGACCGGGATCACCATGAAGGGCAGCATCACATGCACCAGGGCAATCACCACCGCCCACTCGGTGTAGAGAATGCGCACCGGCCCCAAGCCCACTGCCTGCAGCGCATGGTTGACCAGGCCCTGTGGACCGAGCAGCATGCTCCAGCCAAAGGCACGCACCACCACCGAAACCAGCAAGGGCGCCAGCACCACCAGCAAAAAAATCGAGCGCCAGGGGTTGCCCATGCGGCTGAGCACGTAGGCCTCGGGCGCGCCAATGGCCAGACAGATCAGGGTGGTGACACCCGAGATCCAGAAGGTGCGCCAGAAAATGCCGTAGTAATACTCGTCGCTCAGCACCGCAAGGTAGTGCGCCAGGGTGAACTCGTTCTTGACACCGGTGCTGTGATCAAAGACGTTGAAAGAGAGCACCGCCGTCAGGCCCAGCGGCACCAGCAGCAGACAGGCAAACAGCAGCAATGCCGGCGCCGACAGCGCCCAGGGCGTGCTGTGGCGGCCCAGCTTCATGACAGCACGCGCAGGGAGGCGGCGTCCCACGCCAGACCGGTGCGGCTCTGCTCCTCGGGCGGCAGCACATCACCGTTGGGGCAAGCCACCTGCAAGGTACCCAGCGGCGTGCTGAGGTGATAAAGCCACTGGCTTCCCAGAAAGAAGCGCGCTGCCACCACACCATCGAGCTGGCCCTGCCCCGCCGGCACAAAGCTGATTTTTTCCGGACGCAGGCTGAGCATGACTTCGGCTCCCGGTGCGAGTCCCTTGCCGTCCACCTCGACTTGCAGCGCGCCCAGATCAATGCTGGCGCGAGCACCCGCACTGCCGACCCGGCCCGCCAGCAGATTGGCCTTGCCGACAAAGGTGGAGATGAAGCGCGATTGCGGCTGCTCGTAGAGCTTGAACGGCGCGTCGATCTGCGTCACGCACCCCGCCTGCATCACGACCACGCGGTCGCTGATCGACATGGCTTCAGTCTGGTCGTGCGTGACCATGATGGTGGTGGTACCGACCTTGCGCTGGATTTGCCGCAACTCGAACTGCATCTCCTCGCGCAGCTTGGCATCCAGATTGGACAAGGGTTCATCGAGCAGCAGCACGGCGGGCTCGATCACCAGCGCACGCGCCAGCGCCACGCGCTGACGCTGGCCACCCGAGAGCTCGCGCGGATAGCGGTGCGAGAGCTCTTCCAGATGCACCAGGGCCAGCGTGCGCTTCACGCGCTGCTGGCGCTCCTCGCGTGAAACGCGCCGCATCTCCAGGCCAAAACTGACGTTGTCGAACACCGTCATGTGCGGAAACAGGGCGTAGCTCTGGAACACGATGCCCAGGCCACGCGAGTTCGGTGGCGTGTCGGTGATGTCGCGCCCGTCGAGCTGGATGCGCCCGCTGCTGACCTCGGTGAAGCCGGCAATCATCTGCAGCGTGGTGGTCTTGCCGCAGCCAGATGGGCCGAGCAGGGAGACAAACTCCCCTTTGGCGACGCTCAGGCTCAGGTGCGACACCACCGTGGCCGAACCGTACACCTTGGATACATCTGCAAGCGTCAGAAAAGACATCCACCTCTCCTTGTCATCACCCCGCCACCGCGTCCTGCCGCCACTGCGGCACCGGGACACTCAAGACAAATGGTGTTTGAAAGATTTGCGGCGGTCAACAGGGTATTCCATCAAACGACATATTTTTGTTATTTATTCCATTTGACGGAATTACATCCATCATAATATTCAGATGATTCCATCTAACGACACAAAAATTGGGCCCGGTGTGGGTGCTCTGGAACGCGCCTTTGCCATCATTCGCGTTCTGGCCGATGCCAAGACGCAAGGCGCCCGCGTAACCCAGATCGCGCAGACCGTCGGCCTGACGCAGGCCACAGTCCACCGCACGCTGCAAGCACTGATTGCACAGGACATGGTGGAACAGGACGAACGCAGCAAACACTATCGTCTGAGCATCGACTTCTTCGTGCTGGCCGCGCGTGCTGGCAACCCCGTCAATCTGCGCGAACTTTGCCGCCCCACCCTGCTGCGACTGTGCGCCAGTTTGGGCGACACGCTCTTCCTGCTGGCACGCAGCGGCTTTGATGCGGTCTGCCTGGACCGCAGTGAAGGCCCGTTCCCGATCCGCTCCTTCACCGGTGACATTGGCGGGCGCGTTGCCCTGGGCATCGGCCAGGGTAGCCTGGCGATCCTGGCGTTTCTGCCGCAGGCCGAGCGAGAGGAAGTGATCCGCTACAACCTGCCACGGGTGCGTGAACTCGGCGTCTTCGACGAGGTCTATCTGCGCACCGAGATCGAACGCGTGCGCGAACTGGGGTACGCCGCCCGCAACACCGGCCTGCTCGAAGGCATGGCAGGGGTGGCGGTGCCGGTCTGTGACCGCGAAGGCCGCGCCGTGGCCGCCTTGAGTGTCGGCACGATCTCGGCACGCCTGAGCACCGAACGCCTGCCAACGGTGGTGGAACTGCTCAAGCGCGAGGCACAACTGATCAGTCCGAAGATCAACCCCTTCGACCCGACCCTGCGCCGCCCGGTGTCAAGCCTCGCGGCCATGCAACCCAATTAACGCTCGCACGGTTGATCGGGGTGTCATTGCCCCCGCGACTCACGCAAACCCGTGTGCGACCCTGCTCTCCTG
>CAITZZ010000345.1 GCA_903897005.1 uncultured beta proteobacterium | reverse complement strand
GTGCTGGGCCTGTGCCTGCAACTGCTGGCGCAGTCCAGTCCCCGCGCTACGGGCCCCTCACCTGTTTTCAGGATGTGATGCCATGTTCAAGAAAATCCTGATAGCCAACCGCGGCGAGATCGCCTGCCGCATTCTGCGCACCTGCCGCCGCCTGGGCATGGAAACGGTGGCGGTTTATTCCGAGGCGGACGTCAATAGCCGGCATGTCGCTGAGGCCGATTTCGCTGTGTTGATCGGCCCGGGCAGTGCCAGCGAGTCCTATCTGTGCGCTGATCGCATCGTTGCCGCGGCCCTGTCCAGCGGCGCGCAGGCGATTCATCCGGGCTACGGTTTCCTGTCCGAGAAGCTCGAACTGATTGACGCCTGTGTCCAGCACGGCATCGCCTTCGTCGGTCCGAACCGTCGTGCCATCGAAGCCATGGGCTCCAAGATCGAGAGCAAGCGCCTGGCGCGCGGCGCCGGCGTCGTTTGTCTGCCCGGCTACGACGAAGACGAGCAGGCGCCCGAGTGGCTGCAGGCTGAGGCGCAGCGCATCGGCTTCCCGCTGCTTATCAAGGCCAGTGCCGGTGGTGGCGGCAAGGGCATGCGCCGGGTCAACAGGAGCGACGAGTTTGTGCCCATGCTGGCACTGGCGCGCAAAGAGGCGCTGGCGTCCTTTGGTGATGAGCGGGTGCTACTGGAAAAGTACATCGTCAACCCGCGCCACATCGAAGTGCAGATCGTTGGCGACCAACACGGCGGCCTGGTGCATCTGTTTGAGCGCGAGTGCTCTGTCCAGCGGCGCTTTCAGAAGGTGATCGAAGAGGCTCCAGCCCATCATCTGTCGGCCGCAGTGGCTGCCAGGCTGTACGAGTCGGCGCTGCGCATCGGCAGCGCCATGGGGTACGACAACGCCGGCACAGTGGAGTTTGTGCTTGATGCGGATGCGCAGGACACGCCCTACTTTCTGGAAGTCAACACCCGGCTGCAGGTGGAGCACCCGGTAACCGAAATGACCACCGGTATCGATCTGGTGGAGTGGCAGTTGCGTATCGCCAGCGGTGAGCCGCTGCCCTTGCAACAGGCACAGATTGGGCGCACCGGCTGGGCTCTTGAATGCCGGCTCAACGCCGAGCAGCCTGAGTACGATTTCCGCGCCAGCCTGGGTCCTTTGCTTGGCTACGCCGAGCCGCGCCAGGTGGCTGGTGTGCGCATCGACAGCGGGCTGCATAACAAGAGCGAAGTCACGCCTTACTACGACTCCATGCTGGCCAAGGTGATCGGCTATGGCGCCACGCGCAACCAGGCCATCGAGAAGGCCTGCCAGGGCATTGAATCGCTGCGCATCGAAGGTGTTTGCACCAACGCCGCCATGCTGCTGCAAATTCTGCGGCATCCGGGTTTTGACGAGGTGCTGACAACGCGCTTTCTGGAACTGCATTTTCCGGGAGGGACCCAGCCGGAACCGGATGCTCGCCTGCTTCACACACTCGCCGTGGCGGCGGCCTGGGCAGCGAGCCAGCCCCTGGCGCCATCCGTCTGGGGTGGCTTGCGCGGCTTTCGGGTCAGAGCGCCGGGCGGTCACAGCGCCTCGGTTGACCTGCGTCTGAGCGATGCCTCTGCGACGACTGGCAGCGAAACGGTGCGGCTCACCCTGTGCGGTGGCGCTTATGGCCTTGCGGGCAGGGCCGAATTGTCTGCCAGGGTCCAAGCGGACGGACCGGACTGGGTCGTGCAAATCACAGACCAGCGCGGCCTGGGCACGTCGGCGTACATCAGGCACACGCAGGGGCGGCGCTGGTTCAGTTGGCTGCGCGGATGTACCCGGATGTGGGACCTGGAGCACGAACTTGAGCACAGCCTGCATGGCAGCAGTCAGGAAACCCAGGAGCGCAATCTGTCGGCAACCTTGCCCGGCCGTGTTTCCGAACTCATGGTGCGAGAAGGGGAACTCGTCCTGGCCGGTGCGCCGGTGCTGGTGCTGGAAGCCATGAAGCTGTATCACACGCTCGTTGCGCCCTTGACCGGACGTGTCAGCCGCCTTCATGTGAAGGCGGGCGAGATTGTGGCGCATGGTCAGTTGCTGGTGGAACTGGAGCCGCAGGGCGCCAACTGAAATCAAGGAGAACGAAATGGCAGGTTTGTATTGGGAAGATTTTCATGTGGGCCAGGTCTTTGAACACCCCTGGGGGCGCACCATCACCGAGTCCGACAACATGCTGTTTTCGTGCCTGACGCTGAACGTGCAGCCGCTGCACATTGACGCCGACTTTGCATCCAGAACGGAATGGGGCAGGCCCCTGGTCAACAGCCTGTTCACACTCGGGCTCATGATTGGCATGACCGTCAACGACACCACACTGGGCACCACCATCGCCAACCTTGGCATGAGTGAGGTGCGCTTTCCCAAGCCGCTATTTCATGGTGACACGATCCGTGTGCGAAGCAGCGTCAAGTCCCTGCGCGAGAGCAAGTCCAGGCCCAGCGCCGGCCTCGTCGAATTTGAACATGTAGCCAGCAATCAGCATCAGCAGGTGGTTGCCGTGTGTGTGCGCCAGGCGCTGATGCACAAGCGCATTGCGCACGCCAGGTAAAGCTGCCGCTCAGGCCGACATATTGCAGTGTTGGTGCTTTTTCTGAAGTAGTGGTACATTTCTCTCGGGCGCGAAAGCGCCTCCCGCTCGATCCCCCTTGAGCGGGGCCTTGATGTGTGACAACGGAAAAGGCTTTGCGCCCCGGCCCTTGAGCCGGGGTTTTTTTGCCCGCTCCATCGACTAACCAAAAATCGACCGTTGGGGAGCGAGCTCGGGAAACATCTTTTCGTGCTCAGAAGTCAGGCTGAAAATCGCCAGCATGATGTTGAGTGGAAAGCCCGCTCTGGGTTTGCCGTCCCTCTTCTGATGCTGCAGTGTGTCCATATATTCATGGAAGTCGCGGTGACCCCAAAATGCCAGGATTGCCTTTCCGATATGCGGAAATGCATCGTCGATGACTTTGAACATACTGTTTTCTTCAATCATTTTTCCAATCGACCCCTTAGTGCTTCATTGCGTAAAAGATGACTGGGCGCGATTATCTACCATGATGACCCTAAGCAGGTGATCTACCGATTGATTTTTCACCGCGCCAACAAAAAAGCCCGCTATCAATTAAGTAGCAGGCTTTCTAGTACCCGTATGGGATTTTCTGGTGGCTCTTCACGGATTCGAACCGCGGACCTGTGGATTATGATTCCATCGCTCTAACCGACTGAGCTAAAGAGCCAAGGCTGCGGATTATAACCAGAGTCCTACTGGTGCTTGAAGTTGGCCTTGCGCTTGTTGACGAAGGCGTCCATGCCTTCCTTCTGGTCGGCGGTGGCAAACATCGAGTGAAACAGGCGCCGCTCAAACATCACGCCGTCGCTCAGGCCGCTCTCGAAAGCGCGATTCACCGACTCCTTGACTGCCATGGTCGCGATTTGTGAAAACTCGCTGATCACCAGGGCCGTGGCCAGTGCCTCTTCCATCAGCTTGTCCAGCGGCACAACGCGGCTCACCAGTCCGGCGCGCTCGGCCTCGCTGGCGTCCATCAGGCGCCCGGTGAGTGCCATTTCCATTGCCTTGGACTTGCCAACGGCGCGCGGCAGCCGCTGCGTGCCGCCCGCACCGGGAATGATGCCGAGCTTGATTTCGGGCTGGCCAAAGCGGGCGTTGTCTGCCGCGATCATGAAGTCGCACATCATGGCCAGCTCGCAGCCACCGCCCAGGCAAAAACCGCTAACTGCAGCGATGACAGGCTTGCGCACGCTGCGGATGTGTTCCCAGTTGCGGGTAATGAAGTCACCTTTGTACACATCGGCAAAGCTGTAGCTGCCCATGGCGCCAATATCGGCGCCGGCAGCAAAGGCTTTTTCACTCCCGGTAATGATCATGCAGCCAATGGCAGGGTCGGCGTCGAAAGTTTTCAGCGCGACGCCGAGTTCGGTCATCAGCTGGTCGTTCAGGGCGTTGAGCTGTTTCGGGCGGTTCAGGGTGACGATGCCGACCTTGCCGCCTTCGGTGCGGACGTTGATAGTTTCAAAATTCATGGGGTTCTCCAGGTTTTCAGTCAAGCCATTGGCCAACAAGTTTCTTGTCACCGACTGCCAGACACCAGCGGGTTGCGGGCGGCGGCAACTTCAGCGACAGCTTCAAGATGCGTTTGTCACGTGCCACCAGGGCACCGATTATGGAGGCGGCACTGGCATAGAGCGCCACGTCATCCAGCTTGGACAGGCGCCAGCTTGAGGACTGTTTACCGGCGCCGACTTCCAGTGCCAGCCATTCGTCGCCGGCAGCAAAACCGGCCTGCTCGGCAGCACTGCCGCGCAACACGCTCTTGACCTGTATGCTGGTGCCCTCGCTCACGCGAAGACCCAGGCGCTGCGCCAGGTCGGCGCTCTCCTGTTGCACCAAGACCCCCTGGCGTTCCAGCAGGGTTTGCAGCGGTAACTCGGCGCTGCTGTGCACCCAGAGCGCAATTTCTTTCTGGAAAGAGCGCCCAGAGAGATGCTCCAGCACACCCAACAGATCGGCCTCTGTCATCGGCCCGCCGCGGCAGCGTTGCCACAGGCCGCGCATCACGGCGTCGAGCGAGCTCTTGGCTTGCTGGCGCAGCGTCAGGTCCAGACACAGCGCGACCAGCGAGCCCTTGGTGTAATAACTGATGGTGGCGTTGGCCGTGTTCTCGTCCTGCCGGTAGTACTTGACCCAGGCGTCAAAGCTGGCTTGCGCCACGCTCTGGATTTCGCGTCCAGGTGTTTGCGACACCTGGTTGATGGTCTTGCCCAGCAGCGCCAGGTAGGTCGCCTGGTCTATCAGCGCGGCTCGGTGCAGCAGCAGGTCGTCGTAATAGCTGGTAAAGCCTTCAAAAAACCACAGCAGTTCGGTGTAGTTTTCATTCGCGTAGTCAAAGCGGCTGAACTCTGCCGGGCGCAGGCGCTTGACGTTCCAGGTATGGAAATACTCGTGGCTGATCAGGCCCAGCAGCGTGGTGTAGCCCTCCAGCGCCTTTTTGTCGGCCGGACCGTTCTGCGGCTTCATGCGCGGCAGGTCTTTGCGCTTGCAGATCAGGGCGGTCGAGTTGCGATGCTCCAGTCCGCCATAGCCCTCATCGACCGCGTTGAGCATGAACAGATAGTTTTGATGCGGTGCCTTGTTTGCGCTCTTGCTGCCCGCCTTGGCGCCATGCCAGAAGCGGATTTCGGCCTCGCAAATCTTCTGCGTATCGGCCAGCAGACGC
>CAITZZ010000344.1 GCA_903897005.1 uncultured beta proteobacterium | reverse complement strand
TTTGTGCGCAGCCACTTTGATGCGATGGAGGCACGCGTCAGCGATGCGCCGCGCGCCAACGAGATTGTGGTGGCCGTGGTAGTCACTGCCAGCGGGCGCCCCTTGCCGCGCATCGGTGGCTTGCAGGTCAGTGAGATCGTCGGCCAGGACGGCCTGCGATAGGGGAGATGAATATTCGCGATTTGCCCTTGTCATGCCGGACTCGATCCGGCATCCATGCTATTTTGCCAGCCTTGGTTTTTTTAACTTTTATATGAGGAGACTTTGACATGAAGATGCTAAGAACGATGCTGTACACGGCCGGCTTTGCCGTGACTTGCGCTTTGCTGCCCGCAGCACATGCGCAGGGGGTGATCAAGATCGGGGAGGTCAACAGCTACAAGGCGCAACCCGCTTTTCTGGAACCCTACAAGAAGGGCATGGAGTTGGCGGTGGACGAGGTCAATGCGGCCGGTGGCGTCAATGGCAAGAAGATCGAGCTGATCACGCGTGACGACAACGCCAATCCGGGCGATGCCGTGCGCGTTGCCGAAGAGTTGATTTCGCGCGAGAAGATTGATGTGCTGATGGGCACCTTCCTGTCCAACACCGGTCTGGCCGTTGCCGACTTTGCCAAGCAGAAGAAATTTTTCTTCCTGGCTGGCGAACCTCTGACCGACAAGATCATCTGGGGCAGCGGCAACAAGTACACCTACCGCCTGCGTCCTGGTACTTACATGCAGGCCGCCATGCTGGTGCCGGAAGCAGCCAAGCTGAAGAAAAAGCGCTGGGCCCTGGTGTACCCCAACTACGAATACGGCCAGTCGGCAGTAGCAGCCTTCAAAGCTTTGCTGAAAGCGGCACAGCCTGATGTCGAGTTTGTCGCCGAGCAGGCCCCGCCGCTGGGCAAACTCGACGCCGGCAGCGTGGTTCAGGCACTGGCCGACTCCAAGCCGGACGCGATTTTCAACGTGCTGTTTGGTGCCGACCTGTCCAAGTTCGTGCGTGAAGGCAATACCCGTGGCCTGTTCCAGGGCCGTGAAGTGGTGAGCGTGCTGACCGGTGAGCCCGAGTACCTCGATCCGCTGAAGGAAGAAGCGCCAAACGGCTGGATCGTGACCGGCTATCCCTGGAACGGCATCCAGACGGCTGAACACAAGGCCTTTCTGGCGGCCTACCAGGGCAAGTTCAAGGACTACCCGCGTCTGGGTTCGGTGGTGGGTTACAGCGCCATCAAGTCCATCGCAGCGGGTTTGAAGAAGGCCGGCAGCAGTGATACCGAGAAACTGGTGGCCGCTTTCAAGGGCCTGCCGGTTGACACCCCGTTTGGCAAGATTACGTATCGCGCCCAAGACAACCAGTCCACCATGGGTGCGTTTGTCGGCAAGACCAAGAATGACGGCGGCAAGGGCGTGATGGTTGATTACGTCTACCTTGACGGCGCCAAGTACCTGCCGTCGGATGCCGAGGTCGCCAAACTGCGCGCACCGGACTGATAGAACGAACTGGCCAACAAGCCCACGCGGTAGAAGGAGCGTAATGGATTTTTCAGGCTTTTTGGCCCAGTTGCTTAACGGGCTGGCCGGTGCCTCGTCACTGTTTCTGGTGGCGGCCGGCCTTTCGCTTATTTTTGGCGTTACGCGCATCGTCAATTTTGCGCACGGCTCCTTCTTCATGGTTGGCATTTACGTCGCTTACAGCCTGGTGGCGCGGCTGGGTGATGTGATCGGTTTCTGGCCCGCTGTGCTGCTGGCGCCGCTGGTGGTGGGCGTGTTCGGTGCCCTGATTGAAATGACGCTGCTCAGGCGCATCTACAAGGCGCCAGAACTGTTCCAGTTGCTGGCGACGTTTGCGCTGGTGCTGGTGATCAAGGACGCGGTACTCTGGTTCTGGGGGCCCGATGAACTGCTGGGTCCGCGGGCACCGGGGCTGCGTGGCGCGGTGCAGATTCTGGGACGTTCCTTCCCGTCTTACGACCTGTTCATGATTGTGGTCGGTCCGGTGGTGCTGGGCCTGCTCTGGTTGCTGCTGACGCGCACGCGCTGGGGCACGCTGGTGCGGGCTGCCACGCAGGACCGCGCCATGGTCAGTGCCCTCGGTGTGAATCAGGCCTGGTTATTCACGGCCGTTTTTGCACTGGGTGCCTTGCTCGCCGGACTCGGCGGCGCTTTGCAACTGGCGCGTGAACCCGCCAATCTGGAAATGGACCTGAACACCATTGGCGCAGCCTTTGTGGTGGTGGTGGTGGGCGGCATGGGTTCCATTCCGGGTGCCTATGCGGCAGCGCTCTTGATTGCGGAAATCAAGGCGGTCTGCATCTGGCTCGGTGTGGTGCAGATCGCCGGCATCAGCCTGTCGTTTTCCAAACTGACGCTGGTGGTGGAATTCCTGGTCATGGCGACGGTGCTGGTGGCACGTCCCTGGGGCCTGATGGGCCGGGCCCAGGCACCAAGCCGCTATGTCGGCATGCAGGAAGAACCGCTGCGCGGCGCCTCCCGCAGCTATCTTGTCGCCGCCGGCTTGTTGGGTCTGGCTTTGACGGCGCTGCCCATCGTGACTGCCGGCTCGCCTTACACGACGGTGTTGATGATCGATCTGCTGGTGGCGGCGCTGTTTGCAGCCAGCCTGCACTTCATCATGGGGCCGGCCGGCATGCATTCGTTTGGGCACGCGGCCTATTTCGGGCTCGGCGCTTATGGCGCCGCGCTGCTGGCGCGCAGTGCCGGTTTGCCAATGGAAGCGTCCTTGCTGCTGGCGCCTCTGGTGGCAGCGCTCGGCGCGCTGATTTTCGGCTGGTTTGCGGTGCGCCTGTCCGGGGTTTACCTGGCCATGCTGACGCTGGCTTTTGCGCAGATCATCTGGGCTGTCACCTTTCAGTGGGACAGTTTCACTGGCGGCAGCAACGGGCTGACCGGCGTCTGGCCGGCGCCCTGGTTGTCCAGCAAAATCAATTACTACTACCTCACTCTGGTGCTGGTAGCCGCTGGCGTGCTACTGCTGCGCCGGCTGTTGTTCTCGCCCTTTGGCTACGCGCTGCGTGCCTGCCGCGATTCGGTGCTGCGGGCGGACGCCATCGGCATGGATGTCAAGCGCATGCAGTGGGCGGCCTTCGTCGTGGCCGGCACCTTTGCCGGACTGGCCGGCGCGATCTACGCTTTTTCCAAGGGCAGCATCTCGCCCGAGACGCTGTCGGTGGGCAAGTCGGTTGATGGTCTGGTGATGGTTCTGCTGGGCGGCATCCAGACCCTGGCAGGGCCGGTGGTGGGTGCCATCACCTTCAGCTGGCTGCATGACACGGTGGCGCGCAACACCGACTACTGGCGCGCCATGCTGGGCGCCATCATCCTGATTCTGGTGCTGTTGTTCCCGCAGGGTATTGCCGGTTTCGTCCAGCAGCTAGCGCAGCGGCGTAGTCAAAAGCAGGAGGGCGGGGCATGACAACATCTGCATTGCCAGCATCTGCGCCTTTGCTTCGCGTGGCCAATCTCGGCAAGTCCTTCGGCGGCGTGAGGGCCGTTGACAGCGTCCACTTCGACCTCGCGCGTGGCGAATTGCTGGCGCTGATCGGCCCCAACGGCGCCGGCAAGTCCACCACCTTCAACATGGTGAACGGGCAACTGCGCGCTGACGCCGGCTCGATCCAGCTCGACGGCGTGGAACTGGTGGGCCGCAAGCCGCGCGAGATCTGGCACATGGGTGTCGGTCGCACTTTCCAGATCGCAGAGACCTTTGCTTCGCTCACCGTGGTTGAAAATGTGCAGATGGCACTGCTGTCGCAGGACAGCAAACTTTTCTCGCCCTGGCGCCGCGCCGCAAACTACCGCCGGGACGAAGCGATGGCGGTGCTGGAGCAGGTGGGCATGAGCGCGCAGGCGGAGCGCTCCTGCAACGTGCTGGCCTACGGCGACGTCAAGCGTGTCGAGTTGGCCATTGCCATGGCGAACAAGCCGAAGCTGCTGCTGATGGATGAACCCACCGCCGGCATGGCGCCCAAGGAGCGCAACGAACTGATGGCCCTGACCAAGCAACTGGTGCTGGAACGCGGCATGTCTGTGCTGTTCACCGAGCACAGCATGGACGTGGTGTTTGCCTACGCCGATCGGCTGATTGTGCTGGCGCGCGGGCGCCTGATCGCCGAGGGTGCGCCGCTGGAGATTCGCGACCACCCCAAGGTACAGGAGGTGTACTTTGGCAGTGGCAAGACCTTCGAGAAACTGCATGCCGAAGTGGCCGGGGAGAAGGCTTGATGTCTGCCAGTTCCGAAACCCTGCTCGAAGCCCGTGGTCTGGCGGCCTGGTATGGTGCAGCGCAGATCCTGTTTGATGTGGACCTGAAGGTGCAGCGCGGTGAGGTGGTGGCCCTGATGGGGCGCAATGGTGCGGGCAAGTCAACCACACTGAAAGCCCTGATTGGCATGCTGGGCAAACGCCGTGGCAGCATCACTTTTCTGGGGCAAGACATCTCGCGCAGCGAGCCGCACCACGCGGCGCGCATGGGGTTGGGCTATGTGCCCGAAGACCGCCGCATCTTCACCGATCTGACGGTGGCGGAAAACCTGATGGTTGGCCAGCAGCCACCCCGGCGCTGGGCTGACGGCAGCGAGGCGCCGCTGTGGACACCCGAGCGCTTGTTCCAGCTCTTTCCTAACCTGGGTGAAATGCCCAACCGCATGGGGGGCCGAATGAGCGGCGGTGAGCAGCAGATGCTGACCGTGGCCCGTACCTTGATGGGCAACCCCTACCTGGTGCTGCTGGATGAGCCCTCCGAGGGGGTGGCGCCGGTGATTGTGGAGCAGATGGCCCACATGATCCTGGCGCTCAAGAAGCAAGGCGTGAGCATTCTGCTGTCGGAGCAGAACATGCATTTTGCCGAGTTGGTCTCTGATCGGGCCTACGTGCTTGAGAAGGGGCAGATTCGTTACCAGGCGTCGATGGCAGAGCTCGCCAGCAACGAAGCGGTGCGGCGGGCTTACCTGAGCGTCTGATTGGCTGGCCTGGCCACTGATTTCTGCGTCGCTTGGACCGCCATGGACGCGCGCAAACTCGGCTTTGAGGTTTACGTGATCGAGGACGCCACGCGCGCCATCGACCTCAACGGCTCGCTCGCAGCGGCCTGGAAACAGATGAGCGCCAAGGGCGTCAAGCGCATCCAGTCGGGCGACATCGCGTCCGCCTGAGCGGGTGCGGCAAGCCGCCCAGAATGAAGGACGGCTAACTCTGCACCGCCGGTCCGGGATTTTCTCCAGACTTGACCTTCACCCGCGATCGGCGGCATCGGAGAAAAGTCGCCGGCGTCTGAAGACACAACCCGGTCATTCAACAAACGAATTCAGAGCCTGGAACCTCGGCACTTCGAGACTCAGGCCAACATGGCACTCAACTCCGTTCATGTCCCCCGGCCTGCGGCCTCCGGACTTCCAACATCCCGTTTCGAGTTGGGGACAGAGCTGAAGATCTGTCCCACAAGCATTTGCATTTCACTGCGCTGAGCGCCACGCCGTCCTGAGTCAGCCAGTGTTGTGGGGGCGCAAGGGGCTGGAGTCATTGCAAGCCAACACGGTTGCTTGCCGATGGCACTGGGGTGGATGGTGCAGCGAAGTAAAGGAGGAGCAGAGGGCTCGACCCTCTGCGGGGGACATGAGCGGAACCATCTGCCGCAGGGTCATCGGCACACACGAACCACCCAGCATGAAAGACTGCTTGCGCTGCACAAGCGATTTACGTTTCACTCCATTGCTGACGCCCAAACTCGAAAGTCGGCTTCAGAGAATGTTGGCTGGCTTCAGAAGACACATTGCAGACTGTCAGGGCCACCTCAACAACCGAGGGCGACAGACTGGTCGGGGCCGCTGCGAATAGGGCAGAATTCAGGCTTGGGAGTCGGACGCTTACCTTGTGCGCAGGCAAGCGCCATATCACCGATGAGTTGCAAAATGCTGGAGAACAACCCTCTTTTCATCGTGATCAACGATGCCTTTCCGCAAATCGGGGCCAAACTGGAGTCGTTATGGGGAAGCGCGGAATTTGTCTCCTACATGGAGTTCTGTCGTAACTTCGCAAGATATGCGCCCGAGAAGGGGTTCCCGGCGGCGGTGCATAACGCTTTGCTCGTTCTGAATGAACAGCACGAGAAGGAAAATCCACAGATCTATTCGAAACTCGATGACAACCCTGATTTCAATGTGATCAAGGATTTGTTTCCCCAGTTTGGCGTCAACCTGAAACGTCACTGGGGCAAGAAGACCTTTCTGATCTACGTCGAAGAACTGATGCGGGACGCCCGCGCGGGTGGGCCGAAGGGGTTTCCCGACGAAGCCGTGAGCGCACTGGTCAGTCTGTCGGAGCAGCATCGCAAAGCGCATCCCATGCTGTTGCCCCTGCTGGATTACAACGCTGACTTCAAGGTCATCGACCAGGCATTTCCGCGCATCGGCGGCAATATCAAACTTTACTGGGGGCAAGGGCAGTTTGCGCCCTACATGAATGAATTGCTGCGCAGCACCCGGGGCGGCAGGCGCAGGGGCTTTCCGAGTGACGTGCTGACTGCCCTGGGAAATCTGTTCGACCAGCACAACAAGGCCTATCCCCCCTTGCTTGCCAATGCGGACGTCTGGGGAATGGCGAAAGACTAGTGTTGTGCTTCTGTCGTGAACGAGGCCGATTGCCCCGGTTCATAATCTGCCACCACGATCAGCACCCGCTCCATGGCTGATCATGGATGCCTTTTTAGAGAGTGAAACGCTGCGCGGGTCGGCTTACTTTTTGGCCGGCACCACGTCGTCGCCGAAGTAGGGGCTGATCACCTTCCACTTGCCGTCCTGAATCTGCGACAGGCGCGAGGCGTTGCTGCCGATGCGCTTGGTGGCGGAGTAGCTTGAGGGCGCACTGCCAAACATATCGGGCGGGATGACCATGGTGTCCATGGCTTTGATGAAACTGTCGGTACTCAGGTTCGGGCCGGCCTTCTGTGCTGCCTGGATGAACAGATCGATCACGGTGTAGCCGTAGACCGAGAACACGGTCGGGTCTTCATTGAACCGGGTCTTGTACTTGTTGGCCCAGAAGCGGATCGGTTGCGAGGCCTCGTCCAGATACGGGTTTTGCACCGACATGGTGGCGTACATGCCGTCCATCGGTTTGCCGCCGAGTTTGTGGATCAGGTCGGTGTAGGCTGCCTGCGTGCCCAGAAAGACCGGGTTGAAACTGGTCTTGCGCGATTCGGCAATCGTGCCGATGGTCTCCCGGATGATGGTGCCCAGCACCACCAGTTCACAGCCCGCGGCTTTCATCTTGGCAACCTGCGAAGAAAAGTCGGTAGAGCCGCGTTTGAAGGAGGTCTTCTCGGTCATCTCCATGCTGATGCTCTTCAGGCCGGCATCGGCTCCGCGCAGCACTTCCAGGCCAAACTCATCATCCTGATAGATGGTGCAGACCTTCTTGACGTTCTTTTCCTTCACCATCTTTGGTAGCGCCAGTCGGACCTGGTCATAGTAGGCGCTGACCAGGGCGTACTTGAGGCGATTGGTCGGCTCGTACATCTCGCGCGCCGCAGTGATGGGCATGAAGTTGACGATGTTCTTCTCAAACTGCACTGGCATGGCCGCGTTGTTTTGCGCTGTGCCCAGATGACCGACCATGATGAAGATCTTGTCCTGATTCACCAGCTTTTGTGCAGCCAGTACCGCACGCTTTGGGTCGTAGCCCGAGTCCTCGATCAGGAGCTTGAGCTTGCGTCCATGTACGCCGCCCTGCTCGTTGATCTCGTCGACTCGCAACTGCATGCCATTGCGGTCCTGCTTGCCATAGCCAGCCAGCGGGCCTGACAGATCCTGGATCGTGCCGACCACGATTTCGGTCTTGCTCACGCCTTGCTGGGCGAGGGCAGTGGTGGCGGCGAGGGCGAGTGTCGCCAGCGCCAGGGTGCAAGCAATTTTCATTCATGGACTCCTGTAAAAATCAACGGTACATGGCCTCGATCTGGGCCGAATATTTTTTCTCCACCAACTTGCGCTTGAGTTTCATGGTGGGTGTGAGCTCTTCGTCTTCCGCTGTCAACTGGTTCTCCAGCAGAAAGAATTTCTTGATCTGCTCAACGCGGGCGAACTTCTTGTTGACGCCATCAATTTCCGTCTGAATCAGTTCCTGCACCGCGCTGGAGCGGGTCAGCGAGGCGTAGTTGCTAAAGGGCACGTCCTCATCCTGGGCGAATTTCTCGACGTTCTCCTGGTCGATCATGATGATGACCGTCAGGTAGGGCCGCTTGTCGCCGATCACTACGGCATCGGTAATGTAGGGCGAGAACTTCAAGTCGTTCTCCAGTTCGCTGGGCGTGATGTTCTTGCCGCCGGCAGTGATGATGATGTCCTTCATGCGGTCGGTGATACGGTAAAAGCCATCAGCGTCTACCACGCCGACGTCACCCGTGTGCAGCCAGCCTTCAGCATCAATGGTTTCGGCGGTTTTTTCGGGCAGGTTCAGGTAGCCGGCAAAAACATTCTTGCCGCGCACCAGCAGTTCACTGGTGGCCGGGTCAAGCCTGACTTCATTGAAATCTGCTGCCGGACCAATCGAGCCCGGCTTCATGTGCCCGGCGCGCACGCCGGTGGAGACACCGCAGGTTTCCGTCATGCCCCAGACTTCGAGCATCGGTACGCCGAGCGCCAGGTACCAGCGCACCAGGTCTGGTGAGATCGGCGCGGCACCGGTCACCAGATAGCGGGCGCGGTGAATGCCAATCATCTTGCGCACATTGTTCAGTGCCAGCCACTGCGCCAACTGAAACTTGACCTTGAGCCAACGGCTCACCGACTGCCCGGCCAGGACGCGGTTGGCAATGGCTGTGCCGACGCCGATACCCCAGGCGTAGGCCGCCTGCTGCACGGGGCCAGCCTCCTTGAGCGCGATCATGACGCCTGAATAGAACTTTTCCCAAACGCGTGGGACGGCGGTAAAGACCGTGGGGGCGATCTCGCGCACGTTCTCGGGAATGGTTTGCGGGTTTTCCACAAAGTTCAAAATGGCGCCGGTGTACAGACCAAAGTACTCGCCCCCCATGCGCTCGGCGATGTGACACAGAGGCAGGAAGCACATACGCTCGTCGCGCTCGTCCTGGGCCACCAGCGTGTTGAAGCCGCGCACGGTGTAAATCAGGCCGGCGTGCAAATGCATGGCGCCCTTGGGTTTTCCAGTGGTGCCCGACGTGTAGACCAGAATCGCCAGGTCCTCTGGTTTGCAGGCGTCCAGACGCTGTTGCAATTCATCCGGATGCTGCGCCAGATACGTGCGGCCCAAGGCACGCAACGCATCCAGGCTGATGACGTCCGCCTCATCAAGCTTGTGCAGCCCCTCCATATCGAAGACCACAATCTTGCGTAAGAGCGGCAAGCGCTCGCGCACTTCCAGCGCCTTGTCGAGTTGCTCATCGTCTTCGACAAACAGCACGGTGGTGCGCGAGTCCTCGCACAGGTAGTGCACCTGCGAAGGGGCGTCCGTTGGATAAATGCCGTTGGAGACGCCGCCACAGGACAGTACGCCGATGTCAGCCCAAACCCATTCGACCGCAGTGTTGGCCAGAATCGAAGCGCACTCGCCCTTGGCAAAGCCCAGGCTCAACAAGCCGCCGGCAATTTCCCGCACCGCATCGGCGCTCTGGTTCCAGGTCCAGCTACGCCACAGTCCCAGGTGCTTCTGGCGCAGCCAGACCGTCGGGCCGCGCTCTTTCACCGCGTTCCAGAACAGCGCCGGAATCGTCTCGCCTGCGAGCACGATGTCGCGATTGGGTTTGATGTTTGACAGATCCCAGAGTTGGCTCATTGGGTTGCGCCCCGTTCGTCATTGCGGACCTGATCCGCAATCCATGGATCCCGGATCAGGTCCGGGATGACAGCCACGAGAGTCGGGATGACAGCCACGAGAGTCGGGATGACAGCCGACGGAATCGGGATGAAGGTGTTATGCGCTATCGCCATGTTTTCTTCTTTTTCCAGCGCCGCTCGCTGCGCACGCCGTCTTCCTTCAGGCCAAGGTAGAACTCCTTGATGTCGTCCTTCTCGCGCAGACGGGCGCAGGTGTCTTCCATCACGATGCGGCCGTTTTCCAGCACGTGGCCGTAGTCGGCGGCGTTTAGCGCCATGTTGGCGTTCTGCTCGACCAGCAGGATGGTGGTGCCGCGTTCGCGGTTGATGCGCACCACGATCTCGAAAATCTCTTTGGTCAGCTTCGGGCTCAGGCCCAGACTGGGTTCGTCTAGCAGCATCAGATCGGGATTGGCCATCAAGGCGCGCGAGATCGACAGCATTTGCTGCTGGCCACCGGAGAGCAGGCCCGCATCCTGCGCACTGCGCTCGCGCAGAATCGGAAAGTAGCCATAGACGGCTTCGATGTCCTTGGCGACGCCGTCGCGATCCTGGCGTGTGTAAGCGCCCATCAGCAGGTTGTCGTGCACGCTCAGCAGCGGGAACACTTCGCGCCCCTCGGGCACATGGCTCAGGCCCTGTTGCACGATGTAGGCCGGGTCTTGTGCCGTGATGTCATTGCCCTTGAACTCAATCGATCCCTTGCGCGGATCGATGATGCCCGAGATGGTTTTTAGAATGGTCGTCTTGCCGGCGCCGTTGGAGCCCAGCACGGTGGCGATTTCGCCGCGGCGCACCTGAAGGCTGACGCCGCGAATCGCCTTGATCGGGCCATAGGCGCTCTCGACATTGAGCAGTTTCAGGACCGGAGAATCGCTGACGGCGGGTGGGTTCTGGCTCATGCGGATGCCCCTTTGCTTGCAGCCTGCCGGTGCAGCGACGAGACGTCATCGACCGAGCCCAGATAGGCCTCGATCACACCGGCATCGTTCTGCACTTCGCGCGGTGTGCCCAGCGCCAGCACCTCGCCCTGGTTCATGGCCAGCACCCGGTCCGAGACCTTGGAGACCAGTGTCATGTCGTGCTCCACCATCAGCACGGTGATGCCGAGTTCGTTCTTGATATCGGCGATCCAGAACGCCATGTCTTCGGTTTCTTCGACGTTCAGGCCGCTGGAGGGCTCATCGAGCAGCAGCAGTTTGGGCTCGGTGCACAGGGCACGCGCCAACTCCACCACCTTGCGCACGCCGTAGGGCAGGCCTTCCACCATGGCGTCACGGTGATGCTGCAGGTCCAGAAACTCGATCACCTCTTCGGCCTTTTCACGTGCCTGTAACTCCGCTTGGCGAGCGGCCGGGGTAAAGAACAGGTCTTGCCAGAGTCCGGTCTTGCGCTGCGTGTGGCGGCCAATCAGGAGGTTGTGCAGCACAGTGGCGTGCTCAAACAGTTCGATATTCTGGAAGGTGCGTGCAATGCCCAGACCGGCAACATTTTGCGGCGGCTGCTCGGTCAGGCGCAGCATGCCGTGGGGCCCCAGGTAATCGATCTCGCCGCTGGTGGGCGTGTAGATGCGACTGATGAGGTTGAATACGGTGGTCTTGCCGGCGCCATTGGGACCGATCAGCGTAAAGACTTCGCCTTGTTTGACGTCAAAACTGACCTGATTGACAGCCAGCACGCCACCAAAGCGTACGCTCAACTTTTTTGCGGAGAGAAGCATTTCGTTCATCTCAATCTGTCCGACTTTTGGAACGACTTCTGCCGCTTGAACATGCCCTTGCGGTAGAACGGGAACATCTGCAGATAGGTGCGGATCTTCAGCCAGCGGCCATACAGGCCCTGCGGCTCGAACAG
>CAITZZ010000343.1 GCA_903897005.1 uncultured beta proteobacterium | reverse complement strand
GTGGCCGCAACGGCCAGTCCAATTTCGGCCGTACCTTCCAGCGACGCGGTGCGCCGGTCTGAGCCGCGCTGCATATGGCGCACGATGTTTTCCCGCACCACAATGGCATCGTCAATCAATACGCCGATGGCCAACGAGAGTCCAAGCAGCGTCATGAAATTGAGCGTAAAGCCGCACAGCCAGACCGCGATGAAGGCCGCAATGACGGAAGTGGGTAGGCTCAGCGCGGTGATCAGGGTGGAACGCCACGAATTCAGAAAAGCGTACACCACGAAGATCGTCAAAACCGCGCCCAGCATCAGGGATTCGATGACGTTGTTCAGGCTGCGCTGCGCGTCTACACCACCGTCGCGGGTGATTTCGAGCCTGGTTCCAGGCTGCTCTTTTTCGAACTCGATATTGATTTCCTTGACCAGTTTGCGCACCTCGTTGGCCACACTCACCGTACTGGCGTCACGCGAGCGGGTCACAAAAATGCCGACATTGGGTTTGCCGCTGCGAATGCTGAAAGAGTCGATGTCGGCGAAGCCGTCGGTGATGCTGGCAACCTGCGCCAGGCGGACGATCTGGCCGGCGAAGCGCTTGACCACAATGTTCTGGAATTCTTCGGGCGACTCGATGCGACCCACCAGCCGGATGCTTTCTTCTTCGAGCTTGCCGCGCACTTTGCCAACCGGGGAGTTGGCGTTCTGCGCCCGCAGTGCCGCCACCACTTCGCCCACCGACACGTTGTATTCACGCAGCTTTTCTGCCCGCAACAACACCGACAACTCCCGCTTCAGGGAGCCATTGATATTGACCGTGGCCACACCCGCAATGCCGCGCAGCTTGTCGGCCAGCACGTCTTCTGCCAGACGCGAAATCGCGGCGTGGCTCTGCGCGCTGGAAGACAGCGCCATGTTCATGATCGGTTGCGCAGCAGGGTCAAAGCGCCGGACGACGGGTTCGCGCATTTCGATGGGCAGCTTGTAGCGGGCGCTCGAGATGACGGTGCGCACATCGTCGGCCGCTTCAATCATGTTCTTCTGGAACGAGAACTGGACCCAGAAACTGGCGTTGCCTTCGCTGCTGGTCGAGTAGACCTCGGTAGCACCCGAGACGCTTTGCAGGGATTTTTCAAGCCGGTTAACGATCTCGCGTTCGACCGAATCCGGTGAAGCACCCGGATAGGCAATAAAGACCTGGATGCCCGGAATTTCCACGTCAGGGTTTTGATTGACCCGCAACTTGTTGAGGGCCAGCAGGCCGATGGCCATCAAGGCAATGATCAGCACGACCGTCGGCGTCGGGCGCTTGATGCTGAAGTCGGACAGGAACATGCTTATGTCCCTTTGCTGGCAGAGGCGGCGGATGCAGCGGATGCGCCAGCCGCGGGCGCTTTGGCGCTGGCCATTTCAGCGCTCTGGCCTTCCTTGTAGCTTGAACTCGGGTTGCGCAGGATCACATCACCATCGGTCAGACCACTGCGCACCTCAAAATGGCCGCTGCGGGGGTCACGCGCGCCGAGCGCCAGGTCGACCCGGCTCAGCGTGTTGGACTTGACGCGCCAGACCGAGGCCTTGTCGCCAGAACGCAGCAGCACCGATTCGGGCAGGGTCACCGCCTTGGTACTACTGGCCTCTATCAATCCTTCCGCAAACAGCCCGGCGACGCGAGCCTGCCTGACCTCGTCGAAGCTGACCAACACTTCGACCTGACGCGTCACGTCATTGGCGCTAGGGTCGACGCGCGTCACCTTGCCACGAAACTCCTGCCCGGCATAGCCGTTGATCCGAAAACTCACCGCCTGACC
>CAITZZ010000342.1 GCA_903897005.1 uncultured beta proteobacterium | reverse complement strand
GAAGGCCCCACACGACCGCTGGCCATGGCTTCCCTGAAGTTGCAGTTCATCACCGACACCAGCGCGAGTTCAACCAGCGGCAACAAGGGTGCCACCGTGGACGTGAACTACAAACTCGTTGGCCTCACGCCAGAAACCATGCAGGCGGTGGCGGACGATTTTGCCGCGAGCTTTGCCGCTGCGCTGGCGGCCCGCGGCCACCCGGTTCTGGAGCAGGACAAAGTCCTGGCAATCGACGATTTCCGCAAGCTGGTCGTGGAAACGTCGGGACCGCAGGAATCGGGCGGACTCGTCAAGGCCCTGGCCAGCAACAGCGGCGTGACCGTGTTCAGCAAAGGCACGGCAGACACCTTCACCATGAGCGGCTATGGCAAAGGCGCAGACCTGGCCAAAGCGCTGGGTGCGACCACCGTTCACGCCAATCTGATCATCGGCTTTGCCAAGCTGGCCAACTCCGGCAGTTTTCGTAGCGCCGAGGTCGACCACGGCGTGAAACTGTCGCTGTCGCCACGAAGCATGTTCATGGTGATGGGGGATGACGGCTCCATCAAGCAGTTCCAGTTCCGGCAGGAAATCGTCCTGCCCAGCCAGATCGGCGCGAAGGTGGAAGATGTTGGCCGAAGCGGTGGGCAAACGGCGTTGCTGATTTTCAACGCGCTCGCTGGAGGCAGTGCCGGTTCCATCAAGAACTACCAGGTGACTCCGGTCGCGAACTACCGTGAACTGGTCTCGGCCGACCTGAAGATGGTGGCCGAGGTTCTGGCACAGGGTTTGAAAAAGAACTGAGCCGGCGGCGAGTCCGTTGCTGGACAAATCACGCTCAAGCTTGGGCGTTCGGCCGTCCTGGCAGGTGCAGCTTCGGCACGATCGGTGCCGTTTCCGCGACCAGGGCCCCCTTCTTCCAGACTTTCAGACGGTTTGCTCGCAAGCGGATGGCTTCGACCGGGTCGCGCGCCTGCAGCAGCACAAAGCTGGCATCGCAACCCACCTCCAGCCCATAGCCCTGCAGACCCAGAATGCGCGCCGGATTCACGGTCACCGCATCAAAGCACTGGCGCATGGCGCTCTGGCTGGTCATCTGCGCCACGTGCAGACCCATGTGGGCTACGTCAAGCATGTCGCCCGAGCCCAGGCTGTACCAGGGGTCCATCACGCAGTCATGACCAAAGGCGACGTTGACGCCGGCGGCCAGCAGCTCCGGCACACGCGTCATGCCGCGGCGCTTCGGGTAGGTGTCGTGCCGGCCCTGCAGCGTGATGTTGATCAGGGGATTGGCCACCACCTGCAATTGCGCCTCAGCCATCAGCGGCAGCAGCTTGGAGACGTAGTAGTTGTCCATGCTGTGCATCGAAGTCAGGTGCGAGCCGGTGACGCGTCCGTGCAAGCCCAGGCGCTGCGTCTCGAAAGCCAGGGTCTCGACATGGCGTGACAGCGGGTCGTCCGACTCGTCGCAGTGCATGTCCACGCGCAGGCCGCGCTCGGCAGCGAGCTCGCACAGCAGCCTGACGCTCAGCGCGCCGTCCGCCATGGTTCGCTCGAAATGCGGAATGCCGCCGACCACATCCACGCCCTTGTCGAGCGCACGCTTCAGGTTGTTCATGTGCTGCTCGGGGCCCTGTGCGCCGCGCAGCACGCCGTCCTGCGGGAAGGCCACCAGTTGCAGATCGATGTAGGGCGCAACGCGGCGCTTGACTTCCAGCAGTGCCTCTACCGCGAGCAGGCGCGGATCGCAGACATCGACGTGACTGCGAATGGCCAGCAGCCCTTTGGCCACCGCCCAGTCGCAGTAGGCCAGGGCGCGCTCGATCAGCGCCTCCTGCGTCAGCAGCGGCTTCAACTCACCCCAGAGTGCAATGCCTTCGAGCAGCGTGCCCGACTGATTCACGCGCGGCAGGCCGTAACTCAGCGTGGCGTCCATGTGGAAGTGGGCGTCGACAAAAGGCGGGCTGAGCAACTGGCCCTGGGCATCGATGAGCTGGTGCGCGTCGGCCGCCAGGGCCGGGCTGATTTCGACAATGAGGCCATCCTGCACGGCCACCGACATGTTTTTCCGACCATCGGGGAGCGTGGCGTTTTGAACCAGTAGGTCAAGCATAAGTGGGGTCCTTGCTGTGGTGCATTGTCAGGGGTTGGTCCGAAGTCTAGCGGCCATCGGCGAAACAGACGCTTGGCGATGGGCAGGATCTGCCTGAGGCTCGTTTAAGGTATCGACATCACAATTGTTGAACGATATACTAATCGATATGCAAAATCAAACCGTCGTCGTCTCACCCAAGTACCAGGTTGTCATCCCACGTGAAATTCGCGAGGCTCGTGGCATCTTGCCGGGTAGCCGCATGAGTGTGTTTGAAATCAATGGCGTGATTCAACTGGTTCCGGTCAAACCAGCTGCCGAGTACCGTGGCTTGCTGCAGGGGCTCAGCAGCACCGATGTGGCCAATGACCCCGAGCGGTTTTAATGGGTACGAAGAAGGCAACACCGCCGGTAGAGCGGATCGTCCTTGATTCTTCCTGTTGGCTGGAGTACTTCAGCAACTCGTCCAATGCGGGCCTGTACGCCGATCACATTGCCAATACGCCGGAGTTGATTGTTCCCATCATCACCATTTACGAGGTTTACAAAGTGGCGCTGCGTGAGTTTGGGGCCGCGCATGCCAATCAGGCGGTAGCGCTGATGCGCGAAGGCAAAGTGGTGGATGTTGGTTTGAATCTGGCGCTGAGTGCCGCCGCCAGCGGCCTACCCTTGGCAGACAGCCTGATTTACGCCACTGCGCAGGCGCATCAGGCCACACTTTGGACGCAGGATCAGCATTTTGAAGGACTGCCGGGGGTGAGGTTCTTGGCTAAAGTCGGCCCCTAACGTTCCCCCTTGCGATATGGTTTCATCAAGGCCTGCGGATAGCTGGCCTTGCGCGCCACCAGAATCAGCGCCACGATGGACAGCACATAGGGCAGCATCAGGTACATCTGGTAGGGCAGCAGCGCGCCACCGGACTGTTGCAGGCGCAGTTGCAGTGCGTCGAAAAAAGCGAACAGCAATGCCCCCAGCAGTGCCTTACCGGGCCGCCATGAGGCAAACACCACCAGCGCCACGCAGATCCAGCCGCGCCCGTTGACCATGTTGAAGAAGAAGGCGTTGAAAGCAGCCAGCGTCAGAAACGAGCCGGCCACGCCCATCAGCGCCGAGCCGGCCACGATGGCGCCGGTACGCACCGCTGCTACTGAAACCCCCTGACCTTCTGCCGCCTGCGGGTTCTCGCCCACCATGCGCACCGCCAGCCCGACTGGCGTGCTGTACAACACATAGCTGATCAGCGGCACCAGCAGCAGCGCCAGCAGCGTCAGCAAAGTTTGCTGTTCCAGAATCGGCACACCAAGCCAGCCCATCTCGCCAAACGG
>CAITZZ010000341.1 GCA_903897005.1 uncultured beta proteobacterium | reverse complement strand
GGCGGCGCCTTGCAGCGGCGTCTTGCCGCCTTCCACCATATTGGCCAGCAGGGGAATGTGCTGCGCGAAGCGCTGACACGCAGCATCCATCTGCTCTGGTGTGCGCAAGGCTTCAATAAAGAGCGCGTCGACACCGCATTCAAGATAAGCCTGTGCACGCTCAAAAGCGGCTTCCTGCCCTTCCACGGCAAGCGCGTCGGTGCGCGCCAGGATCAGGGTGTCGGCATCGCTGCGCGCATCGAGTGCGGCTTTGAGTTTGCCGACCATCTCCTGCAGCGGCACCACGGACTTGCCATCGAGATGACCGCAGCGCTTGGGAAAAGTCTGGTCCTCCAACTGGATCATGGCGGCACCTGCGCGCTCAAAGCCCCTGACCGTGCGCATCACATTAAGTGCATTGCCAAAGCCGGTGTCGGCATCCACGATCACCGGCAGACGCACGCGCTCCGTGATGTGGGACAGCGTGTCTGCGACTTCGGTGAAGGTGGTCAGGCCGACGTCCGAGCGGCCGAGCTTGGTGTAGGCCACCGACGCTCCCGACAGGTAAAGCGCTTCAAAGCCCGCCTGCTCTGCCAGCAGTGCGCTCAGGGCGTCGTAAACACCGGGCGCAAGCAGGATTTCGGCTTGGGCCAGACGGCTTTTGAGGTTCATGGTTTCGCTCATGGTGTGCTGGTGCTTTGCAGCCCTTGGGCCGCTGTTTGTGCCGCAATATAGCCACCCGCCACAGCGCTCAACAGGCCGTTGCCCGACAGGTAACCCCAGACCGCATTGCCGGAGACCCCACCGGCTGCGCCACCGGCAGCCAGCAGATTGGGAAAGGGTGATCCGTCGTCACGCAACACGCGGCACTGTGCGTCGATGGCGAGGCCGCCCTGCGTATGAAACAGGGCGCCGGTCACCTTCACTGCGTAATACGGGGCCTGCAGAGCGCGCTTGAAAACGCGGCCGTCGGCGTTCACGGTGCCAGCACCGATGGACGCCAGCGTAGCGATCAGTGTGTCCAAATCGCAACCCACGACTGCGGACAGCGCAGCGGTATCAGCGCAGGTCTTGAGGGCGCCGGCAGCCTCGGCATCGCAGAAGTCCGGAAAGCTGCGTGCCAGCGCCAGCAGCGGGGCGTCGAACACATTCCAGGCTACCTTGCCCGGCTGTGCGAGCACCTTGACCGAGGCCTCCGAATAGCCTTGCGTCTCATCGTGAAAGCGTTGTCCGTTGGCGTTGAGTTGGACGCCGCCCTCCATCATCAGGGCCCAGGAAATCAGCGCGCCCTGCGGCACGGCCCAGGAGCCGTGGCCCTGGTAGCCGCCCAGATCGGTCAGCTGTGCGCCGAGCGCCTTGCCCCAGGCGATGGCGCTGCCATCGTTGCCGGTGTGACCGGCAAAAGTCGCATCGCGCATTTCCGGCAGCATGTCACGCACCATGTCGGCATTGCCGCCAAAACCGTTGCAGGCCAGGATCAGCACGTCGCACGACAGGTATTCGAGCTTGCCATCCGGGCGCTGGTAGCCTATTCCCCGCACCTTGGGCGCGTCGGCCTGATCGTCGATCCAGAGCTCACGCACCAGCGCGTTGCCGATGACCGGTATCTGCGCGCTGGCCGCCGCCTGCTGCAGTCGTGCCATCAGGCCCACGCCCGTTTTTTCCGGTACCGCGTGCATGCGTTGCGTGCTGTGGCCGGGGTAGAGAAAGCCGTCGAGCAGCACCAACGCTATGCCGTGGCGCGCTTGCAGCGCGTCGATGGCAGGCGCGATCGCTTGCGTGTAGGCGGCCACCAGATGGCTCGCGGCAGTGGCATGCGCTTTGGCCTGGATGTCGGCAGCGAAGCGCTCGGCACTGTCGGCCACGCCGGCTGCGCGCTGCACCTGGGTGCCGGCGGCGGGAATGAAACCCGATGACAGGGCGCTGGAGCCGCTCGGCGCCGCGTCGCGCTCCAGCAGCACGCAGTCGACGCCCGCATCCGACAACATCAGGGCGGCGGTCAGGCCGCAGGCACCGGCACCCACAATGGCGACCGGAACATGTGGCACCTCGTCTGGCAACGCTGCGCAAACGACACTTGGCAACATGGACGTTCCGGCCATCAGGCGGTCGGGCGGAACAGGTACTCGCCGCGTGGTTTTCCAAGCACCTGCCCGCCCTGGCAAATGAGCTGGCCGCGCAAAAAGGTGGCTTCAACGCGGGCCGACATCTCCAGTCCCTCAAACGGCGTGTAGCCCTGGGTGGATGGTGAATTCCTGGCTTCAATGGTCCAGGTTTTGGCCGGGTCCACCAGCGCGATGTCGGCGTCAAAACCTTCGGCAATATCGCCCTTGCGATTCAGGCCGTAGCGCTGCGCCGGGTTCCAGCTGGTGACGCGCGCCATGTGGTTGTAACCCATGCCGCGGCGCGTGCCTTCGCTGATCAGGGCCGGCAGCAGGTACTCGGTGCCGCCAAAGCCGCTCTTGGCCATCCAGATGTTGCCGAAGTAATGCTTGGGAATTTTCATCTCGTGGCGGCAGCAGGCGTGGTCGCTGACGATCCAGTCGAGTTCGCCTGCCAGCAGCGCATCCCAGAGGAACTCCACGTCCTCGCGTGGCCGAATTGGCGGGTTGACTTTGGCCAGTTCGGCCGCCTTGGAGTTGATGTCGAGCATCAGGTGGCCAATCGTCACCTCGCGTTTGAAGTCGATGTGCGGAAAGACGTCTCCCATCATCATGGCCGCCTGCACCGCCTTGCGTGACGACAGATGCAGCAGATTGATGTTGGGCAGCGCGGTCTCGTTGGCCAGGTAGCTGGCAATGAAGACCGCCAGCCCTTCGGAATGTTGCGGACGCGAGGCGCTGTAGGCAGCCAGGCCCTTGAGCGATTTGTCCTTCTCGACGATTTTGGTGTAGGCGGTCATGACCTCGGCCGTCTCGCAGTGCAGCGAGAGCGAGATCTGCCGCGCCCGATCCGGGAACTGCTCGCGCGCCGCCTGGATACCGCGCATGATGAACTCGAAGTGCGCGTAGTCGTAGCGGTCATCTTTGCCAATCATCAGGAAGTCGCGTTGCGAGTCCGAGGCACCGTGCAGACCGTGCGAGCCATAGAACATGAAAATCTTGAAGCTCGACACACCGTACTTCTCGATCAGCTCCGGGATTTCCTTGATGTGGGTGCCGTCCATCGGTGCCAGATGAAAACCGTAGTCCACATGAAATTTGCCCTTGGCGATCTTGAGCACTTCGGGGTAAAACTTCTTGTAGGGGCCACCCTTGTTCAGGTAGTACTGGCCGGTGCGAAAGTAGTTCAGGCT
>CAITZZ010000340.1 GCA_903897005.1 uncultured beta proteobacterium | reverse complement strand
TTAACTGACCTGCCGCAGAAACCCGGCGCACCGGTTTTGCAGCGAACGGTCAGTTTTATTGACGTCATCAGCCCCGTCATGCTTGCCAACAGACAGATTGGCTGGGTGCGCATTGGCTTGGACCCGGCGCACTTCAATGCCGACGTCGACCAACTCTGGCAGAGCGGCCTCTTTTACGCATTGATCGGGGCTGCGCTCAGTGTGCTTGTTGCTGCGCTGACCGGTCGCTACCTGACGCGCCGACTGGACGCGATCCAGCAAGTGGCCAGTGCCGTGCAGGCGGGGGCGTCGGAGTTGCGAGTGGTGCTGCCGGGCGACGACGAAGCAGCACAACTTGCCCGCCAGTTCAACGGCATGATTGACAGCCTGGTGCAGCGGGAAGAAACCGTGAAGAAGAGCGAGGAACGTTTCCGCAGCCTCACCGAGATGTCCTCTGACTTCTATTGGGAGACCGACGCTCAACACCGGCTCACGCAACGGACTGAGAGCCAGAGAGAGGCGCGGGAATCCGTATTCCATGAGGCCTCGTCCATTGGCAAGCGGCGCTGGGAAGTATCCTATCTTTCGCCCGACGAATCAGGTTGGCAGAAGCATCGCGCGATGCTTGACGCGCATTTGCCATTTCGCAATTTTGAGATTTCTCGGCTCAGAACCAATGATGCCGAACACTGGATTTCCGTCAGTGGCGACCCGGTGTTCAGTATTTCAGGCGAGTTTATGGGCTACCGGGGAGTCGGTGCGGATATTACAGAACGCAAGAAGACAGAGGAAGTTCAAACGTTCCTCGCAAAAACCAGCAGCGGCCCCGCAGATCAGCCCTTTTTTGAAGCGCTGGCGCGCTTTCTGGCGCAGAGCCTGGGCATGTTTTACGTCTGCATTGACCATCTCGAAGGGGACGGACTCAATGCCCGGACACTGGCCATCTGGTGTGACGGGCGCTTTGAGGACAACGTCACCTATGCGTTGAAGGATACGCCCTGCGGCGACGTGGTTGGCCAAGAGGTTTGTTGCTTCCCGGCCAGCGTGTGCCAACTCTTCCCGCGTGATCAGGTACTCCAGGAGTTGAACGCAGAAAGCTATATTGGCGTCACGCTATGGAGTCATACCGGGCGGCCGATAGGATTGATTGCTGTTATTGGTCGCGCCCCGCTGGAGAACCACTCTTTGGCAGAGACCGTTCTGAAACTGGTCGCTGCCCGCGCAGCAGGCGAACTCGAGCGACTCGACAGCGAGAAAACGCTTCGTGAAAGTGAAGAACGCTGGAAATTCGCCATCGAAGGTTCTGGCGATGGCCTGTGGGACTGGAATATCCAGACCGGCCATGCCTTTTATTCACCACGCTACAAAACCATGCTGGGCTATGCCGAAGATGAAATCGGCAACACCGCAGCCGAATGGACGAACCGTATTCACCCCGACGACGCGACTGGAGTGATGGCGGCGATGCAACCCTATTTGGACGGTAAGCCCGGCTCGGCGACCGTTGAGTTCCGGATGTTGTGCAAAGACGGCAGTTGGCTGTGGACCATGGGGCGGGGCATGGTGGTGGAGCGCGATGCCCAGGGCAAGCCCCTGCGGATGATCGGCATCAATACCGACATCACCGAACGCAAGGAACACGAAAGCCAACTCGAGCACATCGCCCATTTCGATCCACTGACCAATCTGCCCAACCGGGTGCTGCTAGGCGACCGGCTCCAGCAGGCCATGGCGCAGGCGCAGCGCCGTGGCCAGCAGCTCGCCGTGGTCTATCTGGACCTCGATGGCTTCAAAGCCATCAATGACAAGCACGGCCATGAGGTCGGCGACCAGGTCCTGATCACCTTGGCCCAGCGCATGAAACAAGCCTTGCGCGAAGGCGACAGCCTGGCGCGACTTGGCGGCGACGAATTTGTCATAGTGCTGATTGACCTGGACGATTTGGCAGCGAGCCGACCCATGCTCATCCGACTGCTGGAGGCCTGTGCCCAGCCAGTAGATGTGGAAGACCTCAGCCTTCTGGTCTCGGCCAGCCTGGGCGTCACAGCTTATCCCCAGTCACAGGAAATCGATGCCGATCAACTGCTGCGCCAAGCCGATCAGGCCATGTACCAGGCCAAGTTGGCAGGCAAGAACCGTTATCACATCTTCGATGCAGCACTGGACAGCAGCATCCGGGGCCACCACGAAAGCGTGGAGCGCATCCGCCTGGCACTGGAAATGCATGAGTTCGTCCTGTATTTCCAGCCCAAGGTCAATATGCGAAGCGGCCGGATCATTGGCGTCGAAGCCTTGATCCGCTGGCAGCATTCCGGGAAAGGACTGCTGGCGCCTGCCTTGTTCCTGCCAGTGATCGAGGACCATGCGCTGGCCGTCTCGATTGGCGAGTGGGTCATCGACACTGCCTTGACGCAGATAGAGCTTTGGCGCGCGGCGGGACTGGACATGAAAGTCAGCGTCAATATCGGTGCGCGTCAGTTGCAGCAGAGCGACTTTGTGGATAGGCTGAAGTCGATTCTGGCAAAGCATCCGGACGTGGATCCGGCCAGCCTTGAACTTGAAGTGCTGGAGACCAGTGCACTGAAGGACATTGCTCAAGTCTCTCAGGTAATCGAAGACTGCGCCCAGATCGGAGTGACATTTGCCCTGGACGACTTTGGAACCGGCTATTCGTCGCTGACCTATCTCAAGCGCCTACGGGTTGCCATGCTCAAGATCGACCAGAGCTTTGTGCGAGACATGCTGGAAGACCCGGATGATCTGGCTATCCTGCAGGGCATCATCGGCCTGGCAGCCGCGTTCAAGCGACAGGTCATTGCGGAGGGAGTAGAGACCGTGGCACATGGCAGTTTGCTGCTGCAACTGGGTTGTGAACTGGCGCAGGGCTACGGTATTGCCAGGCCGATGCCACCAGACCAGTTGCCCGGCTGGGCGGCCAGTTGGCAGCCCGACGCGGCATGGGGTGCATTGCCGTGGTTGGGTGGTCTGGAAACAGAGTGGTAGATGCTTGATGAATGCGGCCCTTCGTGACAGCGAAACTGAATGTCAGCGGCGTGTCTCTTTCGGCTGTAAAAGATGAAAACTGATCGACACTGCCGCGACCGTCAACAAGAGACACATTGCTGCCGGTCACGGGGAAATTTCGTAAGTCAAGTACGCAGCGGAAACGGGCATTGACGAAGGGCGACTCTCTGGAAGTGCAATTGCTTGAGTTGGCCAGTCAGCCGCATTTCCCAACAGACATTTCGCGTCATCGATCAACGGCAAACATCAAGTACAGGGTAGTTAGTTGGTCTGTTCGATCATTCAAACAAAACTTACGCTCACGACAATTCAGCATATAGCATCGGCAGGCGCACAATGGCCGAACTCCTTCAACGACAAACTGAGTCCATGAATACGGGCGGCTTGCAGTGGTGGTCACTCAAAGCACGAGTGACGTTGACCACGGTCATCATTCTATTGCTCGGCATCTGGTCCCTGGCGTTCTATGTCAGCAAGACCATGCGCGATGACATGGAGCGCCTGCTCGGCGGTCAACAGCAGGCCACCGTTGCTCTGGTTGGTGCCGAAATCAACTCCAATTTCAGGGAAAGAATGGATGCGCTGAAAGGCGTCGCAGTCACCATGGACTCCGACCTGCTTAACGACACAGCGACCTTGCAAAGGCTCATTGAGCACCGGCCCATACTTCAAGTTCTTTTCAACGCCGGCGTCTTTGTCACTCGAAAAGATGGGGTGGCGGTTGCTGAGTTTCCGCTGATCGGTCGGATTGGTCTTAACTACCTGGACCGTGATCACATTGCGGCTGCACTGACTGAGGGTAAGGCCACAGTCGGCAAGCCCACAGTCGGCAAGAAGGTACGTGTCGCAAGTTTTGCCATTACGGTCCCCATTCTTGATTCGCACGGAAAAGTGATTGGGGCGATGGCCGGGGCCACAGACTTGAGCAAACCCAACTTTCTGGAATGGCTCAAGCAAAGCCGCTACGGCCAGAGTGGCGGCTATCTCGTGGTCGATCCCAAGAGCCGGCAATTTGTCGTGGCAACACCCAACAACCAACGGATGGTCATGCAACCCATTCCGGTAACAGGCGTTAATCCGGTGCTGGATCGGCGGTTACAGGGGTTTGACGGGTCCGCCGTTAACGTCAATTCCCAAGGTGATGCAGTACTGACTTCATCAGCCCGCATAGCGATAGCCGACTGGTTTGTGATTGCGACCATTCCAACGAAGGAGGTATTTGCACCCGTCCGCAACATGCTGGAACGCACAGCCATTGCCACCATCCTTTTGACACTGCTGGCAGGAGCTTTGGCGTGGTGGTTCTTGAAACGTCAATTGACACCGATGACGAGAACGATCAAGACATTGTCTGATCTGTCAGAGTCAAGCATGCGCCCGCAGCCCTTGGCCGTCACCAGCCAGGATGAAATTGGCGACTTGATAACTGCGTTCAACCGGCTGCTTGGCACCCTGGGAAGTCGAGACGATGCTCTGAGACGCAGCGATCAATATTCGCGTGCAGTCATCGAGTCGTCTCCTGTGGCATTGGCCATCAACGATGACAACGAAAACATCACCTATTTGAACCAAGCGTTCTTGATTTCAATTGGGTACACCCTGAGCGAAATTCCGGCGCTCAATGACTGGTGGAGCCGTGCCTGCCCCAACCAGCAATACCGTCAGTATGTCCAGGATAGTTGGCGCGCCCGGCAGGACGAAGCAGGGCGCACGGGCAAAGCTTTTGTGCCGTTGGAGGTCAACATCCGGTGCAAGGACGAATCGACACGTACCTATGTCTGCAGCACAACATTGATTGGGGATGCGCTGACGGGCACTCACGTGGTCATTCTGTACGACATCACCGAGCGCAAGCACATTGAATTGGCAATGTACGAAAGTGAAAAGCGTTTTCACCAGATGGCTGACAGTGCGCCGGTACTGATCTGGGTAGCCAAGACGGACAAACTTTGCCATTGGTTCAACGAGGTCTGGTTAAGCTTCACAGGCCGGACCATGGAGCAGGAGATGGGCAACGGCTGGACTGAGGGAGTTCATCCCGATGATCTGCAGCGCTGCCTGGACACCTATGTGGGCGCTTTCGATGCGCGCCAGGAATTCACGATGGAATACCGCTTGCGGCGTTTTGACGACGAATATCGCTGGTTGGTTGACAACGGCCTGCCACGGCATGATGACCAAGGCAACTTTCTGGGATACATTGGCTCTTGCATTGACATCACGGAGCGCAAGAGGAGCGAAGCGCTGCTACAGGTGAGCCTACGCCTGAGAGAGTACGGACTGAGTCACTCTCTTGATGAACTGCTAACCAAAACTTTGGACGAGGCCGAACTGCTGACCGGCAGCGAAATCGGTTTTTTTCATTTCCTGGAGAACGATCAAAAGACGCTATGGTTGCAGGATTGGTCCACCCGCACACTGCGTGAAATGTGTACCGCCGAGGGCAAGATGCAACACTACTCAGTGGATCAGGCTGGTGTGTGGGTCGATTGCATTCACGAACGCCGTCCTGTCATCCACAACGATTACGCCAGTCTGCCGCACCGCAAGGGCCTGCCCGCGGGACACGCCCCGGTCAAGCGCGAACTGGTAGTGCCTATCATGCGCGGCGAACTCATTGTGGCGATTCTGGGGGTCGGCAACAAGGCTGTGAACTACGACCAGAGAGATGTAGAAGCCGTATCCCGAATTGCCGATATTGCCTGGGACGTGGTGGCAGCCCGACGGGTCGAGCACGAACTGGTGAAAAGCCGAAATCTTCTTGCCGAGACCGAGCGCATCGGCAAAGTGGGTGGCTGGGAATTCGATATCGATAGCGGCAAGCAAGCCTGGACGGAGGAGGTCTACCGCATCCACGAAGTTGCTCTTGACCTGGGTCCGACGCTGGAAAAAGGAATTGATTTCTATGCCCCTGACTGCAGAGCGCGTGTGCAGGAAGTCGTGCGTCGGGTGATCGAGCATGGCGAACCCTTCGATATCGATTCGGCAATCATTACAGCCAAAGGCAATCGGCGCGACGTGCACGTCGTCGGAAGACCGGATCTGGAACACCGAAGAATCTATGGCTTCATCCAGGACATCACCGAACGCAAACAGATGGAAGAAACGGTGCGTCAGTTGGCGTTTCACGATGCCCTCACTGGTTTACCCAATCGTCGTCTGCTGCTGGACCGCTTGGAGCAGGCTTTGACTGCCAATCAGCGCAATGAAACCTTTGGTGCATTGATGTTCCTGGATCTGGACAATTTCAAGCCACTTAACGACCAGCATGGGCATGGCGCGGGCGATCTTCTTTTGGTGGAAGTCGCCCATCGACTCCGCGAGTGTGTCCGTGCAGTAGACACGGTGTCACGCATTGGTGGTGATGAGTTTGTCGTGCTGGTGTGCGGCTTGACGACCAATCAGACGCAATCGGCAGGACAAGCCAACAGGCTTGCTGAAAAAATCTGCGCCTCTTTGGCGCAGCCTTACTTGCTGCAAAGCGGGAGCGAGCTTGGAAAGATCGAACACCACTGCAGCGCCAGCATTGGTGTTGTGCTGATCGAGCCGCAGCACCAAAGCGTCGAGGGCCTGTTGAAGTGGGCTGATGCGACGATGTACCGCGCCAAGGCTGAAGGACGCAATCGCGTCAACTTCATGGTTGAAAGGCGCGCCCAGCAGCGTCCTTGACGATGGTGTTGCCAGACATGGCCGACATGATTGGCAAAGTGGCATGGACGTTTCTACCTGGCCGATTGCACCGGCTTGTAAATGACGGCTTTCGAGCGACCAGATTGATAAGTTGTAGTACCGGTTTGTGTCTGTTCTTGACGGTGGCGGCTGTGTCGAGCAGTGTCTCCGGCCTATACCGGCTTCAAACACTTACCCGACGCCCACGACAGTCAGCTTACGGGTTGCCCAATTCATTGCCCGTCCAAAGCCGTTCGTGGCGGACTTCTACGTGCCCATACCGACGTTCAGCGTTGCATCGTGTATCGCGGCCATGCAGCGGAGCCGACGTGCAATTGCTAGAAATTCGCGCTCGATACCCGACAGTCACACGGTAACCTGACCGCAAGCAAAGGGGGCTCGATTTCGATCGATCGCTGCACCTGCCAATGACTCGCTGTAGTCGCGCTCAGCAGATCACATTGCGCATGCAGAGACAGATTTTCAAGTTGATTTCATGTTGCGCGCTGTGTGGTTGCCGAAACAACGACCCCGAAAAATCGTGCAGCCAAGATGGGTGCAGAGTGAGTGCCGTCACCGTGCCAATTTCAACAAAGCATTCACCAATCCAATGTACAACTGATCCGGTGACACCGGCTTATGGAGTAAAGGAATATTGCTGCTGAGCGCCTCACGCAATCGGTCGGGCGCGGTATCACCGGTAATCAGCAAGGCCGGCCAACTCTGCCCCAAGACACTGCGCAAAGCGGCGATCGCCTCCAGGCCTGTGCGTTGATCACGCAAACGGTAATCACTGAGGACGACATCCGGCGCATGTTGACCCGCCAAAACCAGCGCATCTTCAATCGATTCGGCCGCGTCAACCACACAGCCCCAATCACGCAGCAGATGCAGAGTGCCGACGCGAACCGCTTCGTCGTCATCGATCACCAACACCCGCACATTGCGTAGCTGGTCTTTGTGATGCGTCAGCTCCACGGTGTTGTCAACGCAGACACCGGTGGCCAGGGGCAAGCTCAGTCGAAACATGCTGCCGCGCCCCGGCTTTGAACTGAGCAACAAAGGGTGGCCCAGCGTGCGGACCAACCCTTCGACAATTGACAGCCCCAAGCCCAGCCCCTTGCGCCGATCGCGCTCCGGGTTGCCCAGTTGGTGAAACTCACGAAAAACCTCACGCTGGTGCGCGGACGCAATGCCAATGCCGGTGTCCCAAACCTCCAGCACTACATGGCCTTTGCATTGGCGGCAGACCACCAAAAGCCCGCCGCTGTCGGTGTACCGTATGGCATTGGAGACCAAATTGCGCAAGATCAACTCAATCAGGGCCGGGTCCGAATCCGCTGCCAACACAGTTTCGCGGGAGCGGTAAAGCAAGCCTTTGGCATCGGCCTGCCGCGCAAACTCGCGCTCGATCTTGTTCAGCAGCGGTTGCAAGCGAAAGGACACCACATGCGGCTGCACCACGCCAGCGTCAATGCGTGAAAAATCAAGCATGGTGTTGAGCATCTCGGCGGAGGCCTCGCTGGCAGCAATGGCACAGTCAAGCGATTGCTGCTGCTGCGGGTTTAACCCAGAGCGAGAAAGAATGTCCAGAAACAAGCCTTGGGCATGAATCGGCTGACGCAAATCGTGGCTAGCGGCGGCAAGAAACTTTGACTTGGAAGTGTTGGCTTGCTCGGCCTCCACTCTGGCCTGCTTTGCAATAGATGTTTCCAGACGGAGCTTTTCCATCAGTTCAATATTTTCAAGGCCCAGAACAATTGCGGCACGCGCAGCACGCGAGCTGTTATACGCCTGTGCCATCAAAATAAAGATGTACAGCAACCCGGCAAAACCTAAAGTGTTGTAGGTCGGGTCACCCAAGAGAAATACTTTGGACACGGCGACCGCTATTTCGGCCGCCACCAGAGCCAAGAATACGGGCAACACGGGCGAGAGCAATGACATGGAATTACCGGCCACGGCAGTCAGCACGGCAATCACCAGAATGCTGCCCATCAGGCTGGTCGTATCCAGCGCCACCCAGGCCAGTGAACCCCAAATGGCTCCGTCCACTGTATTGAGCAGCATCGAGATCAGCACCACTTGCACCGCCTTGTTCGCGGCAATGCCCGAGCGTAGGTGGTGGCGTGCATGCGACCAACACAGCAGCTTGGAGAGCGTGACGACCACCCCCCACACCAGGATAGCGGTCGAATTGGCGTTGTTGTACAGCGCCCCGCAGATCAGAATCACAATCAAAAACGTCGGGATCAGGGTAATGCCCAAATTACCCATGGACAGCTTGAGTTGCTCCACCAGAATGCGGTCATCCGCCAGGCGCAGCAGCCGACGCACTTTGCTCACCCGACCAGTCCCTGGTTTCGCGCAGCAAAGACCGCTTCTGCGCGGCTGGCTACTGCAAAAAACGCCAGAATGTCCTGCACGTGTTTGCGTGCCGTGTTTTCTGAAATGAACAACTGGCGAGCAATCAGCTTGCTTGACAGCCCTTGGTGCAACAGGCCAAGCACCGCAGATTGGCGCGGCGTCAGGCATTTTTGTGCCAAGGGCACCACGGTCGCTTCACCCGATGCGTCACCGGCAATTACCTGCTGAAGTGTTTCAATAATTCTCTCAACGGACTCCGCCTTGGACAGAAAGCCTGCAACACCGCGCGCAAGCGCCAGTCGTACGATTTCTGGCTCAAACTGCGACGACAACATCAGGATTGGCACCAACGGCCATTTGCGCTTGATCTGCGCAATGCCATCTATGCCGCTCAAACCGTTTAGTTTGTTGTCCAGCAAAACAACCGCAACGTTGTTTGACGAGCAACCCAATGCCTCGTCCAGCGAGCCAGCTTCAAAAATATCCAAGTCGGCAATCGCCTCCTTCATGACCTGGCGCAGACCTGCGCGAAACATGGCGTGGTCATCGATCAGCAGGGCGCAAGGGGTATTCATGGCGGCTATTAAACCACCGCACCTGCGTTTTCAATATGGTGCATTTGCGTTATATGCAAACACAACGATGACCCATAGACTGCCCATCATGACAAGCTATTTCTCGAACACTGAATCAGGTCAGTGGTAAGAGACATGGGCTAACCAAATAGGGAGAATCACATGCGTGGAACCACATTCCAACATTTTTCAAAATTCATTTTGTCGCTTGCATGCGCGGCAATTCCGGCGATCTCCGTTGCGGCCGATGCTCCAGCCAAATCTGCAGCAAAATCACCGGACAGCAAGCAGATTGAACGCGGCCGCTACCTGGTAATGATCACCGGCTGTCATGACTGTCATACGCCCAATTACATAGCGAAAGGCGGCAAGGTGCCGGCGAAGGACTTTCTGACTGGAGACAAGCTTGGGTGGCGCGGGTCGTGGGGAACGACCTATCCAGCCAACCTGCGTCTCTACTTCAAGAATATCACCGATGAACAATGGATCCAGGTGGCTAAGACGATCGAGGCGCGGCCGCCCATGCCCTATTTCGCGCTAAATGCCATGACTCGGGCGGATGTGCTGTCAATCTACGAGTACATCCGTTCCCTTGGACCCGCCGGCGAGCCTGCGCCCAGGTTCGTACCGGCTGACAAGGAGCCACCGCAGCCCTACGTGCAGTTTCCCATGAAGTGAGGCATGGCCGAAGAACCGGTGCCTCGCACGTAACGTTATTACGTCTACAAGAGGACTTAGGGCTATGGTGATGGGCGGTGGCGTCGCCGGACTGCCGCTGGTGCCTGTACAAGGCCGACTCTCTTGCTGGTGTGGAAAATGCACAATACGGCCATGAAAATGCGCCCTCTCACCCAACTTCTGCTGTGTCTGGCCCTGGCCGCGCCGGCATTCGCCTTCGACCTGCAAGGCCACCGCGGCACGCGCGGCCTGGCGCCCGAGAACACGCTGCCAGCTTTCGAAAAAGCCATGCGCCTGGGCGTGGACACGCTGGAGCTCGACGTGGGTCTGAGCGCCGACCAGGTGCTGGTGATCTCGCATGATCCCTACCTGAACCCGCTGATCGTGCGCGATGCCAAGGGCGAATGGTTGCCTGGAGCCAAGGGGCCGCTGCTGCGCTCGCTGACCTACGCCCAGCTCCAGACCTACGAGTTGGGCCGCATCAGGCCGGGCACCCCCTATGCCACACAGTTCTCGACGCAGCAGGCCGTCGATGGCACACGCATGCCGACGCTGGCAGCGCTGTTCGAGCGCGTCAAGGCCTTGGGCAGCAAGGTCCGATTCAATATCGAAACCAAGGTTGATCCGACGCAGCCGAACGACACCGCCGGTCCCGAGGTGATGACCCAAGCCCTGGTCAAGGTGGTGCGCGATGCCGGCATGACCGGTCGCGTGACCATTCAAAGCTTTGACTGGCGCACGCTAAAGATGGCCCAAACCATCGCGCCCGAGATCCCGACTGCCTACCTGAGCTTCCAGAACGCGAGCAACGACACCATCAGCAGCGGCGTCTGGACGGCCGGCTACAGAATTGCCGACTTTGCGGACCTTCCGG
>CAITZZ010000339.1 GCA_903897005.1 uncultured beta proteobacterium | reverse complement strand
CCAGGACGGAAAAAATGATCTTGCTGTGCTTCATGTGAGTCGGGTTGCGCCTAGCCGGCCTTGAACAGGCCGCTGGGTTTCCACAGCAGGATCAGCGCCATCATCACGTAAATCAGCACACCCGAAGCCTGAGGCACCAGCACCTTGCCAAAGGTGTCAACAACGCCAATCAGCAGGGCGGCCAGCAGGGCGCCGCGGATCGAGCCGATGCCACCAATCACCACCACGACAAAGCAGATGATCAGCACGGTGTTGCCCATGCCCGGATAGACCGAAGAGACAGGTGCAGCAATCATGCCGGCGAAGACGGCCACGGCCATGCCGGCAGCAAACACCACCCGGTACAGGAACTTGATGTCAATGCCGAGCGACTGCACCATCTCGCGATTCGTGCTGCCGGCCCGGATCATCATGCCAAGACGGGTACGCGTGAACACCAGGTACATGCCCAGCGCCAACAGCAGGCATACCGCCGAGATGAACAGGCGGTAGACCGGGTAAGTCATCAGATCGCTCAGCGGCAGCGTGCCCGCCAGGATGGCAGGAGGCTGCACGCCGTGCACGTCGTCGCCCACCAGCATGCTGCGCAGTTCTTCAAAGACCAGGATCAGGCCATAGGTCATGAGCACCTGTTGCAGGTGCTCACGCTCATAGAGAAAGCTGAAGAAAGCCCACTCCAGCACGTAGCCCGCTATCACCGCCAGTACCAGGCCGACCAGCAAGGTGGCAAAGAAGCCGCCGCCAAAGGTCGCTGCCACGACCGGCGCCAGCGCGTACGCCATGTAGGCGCCAATCATGTAGAAGCTGCCGTGCGCCAGGTTGATGACCCCCATGATGCCGAAGATCAGGGTCAGGCCTGACGCCACCAGGAACAGCAACAAGCCGTACTGCAGCGAGTTCAGGCACTGGATCAGGAAGGTGATCAGGTCCATATGCCTGGTGAATTGCTGCGCTGCTTACATTTACATCTTGCAGCCGCGCGCCGGATCGGCCAGCCCCTTGATCGCGACACTGACCAGCTTGTTCTCTTTGCCGGTGACCTGGCGCAGGTAGATGTCCTGCACCGGGTTGTGGGCCTTGGACAGCATGAAGGGGCCGCGTGGGCTGTCGATCTTGGCCTTTTCCACTGCACTGGCGAACTCGGCTTTCTTGCTCAGATCGCCTTTGACTGCCGCCGTGCCAATGGCCAGAATCTGCGCCGCGTCGTAGCCTTGCACTGCGTAGACGTCAGGCTGCATCTTGTAGGTCTTGGCGTAGGCCAGACGGAAGGCGGTGTCGCGCGGTGTGCCCAGGCTGTCGGCATAGTGCAGCGTGGTGAACAGGCCGTCGGCGTCGGCGCCCTGGGCGTCGAGCGTACCGTCGGTCAGGAAACCGGCGCCATACAGCGGAATGCTCTTCTTCAGACCGGCTGCTGCGTAGTCCTTCACGAACTTGACCGCAGCGCCACCGGCGAAGAAGGTGTACACGACATCAGGCTTGAGCGAGGCAATCTCGGTCAGCAGGGCCTGAAACTCGACGCCGGGGAAGGGCAGGCTCAAATCCTTGACGACCTGGCCGCCACCCTTCTCGAACGCTTCGCGGAAACCCTTCACCGATTCGTCACCGGCAGCGTACTTGTGGGTGATGGTCACGGCCTTCTTGGCGCCCTTCTTGGCCGCCACCTCGCCCATGGCGTAGGCCGGCTGCCAGTTGCTGAAGGAACTGCGGAAAATGTTCGGTGCACACATGGCGCCGGTCACGATATCGGCACCGGCGTTCGGAACGATCAGCAGCGTGCCGGTGTCCTTGGCGACTTTGGCCATGGCCATCGCCACGCCCGAGTGCACGGTGCCCACCAGCACGTCGACGTTGTCGCGCTTGACGAGCTTGTTGACGTTGTCGGTGGCCTTGGACGGGTCGGACTCATCGTCGACCTTGACGAACTCGATTTCGCGGCCAGCGAGCTTGCCGCCCTGTTCTGCAATCTGCAGCCGAAAGCCGTTTTCGATGGCGATGCCCAGCGCGGCATAGGTACCGGTGTAGGGCAGCATCAGGCCGACTTTGATTTTTGCAGGCGTCTGGGCCATGCTCAAAGATGCGGCCATGGCGCAGGCGGCAAGCAGGGTAATGCGATGTGCTTTCATGAGATGTCTCCTCGGTTGTGGTTGTGAATGAATTGTGTCACGGCTTTGATGACTTTTTCTGGTTGATCGCGGTGTGCGCAGTGGCCACAGTGGGCTAGCTCCAACAACCCGGTCTGGGGCAGACGCTCGGCGATGCCATGAATCTGGCGCAGCGTGCCGTATTCGTCGTCGAGCCCCTGCAGCGCCAGCACAGGGCAGCGAACGGTCGCGATCTCGGCCTCGATCGACCAGGAGCGAAAAGCGGGATCCAGCCAGATCCGGTTCCAGCCCCAAAAGGGCGAGTCGGGCTCGTCATGGTATTTGGCCAGCCGGGCACGCAGGTCGGTCTCCAGATAAGCCTGGCGTGCCAGTTCTATGCTGCTGACGGAAAGGTCTTCAACCAGGATGTGCGGTGCGGCGACCACAGCACCGGCTAGAGCGTCAGGGAAATGCGCCGCATAGAGCAGGGCCATCGAGCCGCCGTCGCTATGGCCATAGAACCAGGGCGGCTGGGCTCTGGTGTCGATGGCCAGCGCCTTGAGCAGTGCCGGTAGCACCTCCAGTGCCTGCTGGTGCATGAAATCGTTGCGCCAGATTTCATCACTGGCGCGCGGCGTCGAGCGACCGTAACCGGGGCGCGAATAGACCAGGCCGCGCGAACCTGCGGCGTCACACAGTTGCTGCGGGAAGTCCTTCCACATGGCCAGTGACCCCAGCCCCTCGTGCAGGAAGACGATCAGGGGCGCGCCGACGCGCTCGGGCGAGAGCCAGACATGCTCAACGCGCACCGGACGTTGGCGCCAGTCAATTTCAACGAATTTTGAGTCTATTTTTGCCATCGGTTGCACAATCGGCAAATATGAATTATTGTGCAGGGACAAACAATAAAGACTCCATTCCTTCATGTCAAGCACGATAGCGCCTTTATCAGGGTTAACGACAGGTCAGCCTGAGGCGGCCTTGCAAGAGAAGAATCCCTTTCTGGCAGCGCTGGGAGAGCGGGTGCGTGCACTGCGCTCGCGCCGCGGCATGACGCGCAAGGCGCTGGCGCTGGCGGCCGATGTGTCGGAGCGGCACCTGGCCAACCTGGAATACGGCGTTGGCAACGCTTCGATTCTGGTGCTGCTGCAGGTGGCGGGTGCCCTGCAGTGCTCGCTGGGTGAACTGGTGAGCGACGTCACCAGTTCATCGCCCGAGTGGTTGCTGATCCGGGAGTTGCTGGGCCAGCGGGACGAAGTGACTCTGCAGCGGGTGCGTATCATGATTGGCGAGATGCTCGGCACTGGCGGTGCGCAATCCGGAAAAAGCAGCTGCGTAGCGCTGGTCGGCCTGCGCGGCGCCGGCAAGTCGACGCTGGGGCAGATGCTGGCCGAAGACCTGGATTTTCCCTTTGTCGAGTTGAGTCGAGAAATTGAAAAGTTTGCCGGCTGCAGTGTCTCGGAGATTCAGGCCCTGTACGGCATCAACGCCTACCGGCGCTACGAGCGTCGTGCGCTGGAAGAGGCAGTCCAGATCTACCCGGAGGCGGTGATCGCCGTGCCCGGCGGCCTGGTGTCGGACGCCGGCACCTTCAACCAGTTGCTGTCGCACTGCTCCACCGTCTGGCTGCAGGCCGATCCCGAGGACCATATGAAGCGGGTCATGGCGCAGGGTGACTTGCGCCCGATGGCGGCCAGCCAGGAAGCCATGGCGGACCTGAAGGGTATTCTGGCTGGGCGTGCCGCCTTCTACGCCAAGGCGCAGCTTCGCATTGACACCAGTGCCCAGCCCCTGGCTGCCACTTTCCTGATGCTGCGCGAGCAGGTCAGACGCCTTTTGCAACTGCCGGCCTGAGCTTTTTGGGGGCAATGCACGAAATCCCATTTCTTGATATAGTTTGCATTATGTTGCGTGTGTCGATGTCAATTGATGCACTTTTATGCGTGTACCCTAGGAGAATTGCCCGTGAGTATTGACAACCGAGTTGAGTACCAGACTGACCCTTCACAGTACAAGCACTGGAAATTGGAGTTTGATGGCCCGGTGGCCACTTTGAAAGCCGACTTTGATGAAAACGCCGGCCTGCGCCCGGGCTACAAGCTCAAACTCAACAGCTACGACCTGGGTGTGGATATTGAGCTGAACGACGCTGTCAGCCGGATCCGCTTCGAGCACCCCGAGGTGCGGACGGTGGTTGTGACCAGCGCCAGGGAGAAAGTGTTCTGCTCGGGTGCCAACATCTTCATGCTGGGTGTTAGCAGTCACTCCTGGAAAGTGAATTTCTGCAAATTCACCAACGAAACCCGCAACGGTCTGGAAGATTCGTCGCGCTACAGCGGTCTGAAGTTCCTGGCGGCCGTCAATGGCGCCTGCGCTGGCGGTGGCTACGAGTTGGCGCTGGCCTGCGACGAAATCATTCTGGTTGACGACCGTTCCAGCGCCGTCAGCCTGCCTGAAGTCCCCTTGCTCGGCGTCTTGCCCGGCACCGGCGGCCTGACCCGGGTAACGGACAAGCGCCATGTGCGCCACGACCTGGCCGACCTGTTCTGCACCAACGTCGAAGGTGTGCGTGGTGAGAAGGCCGTGGCCTGGCGTCTGGTCGATGCCATCGCCAAGCCAGCGGTGTTTGCGCAAAAGGTGCGCCAGCGTGCGCTCGAACTGGCAGAGGGCAGCGACCGCCCGGCGCAGGGCAAAGGCGTGCTGCTGAAGCCGCTGCAGCGCTCGCTGGAAGCAGACGCGCTGCGCTACAGCCACGTGACGGTGGAGATTGATCATGCCAGGCGCGTCGCCACTTTCACCGTCAATGCGCCGACGGGTCCACAGCCCGCTGACCTGGCCGCCATCGAGGCAGCGGGTGACAGCTGGTATCCGCTGGCCATGGCGCGCGAACTCGAAGACGCCATCCTTTGCATGCGCACCAACGAACTCGACATTGGCGTCTGGCTGATCAAGACCGAGGGTGCGGCGGCCGATGTGCTGGCCATGGACGCGACGCTGCTGGCGCATCAGGGCCACTGGCTGGTGCGCGAGACCATCGGTCTGCTGCGCCGCACGTTCAGTCGTCTTGATGTCTCATCGCGCAGCCTGTTTGCCCTGATCGAGCCCGGCTCCTGCTTTGCCGGCACGCTGCTGGAACTGGCCCTCGCCTGCGACCGCAGTTACCAGTTCGTACTGCCCGACGAAGCGGCAATGGCGCCGCGCATCGCGCTGACCGAGGCGAATTTTGGTCTGTACCCGATGGTCACCGGCCAAAGCCGCTTGCAGCGGCGTTTCTATGACGAGCAGGCGGCAATCGACGCTGTTCGCGCCGAGATCGGCAAAGCACTGGGCGGCGAAGCAGCGCTGAAACTCGGCCTGGTCACATCCAGCCCGGACGACATCGACTGGGCCGACGAAGTGCGTATCGCGATCGAGGAGCGTGTCAGCATGTCGCCCGATGCACTGACCGGTATGGAAGCGAATCTGCGCTTCAACAGCCAGGAAAACATGTTCACCCGCATCTTCGGTCGGCTCACGGCCTGGCAGAACTGGATCTTTCAGCGGCCCAACGCGGTTGGTGAAAAGGGTGCACTCAAAGTCTACGGCAAAGGCGAAAAAGTCGCTTTTGACTGGAACCGCGTTTGATTATTTTTGTGACGACTCATCCCCCGGTTTGTCATGCCGGACTCGATCCGGCATCCAGTGGCTCGCGCGACATGGATTGCGGGTCAAGCCCGCAATGACGAAACCGCATTCAGTACTTGAACACTACCCAGGAGATAACCATGACCACCATCAATTACAGCGAAAAGATCCCCAACAACGTCAACCTCAGCGAAGACCGCACACTGCAGCGCGCGCTGGAGCAGTGGCAGCCCAATTACCTGCGCTGGTGGGGTGACATGGGGCCGGACGACTCACAGAATTTTGACGTCTATCTGCGCACCGCAGTCAGTGTGGATCCGCAGGGCTGGGCGCAGTTCGGTCATGTCAAGATGCCCGACTACCGCTGGGGCATCTTCCTGAACCCGGCCGAGGCCGGGCGCAAGATTCACTTCGGGGACCACATGGGTCAGGATGCCTGGCAGGACGTTCCCGGCGAGTACCGCGCCAACCTGCGCCGCATCATCGTGACGCAAGGTGACACCGAGCCGGCATCGGTTGAGCAGCAGCGTCATCTGGGCTTGACGGCGCCGAGTCAGTACGACCTGCGCAACCTGTTTCAGGTCAACGTCGAGGAAGGCCGGCACCTGTGGGCCATGGTCTACCTGCTGCACAAGTTCTTTGGTCGCGATGGCCGCGAGGAGGGCGAGGCCCTGCTGGAACGCCGCAGCGGTCAGCAGGACAACCCGCGCATCCTGCAGGCCTTCAACGAAGAAACGCCAGACTGGTTGAGCTTCTTCATGTTCACCTACTTCACCGACCGGGATGGCAAGTTCCAGTTGTGCGCATTGGCCGAGTCCGCTTTTGACCCTTTGGCGCGCACCACCAAGTTCATGCTGACCGAAGAGGCACACCACATGTT
>CAITZZ010000338.1 GCA_903897005.1 uncultured beta proteobacterium | reverse complement strand
GGTGTTTTCCAGCCCCACTAGTTCAACAGGATGCCTTTCCGAGCCCAACACACCCCATACTCGCGCATGTCGAGCCGTTGGCCTTGAAGGTTTGACACTGCACGGTTTGCGCCGTTCATTTAAGAGTTTGACCGAATGGCTTGAGGTGCCAGTGGGGGTTGTGGCTCAGATTCAGGGACACAAGCCCAGCGCCACGGCTGAAAAGCACTACACGGTGCGCCCGTTGGAACTACTTCGTGTTCACCATGAGCGCATCGAGGCGTGGATTTTGGAACAGGCGACGCTATCGGTCTGACCTGCCGGGTTTCTTCGGGCCAATCTCAACTTGACTCTCTGGTCTCGGTTGATAAATTGTTCTTCAAGCCCGCGACGAACTCAGCCGGTGTGCGGTAGTTCAAACTCGAGTGGGGCCTGATTTCATTGTAGTGACGCTGCCAGTCCTGAATGATGACCTTGGCTTCCAGACGGTTACGAAACCATTCCATTGCCAGACATTCATCGCGAAACTTTCCGTTGAAACTTTCATTGGTTCCGTTCTGCCAGGGCTTTCCTGGGTCGCTTAGGACCGATTCCAGTTCTTCATCCTTGGCCCACCTCAACAGTGCCAGACTGACAAATTCGGGACCATTGTCACTGCGTAGATAGCGCGGTGCGCCGTGCACACTAATGAGTTTGCTCAGCACATCAATGACTCGGCGCGAACGTATTGAACCCGCTACGTCGATTGCCAGACATTCACGCGTGTACTCGTCCACCACCGTCAGACATTTCAATTGCTGCCCGTTGGCACAGGAGTCAAACACAAAGTCGTAGCACCACACCGAGTTGCGTCCCAGCGGCGACATGGGCCGTGGGCTGGTTCTGGCAACACCGCGCCGGCGCTTCTTGCGTGGCGGCACCTGAAGACCCGCAGCACTCCAGATTCTGCTGCAGCGGTCTTTGCTCACAGCCATGCCCTGGCGTGCCAAAAAGATGTTGATGCGCCGAGCACCGAAGCGCGGGAACTGGCCTGACAGGTTTTTCATGGCCTCAATCACGGGTGCGTCCTTAGCGGGCATGCGTAGTTCGTAATGCAGCCCCGAACGCGCTGCTCCCATCAGCGCACACGCCCGTCGCTGGCTCAGTCCACGCTGCACTGCGCAGCGAACCTGCTCCAGGCGGGCCTGTGCGCTCACCATTTTTTTGCGTTGATCTCCTTCATGACCTCGATCTCCAGGTCACGATCAACCAGCAGTTTCTTCAGTCGGGAGTTCTCTGCCTCCAACGTCTTGAGTCGCTTTACATCGCTGGCATCGAGTTGGCCAAACTTCTTGCGCCATATGTAGATACTCGCGTCACTCACGCCATGGCGCTTGGCCACCACCGCTACGCTGTCCTTGTCGGTCTCGCGCAGTATCCGAACAATCTGCTCGTCACTGAATCGTCCCTGCTTCATTCCCGTCTCTCCTTGCAGAAGAGACCATTCTCTCAAGCTTCAATTGGTCCGAAATTCGCAGGGCAGGTCAGACCAATCACCGTCGCGGGCAAATAGGTCATATCCCAGCACCAGACCTGGCGTGCAGCCGTAGCGATGTGGGTCGTGGGTGGGCGTTTGGCTCTGGGGGCCTTGGCACGGCCTCGGTGC
>CAITZZ010000337.1 GCA_903897005.1 uncultured beta proteobacterium | reverse complement strand
CCGCTTTATCTGCGCGACAAGGTGGCGCAAACCACGCTGGAGCGTGCAGCGCAGAAAGGTGTTCTGTGAGTGCTGTGCTCAAGGCCGTTGAAGCGCGCTTTGAGCCGCTGGCCGAGCAGCATCTGGATGCCGTCTTGCAAATTGAACAGCAGGCCTACGCGCACCCCTGGCTGCGTGCCAACTTTTCCGACTCGCTGCGGTCGGGCTACCAGGCGCAGTTGCTGCTTGCCGATGAAACTCTGCTCGGCTATTTCGTAGCCATGAAGGGGGTCGACGAAGTGCATCTGCTCAATATCACCGTGGCGCCGCCCTACCAGCGTCAAGGCTGGGCCCGCGTCATGCTCGATGCACTTGCAATCTGGGCCAAAGGGCAGGGCGCACTGTGGCTCTGGCTGGAAGTGCGCGCCGGCAACCAGCGTGCCATGGAAGTTTATGAGGCGAGCGGCTACCGACGCGTCGGTGAGCGCAAATCGTATTACCCGGCGGCGCAGGGCCAGCGCGAAGACGCCGTGGTGATGAACCTGCGCTTGTGATTCGGTGAGAATGCAGCCATGAGCCTCGATCTTGATAGCCGCCAACGTGCCATGTTGCAGGAGATGGGTGTGCGCGTCTGGTGGCCTGAGGCCGTGCCTGAGCCTGAGAGCGCAACTGCCCTGCCAGCGCCGATCACGCCGATTGCACCGATGACACCGACCACGTCCCTGGAGGCCAAACCCGACACAGTGAATGCACCGACCGACGACATCGCCACGATGGACTGGCAAGCCTTGAATCAGGCCGTTGCCCAGTGCCAGGCCTGCGGCCAGTACCAGGGTCGTCGTGCCGCGGTGTTTGGTGGCAACGCTGCGGCGCGCCAAGCTGACTGGCTGGTGCTGGGGGAGCCGCCCGACGACAACGAGGAACGGCTGGGCGCACCTTTTGTCGGGCAGGCCGGTCAATTGCTTGACAACATGCTCAAGGCCGTTGGCGTGCAGCGTGGCGGTGTCGATGCGCGTGCCGCTTATCTCAGCAATGTGGTCAAGTGCCGCCCGGCCGTTGCGCGCAATCCGCAGCCGCAAGACCTTTCGACCTGTGAGAACTACCTGCGCCGTGAAGTAGCGCTGGTGCAGCCCAAAGTCATTCTGGCGCTGGGCCGCTTCGCCGCGCAGGCCCTGCTGCAGGGCACTGTGCCCGATGTGGCGACGATCCCGCTGGGCAAATTGCGGGGTCAGGTTTACCGTTACCAGGGCATTGCAGTGATCGTCAGCTATCCGCCGGCCTATCTGCTGCGCACACCGCAGGACAAGGCGCGTGCCTGGGCGGACTGGTGTCTGGCGCTTTCAGTTCTTTCTTGAATTGCTTTTGTTGCGCTCTGCCAGGGTGGCAATCAAGCCATCAACGCCCTTGGCATTGATTTCCTGGGCAAACTGACTGCGGTAGGTTTCAACCAGCCAGACGCCCATCACATTAAGGTTGTAGATCTTCCAGCCAGCGCACTCGCCCGGTGTCTTTTCCAGCCTGTAGTCGAGTTGAACCGGATCACCCCTGCCTTTGATTTCGGTTCGCACGATGACCTCCTGGTCGTCCGGGGAGCCGCGCAGCGGCTTCACCGTCAGCGTGACGTCATTGGCCTGCGCCAAAGCACCGGCATAGGTACGCACCAGCAAGATCTTGAACTCTTTCTGCAAACGTTCTTGCTGTTCCGGGCTGATCTGGCGCCAGGTCGGGCCGACTGCAGAGGCTGTCATGCGTTTGAAGTTCATGTTCGGCATCAGCTTGGCGTCCACCAGTGCGATGACTCTTGTCAGATCGCCCGTTCGCAGCGCTGGATCGGCCTTGATGCTGTCGAGGACTTCCGCCGAGAGATGTTTGATCAAGGCATCCGGAGCCTCGTTCTGGGCTTGCGCAGGCAGCGCCAACAGCGCTGCGAGGAGTACAGCGAATACAGAGAAAAAGCGTATGAAGGTCTGACGAAGCATGATTTGACTGCCCTGATCCAGGCGTCGAGGTTTTTAGTTCAGCAACCCTTGCCCGCAGCACAGGTGACCTGTGGCGAGTTCGACGGCACGACCGGTCTGCCCTCTCTGGACCACACGTTGATACCAGAAGTCACGTTGTAGACGGTTTTGTATCCAGCCTGTTGCCACATGAACTGCGCCACCGTCCTTGAGCGGTTGCCGCTGCGGCAAATCAGGATCACAGGCTGCCCCGGCTTGGTCAGCGACTTCAATTGGAGAAGCCAGTGGGTTGGATCGGATTGGCCCTTCTCATCAAAGAAAGTCAATAACTTGCTTCCGGCAATGACGCCCGTTTCTTTCCACTCCGGGGCGGTCCGGATGTCGATGACTGCAGCGCCGCTGGCGCTGAGTCGCGCCAGTTCGGCATTGTCGATATGGATCACTTCGGCGTGGACTGCAACTGCAAAAGGAAGTAGCAGAGCAATGATGGATGGTCTGAACATTGGAAAATTCCCGTAATCGTTACATATTAGTATATACTTATATATAAAGCAGAGCAAGACCAATGAACTTCTGGGATCAACAATATTCCACGCCGGATTTCAAGTACGGCACACAGGCCAACTGGTTTCTGCGCAATCAGGCGGCTCACCTGCATCCGCGCAGTGAGGTCTTGCTGCCTGGAGACGGGGAAGGCCGCAACAGCGTCTGGTTGGCGCAGCGTGGGCATCGCGTTACCGCGCTGGACAATTCCAAAGTGGGCCTGGACAAGGCCTTGCGCTTGGCCTCGGAAAACAAGGTCGAAGTTGGCGTCATCCACGCTGATCTTGAACATTGGGTTCCCCCGTCTGACCGTTTTGATGCAGTCGTTCTGACCTATGTGCATCTGCCCGCAAGCTGGCGGCGCGTGGCACATCAGCGGCTGATTTCAGCGCTGCGCCCAGGTGGCTGCCTCATTCTCGAAGCGTTTCATCCCAAGCAACTGAGGCACAGCAGCGGTGGCCCGAAAGACGAGGCCATGCTCTACACGGCAGAAACCATACGATCAGACCTCGCAGCAGACCCGGCAGTGATCATGGATGAAGCGTTCGCCTGGGAAGGTGAGGCTCATCTGGATGAGGGCAGCGGGCATCAAGGCAGCGCCTACCTGACGCGCTATGTGGCATATCGTGTCCAATCAAGGCAAACCTAACTCTGGAGAAACCATGAAGGCCTTTCAAGACTACTACCCGGAAAACGTCTCACATTGCTACGGCTGCGGCTCCAAGAACATCCATGGGCACCGGATCAAAACCTTTTGGGACGGCGAAGAAACCGTGACGCACTTCACCCCGGAGCCCTACCATACGGCGATACCGGGCTTTGCTTATGGTGGCCTGATTGCCTCGCTGATCGACTGCCATGGTACGGGAACCGCTGCCGCCGCCATGTACCGCGCCAGCGGCCGCGAGATGGATACGCTGCCACCGTTTCGCTTTGTCACCGGTTCCTTGCACGTTGACTATCTGAAGCCGACGCCGATCGACGGCGTGCTGGAAATTCGCGGCCGTATCAAGGAGATCAAAGGCCGTAAGGTGGTCGTTGAAAGCACCGTCTATGCCAAGGGTGTCGCGACGGCACGTGGCGAAGTGGTGGCACTGCAGATGCCTGACGGGTTTGGCAGCTAGCCAAGGTTTCACATGGATTCTCTGGATTTTTTTGAAAAGTACTGGCCCTTGCTGGCCTTGGGTCTTTGGTTCGCCTACAAGTGGTGGAATTCGAGAAGAGTCATTGCGATGCTGCCAGAGCTCAAAAGGAGCGGCGCAGTATTTGTCGACGTCAGATCGGCCGGGGAGTTTGCCGATGGGAACGCTCCCGGAACAATCAACATTCCCCTCAACGAATTGGGGAGCAGGCTCCGTGAGATACCCAAGTCTTCCCCGGTTGTGCTTTGCTGCGCCAGCGGAACACGAAGCGGGATGGCAAAACTGTTGTTAAGAAGCAAGGGCTACCGGAAGGTTTATAACATCGGTACCTGGAGCAAGTTGCTGGGCTAAGCACAACATGTGGTGCCACGAGCATGCAAGCATTGAGTTGAAGTCATGACACCTTTCGATCAGTTCCTGAAGAGCTACCCAAGCTATGCAAGGACCCATGCCCTGGACGCGTTGCGTGCGTCCGAATACGCCAGGCTCGACGCTCAGGAGCAGGTCTATCTGGACTTCACGGGTGGCGGCTTGCACGCTGCGTCTCAGGTGCAGGAGCATGTGCGGATGCTCAACGAAGAGGTTCTTGGCAATCCGCATTCGGTGAATCCCAGCTCCACAAAAATGACGCGCCGGGTCGAGCAGGCTCGTGCAGCCGTGCTCGATTACTTCAATGGCGCGGCAGAGTACACGGCCATCTTCACCCAGAATGCTTCAGCCGCATTGAAACTGGTGGGCGAGTCGTATCCGTTTGGCCCGGGCGGGCGTCTGCTACTGACCACGGATAACCACAACTCGGTCAACGGCATCCGTGAATTCGCAAAAAGGGGCGGCGCGAGCGTGAACTATGCGCCACTGACGCGACCTGAACTTCGCATTGACGTGGCGGCGATGAATGCCCTGCTGGCCCAGGCTGATGGCGCACGCCCGAACTTGATGGCGTTCCCGGCACAGTCGAACTTTTCCGGCGTCAAACATCCACTGGCGCTGGTCGCATCGGCGCGTGCTGCGGGCTGGCATGTCTTGCTCGATGCCGCTGCCTTTGTTCCCGGCAATCGCTTGGACCTGCGCGCCGTCTCGCCCGACTTCGTGGTGATGTCGTTCTACAAGATGTTTGGCTATCCCACCGGGGTGGGCTGCCTGCTGGTGCGCAACGAGACGCTCAAGTCATTGCGCCGCCCCTGGTTTGGCGGCGGCACGGTCAACTTTGCGACGGTGCAGGGGCGCATGCATGTGCTCTCCAGCGGTGAGGCCGGCTTTGAAGACGGCACGCTGAACTACCTGAGTATTCCCGCCGTGGAAATTGGACTGAAGCACCTGCAGCAGGTTGGCATGGAAACCATTCAAACACGAGTCCATTGCCTGACAGGCTGGCTGATCACACAGCTGCTGGGGTTGCGACATAGCAACGGCCGACCGATGGTGCGCCTCTATGGTCCGGCCGACATGATCGAGCGCGGCGGCACCGTCACGCTGAATTTGTACGATCCAACAGGTCACCTGGTTGACTATCGCCGCGTTGAGGAACTGGCAGCACAGGAGAACATCTCGCTGCGCACCGGTTGTTTTTGCAACCCGGGAGCCGGTGAGACTGCCGAAGACCTGAGCGAAGACGACATGCGTGCAGGCCTTGCCGAAGCAGGCACCGACATCAACCTGCAGCGTTTCCTGCATGTCATGCAGGAGCGGGGTGGCAAGAGCGCCGGTGCGATCCGTGTGTCCATTGGGCTGGCCAGCAACTTCGCCGATGTGGAGCGCTTCGTGAACTTTGCAGCGGGATTGCGGGATCAGACTGCGCTGACGATTGGTGCAGTGTCGTTTGACATTGCATCCTGTCGCGTTGTTCGCGATGGCGGCTAGTTGCCCAGGACTTTGAAGCTGCTGGCGCACTGAAGTCAGCTCGCTGCCAAAATTGGCAGTCTGGCATGATGCAGACATGGACGCCGCTCTGCCCCCCCTGATCCAGGCCTTGCTGGACCCGCAGCGCTATGCGCACACCGTGCCAGAAGTCGAACTGGTGCAAACCCATATCTCATGGGTCTTGCTGGCGGGTGAGTTTGCCTACAAGATCAAGAAGCCGCTGCACCTGCCCTTCCTGGACTTCAGCACACTGGGCAAGCGCAAAGCCGCTTGCCTTGACGAGCTGCGCCTGAACCGCCGCTATGCGCCCGAGCTCTACCTTGATGTCGTCGCCCTCTTCAACTCTGAGCAGGACCCGCGCTTCGACGGGCCGGGTGAGGCGATCGAATACGCGGTCAGGATGCGGCGCTTCGATGAAGCTGGCCGCCTCGACCGGGTTTGTGCCCGGGGTGAACTACGACCCGCCCATCTGTCCGCTCTGGCCGCCACGCTGGCCGCCTTTCATGAGACGGCGGCGCGTGCCACACCGGCCACGCGCTTCGGATCAGCCAGCGCCATCCTGGCGCCGGCGCTGGAGAACTTTGACGAGCTGATGCAGGTCAGCACGGCGCCCGGGTTACCGGAGCGACTCCAGTGGCTGCGCAGCTGGACGCACGCGCAGCACCAGCAGCTGACAGCCCTGATGCGCTCGCGCAAGGAGGCCGGTCTGGTGCGCGAGTGCCATGGTGACCTGCATCTGGCTAATCTGGTCCTGATCGGTGAGAAGGTACAGATGTTCGACTGCATCGAATTCAATGAAGACCTGCGCTGGATCGACGTGACCAGTGATATCGCCTTCCCCTATGTTGACCTGCTGGCCCGCAAGCAAGGCGGCCTGGCCAACTGGTTTGTCAACGAGGTGCTGAGCCACAGTGGCGACTACGAAGCAGCTGCACTGCTGCGCTTTTACGCGGTTTACCGCGCGCTGGTGCGTGCCAAGGTGGCGTCTCTGCGCTTGCTCCAGGTAGCGGGCGACGCGAGCGAGGTGCTGGCCTACCTGGCGTTGGCAGAACGGCTGGCCGCGCCGCCGCCGGCGCGGCTCGTGATCACACATGGCTTGTCGGGTTGCGGCAAAACCAGCGCGACCAATGAACGGCTGCAAAACGACCCAAACGCATCCACTCTGCGCCTGCGCTCGGATGTAGAACGCAAGCGCCTGGCCGGCCTCTCAAGCACAGCGCCAAGCGGCTCGCCGCTGGACGGCGGCATTTACAGCGCTGCCGCACAGCAGCAAACCTACACGCGTCTGCACACCCTGGCTGGCCTGTTGCTGCGCGCTGGCTGGTCGGTGATCGTTGATGCCACCTTCCTCAAACGCAGCGAGCGCGACGCCTTTCGCGCCCTCGCCCAAGACCGGGGCCTGGCATTCGAAATCCTGGCGCCACAGGCCAGTGCCGATCAACTGCGCCAGCGCATCCAGGCGCGCAGCGTGCTGGGGCATGACGCCTCCGAAGCAACGCTGGCAGTGTTGGAGCGGCAAATTCGCACGATCGAGCCGCTGGGAGCCGACGAGCAGTAGGCACTCGAACTGCCTGCTTCAATTGAGCCACAGGGGCCGAGCAGGTCGATCAGGCCGCTACCAGCCATTGTTCAATCGTCTGGCGACGCGGAACGCCTCCATTTTGTCCGCCAGCGTGGCATGGGACAACGCTCCCACGTGGCTGTTCACCAAATGTCCGCTCGCGTCGTAAAACAGGGACGTAGGCATGGCCGTCGATCCGACGGCCCGGCCCAGTGCGCTACCGGCATCAATCAGGACGTTTTCAAGTTGGAGTTGCGAACTGCTCAGGTAGCGCTGAACCTTGGCCGCGTCATCGCCCTGGCTGACAAAAACAAAAGTCACGCTGGTTTCGCGCTGTTGCGCCTCTGCCAGCACCGGCATTTCGCGACGGCATGGTGGGCACCAGGTCGCCCAGAGGTTGACCACCATCGGCTTCCCATGAGACAGCGCCGCCAAATGGGTTGCTTGTCCTGAGAGGGTCTTCAATTCGACCGCCGGCAGCGCCGTCTGAGCGCTCATGCCAAGCATGCCGGGTGCGCCAGACATCGCCCAGGCCAGCGTGCCCGCAAGCAGCCCCAGGCTCAGCGGTCTGCGCAGTTCGGGGCGCTTCGATGCGTGCCAGATGGCTACTGCCATCGCGGTGGCAAGGCCGGCCCATGAATTGAACCCGCCATCACGAATGTCCAAGACCGACCAGGGTGCATCGCGGTACTGCTCAAACCAAATGGCGACAAAGACCATGCGTGCTGCCAGCATCGCAGCCAGCAGCATGTCGATCAATACATTGACAATGCCAAGGCGCTGTGGCCTGCCCACCAGGTGACCCACGATGGCTGCAACCAGCATGGAAACCAGCAACAGCACGTGACTGGTCTGAAAAGCCAAGGGGCCGAGATTGACGTTCAAATGCGCAGTCCGGACAATTGCTTAACGCCGATTGATTTGCTCGTACACCGCCGATGACACGCGCGCCAGAGTGGCTTTGTCCAGGCCGGCCGAGAGCGCATAGCCAAATTTGCCATCGATCCAGTAAAAGACGTTCACCGGGCCTTCCTGTGCAAACCGAAAGGCAGTGTCCTGGTTTGCCGGAATTTCGGTGCTGACGTACAGTGTCAGGCGCTGTCCATTGGCGTCCTGGTACATGAACTGTGCCACCGGGCCGCTGTTGCCAGGCAGCAGTCGCCCGCCGACCAGTTCAAAGCCCTGCGCTGCCAGTTTGGGCGCACGGACCGATGTGCCCAGCCGCTTGGACAGCCAGGTGACCAGTTGGTCTTCATGCTCGGCACTGATTTCCACGGGGCGTCGCACGTCAGGGCTGTAGACTGCGTGCGCTATCGCCGCCTGTCGCGCCAGGGGTATGGTTTGCGCCAGCTGCTTGTCGGGCTCGTACTGACCGTGGGCCAGCCAGCCGGCGGCAGCACTGACCACCGTGATTGCAACACTGGCCGCAATCCGTTGCATGGACCAGCGTGGCAAGGACTGTCTGCCTTGAAGGTCAAGACCCGTCCGCGGCGGCGTGGCGAGTCGCCCCAGATTTTCCGGCACGGGTTCGTCAAGGACTGGATCAAACAACTCGCGCAAGGCAAGCTTTTGCGCTCGATAGGAGGCAACGCGCTCCGCTTCCTGTGGCAGGCTGGCCAGGTCAGCATCGATCTGTGCGTGCTGATCAACCGGCAATTGCCCATCAACGTAAGCATGCAGATCGGCTTCGGTAATCAAGACTTTGTTCATCGCACGACTCTGAGTTTGGCCATCGGCTGCTGGCCATCCATGATCTGCCGCAGGCGTTCACGACCGCGGGCAAGTCGGGACATCACGGTGCCGGTAGGGATCCCCAATGTGCTGGCGACTTCCCGGTAACTCATTTCCTCCAGAGCGACCAGCAAGACCACTTCGCGCTGTTCTTCGGGAAGTCTCGACAAGGCATGTGCGAGATCCCTGACTTCCAGTCGGTCGGTCTGGGTGGCGCGGGTCGGCACGTCCAGATCGGCGTCGTCCACCGGGCTGATGGACAACCCGGGGCGGCGGAGTTGATCGATACGCAGGTTGTGCATGATGCTGAGCAACCAGGGGCGCAGGCTGCTGCCGGCTCGCCACTGCGCCAACTGCGACCAGGCGCGCTCCAGCGTGTCCTGCACCAGGTCGTCCGCTGCCGCGCGATCGCCGACCATGGCCCGCGCGTAGCGGCGCAGGCGTGGCAGTTCGGCGAGGATCGCTTGTTTATCCACCCGAATCAGGGCTTCACAATGTGCCAGCTGTTGTTGAGAAAACCATCGCCCGTCCTGTCTCCGGGCTTCTGATCCTTGGACCAGAAATACAGTGGCTTTCCCTTGAGTGCCCACTGCTTCTTGCCATCATCCCGCGCGATGACACTGTAGTCGCCGCTGGCAGTTGCACCCTCCATCGCGAGCAAAGGCGGCCAGTTGGTCGCACAGGGACCGTTGCAGACGCTTTTGCCGGCGGCGTCCTTGTCAAACGTGTACAGAGTCATGCCATTGTTGCCCGTCAGCACACCGTCGGCAAACTTGGCCGGGCCCGCCGTGCTGCCCGGCATCGTCGAGCAAGCAGCCAGGCTGCCGACCAACATCAGGGAAAGAAGAGATTGCTTGAATGTCATTTGGTATTCCTCGGGTTATTGAACAGCTTGCATAGCGGTATACGTGCCGGGAGCCGCTTTTATTCCATGTATTTGCAAGACCTGCCATTATTTCTACGACTCAGCTAAGCGACGGCACCCGAAACCGGCGTAGCCGGCGCGCTGGCGGGTCCTGGCTCGGGGAGCAGCAGCGTCCCGTTAAGCAAGCCTCTTAGGGTTCCAAACACCAGCATGGTCACCAGCAGTGAAGTCAGACACAACATCAGCATGGCCAACACACCGAACCAAAGCGCTGCGTTTTCAGACAGGCGAAGTGTCAACGCAGTCAAAGAGGCCAGCGGGAACGATAGCGCCCAAAAAGTCACAGAAAAGGACGTGGAGCGCAAACGCTTGAGCATGCTGGCAGACCAGAGCAGGAAAAACACGGCAATACCCCAAGCCATCCAGGAGACCAGGACCGGCGCGCCGAGTTGCAGGACGGCCAGCCCGATGACCGAAGGTGGCGCGACCGTGATGAAAGTCGCCGGCAACAAGCGTTCGGGCCACATTCCGTGCTGCCCCAGCCTGACGAATATCAGAGTCAAGACCACGATCCAAAAGAAGAGGCCTACACCAAATTGCGCGGCGGCCCACTCGGGAAAGCCCAACCGAACTCCAGCGAGTGGTACCACCACATTACCCACCACCGCAATCAATAGCGCCGGCGTGATGCCGGTCCAGAAAGAGATTGCCGGCTTGCCGGCATCGCCGGTATTCAACCAGCGCGAGAGCACCCAAACCGTAACCAGAATCTGCGAAACAGAGCCGAACAGCCAGGTAACTCGGGCCAGCGCAGAGTCGCCACTCAAGGCAAAGGCTACTGTCGCAAGCAGAATAAGCGAGACCGGGAACGCGGCTACGAATACGTGACGCACGGGATGGTGCAGGTCCTCCATAAATGCCTGCGGATGGCGAAGCCTTCGCAGCAGTGAAAGAACAAAAAGCAAGGTCATCACCAGGGCAGCACTCATTCCGAGCACCCAGGCCACTGTTTGTGCGCTATCGCCCGCATAGGGAACAGCCCGCACCCAGGCCAGCGTCAGGCCGGACAGACCCATGACCACGGAAAACCAGCCTGGGGCCAGGAACTTGAGAGGAGTCGCGTGGTGTGATGCCATGGAAGAGTGCTTTCGCTACTTCAATCGGACACCGGCGGCGTCAAACACCTGAACGGCAATGGGAATACCCTG
>CAITZZ010000336.1 GCA_903897005.1 uncultured beta proteobacterium | reverse complement strand
TCCTGCGCACCAAGGATGGCGAGGCGGGGTTGAACTACCTGTGTTCTGGCTTCAAGCAATTCTTTGCTCATGCGTTGCCAAAGGTGGAACAAGTTGTGGCGAACATCCGAATCAGCGGTGGCCAAGCGCGCCGCAGCGGGTAACTACGCGAATGTCCCGGGTACGCGAATGTCCCGGGTACGCGAATGTCCACGGCCTTTGGTCTTGTCATCCCGGACCCCGTCTCTGTCATCCCGGGCTCGACCCGGGATCCAGTGCTGCGCCGCGACTGGATTGCGGATCAAGTCCGCAATGACAGCCATTCAGCGGCATAAAAGTTATTGCGGCCAGACACCAATTTGGCAAAACCCCGAGTCCTCGCGCTGTCAAACGCGATGCACTGAGATGCTTTCGCACGCGGCCAAATAGGGCTGTTGGCTCCTCTCTTCCGCCCGGCGGGGCGGGAGAGAGGCGGGGGTGAGTGAGTGGGGGAAAGCAGCCTCAGTCCTGCCGCAGGCACTCGATCGGCAGCAAGCGTGACGCACGTCGTGCCGGGTAGAAGCCGAAAAACAGGCCGACGCCGGTGGAGAACAGCACAGCGGTCAGCACATGGCTGGCGCCCAGCGCCATCTCGAACTTGCCGGTGCTGTTGACGCCCCAGGCGCCCAGCGCGGCCAGCGCTACACCTATCATGCCGCCCAGAATGCACATCACCACCGCCTCGCTCAGAAACTGCACCAGCACGTGCATCGGCTTGGCGCCAATAGCCATGCGAATGCCGATCTCGCGCACACGCTCACTCACGCTGACCAGCATGATGTTCATGATGCCGATGCCGCCCACAATCAGCGAGATCGCACCGACCACACCCAGGCCGATGGACAGGCCGGCGCCTATGGCTTCGCCGGTCTGCGCGATGCTGGCCAGGTTGGTGATCTGGAAATCGTCGAGCTTGTCGCCCCGGATGTGGTGGCGATCACGCAGCAGGTCGGCAATGTCGCGCTCGGCCTCCTTCATGCTGGCCTCGTCCTTGGCCTGGGCGTTGATGTAGTGCACGGTGCGGGGTCGCGGCATGCGCACCGGGATGGCGGTGATGGGAACCACCATCAGTTCGCCCAGGTCGGTGCCGTCCAGCGTGCGCCCGCTGCCGGCGAGCACGCCGATGATGGTGAAGGGCCGGCCATCGACGCGCAGCGTCTGGCCAATCGGATCGCGCCGGTAGTAGTAGGTGGATGCCACATTGGAGCCGATCACGATGACCCGGTTGGCGGAGCGCACATCGCTGTCGGCCAGCGCGACGCCGCGCTCGACCTTCCAGTTGCGCAGCACAAACATGTCGGGTGTCACACCCAGCACCACCGAGTTGCTGTTGTCGCCGCCATACAGGATCTGGAAGAAGCCCTGCAGTGTGGGCGCGGCACCGCGCAGACTCGGCAGTGCGCTCAGGGCAACGGCGTCGTCGATGGTCAGCGTCGGCGACTCGTTGGTACGCCGGCGCGCGCCGCCTTCGGTTGGCGTGCCGGGTTGCACGATCAACTGGTTGCTGCCGAGCACGGCCAACTCCTTGTTGATGAAGGCGCGCACCGCATCACCGACGCTGAGCATCAGCACCACCGAAGCAATGCCGATGATGATGCCCAGCATGGTGAGGCCCGTGCGCAGGCGGTTCGCAGCCAGCGAGCGAAAGGCTTCGAGCAGAATCTGCGCCAGGCTCATGCAAATTCCTCCTGCTTCTCGCCGGCCGGAATGCCGTCATAGACGACGACGCCGTCCTTGAGTTTGACCAGGCGCTTGGCGTGGCGCGCCACATCGGCTTCGTGCGTGACGATGACGATGGTCAGGCCCTGTTCGCGATTGAGCTGTCCTATGACTTCCAGCACTTCGTTGGTGGTCTTGGTGTCGAGGTTGCCGGTGGGCTCATCCGCTAGCAGCAAAGGGGGACGGTTCACCAGCGAGCGGGCAATCGCCACGCGTTGCTGCTGGCCGCCCGAGAGCTGATTGGGCATGCGGTGCCCCAGGGTCGCCAGGCCGACCTGGTCCAGCACTTCCTGGGCGCGCTTGCGTGCTGCGGCACGTGACTGGCCCGCATACAGCAGCGGCAGGGCCACGTTCTCCAGCACGTTCATGCGCTTCAAGAGATTGAAACTCTGAAAGACAAAACCGATGGTGCGGTTGCGTACCTCGGCGTGCTGGGCCGCGCTCAGGCCGGTCACGTCCTGACCATCGAGCCGGTAATGACCACCGTCAGCGCGATCGAGCAGCCCGAGCAGATTCATCAAAGTACTTTTGCCCGATCCGCTCGGACCCATCAGCGCCACGTAATCGCCCTGGCTCACCTGCAGGTCAATGCCAAACAGGACCGGCGTGACGACGTCGCCGGTTCGATAGCTCTTGCTGATGCCCGAGAGCTCGATCAGGCTCATTTCTTCACCGGCGCTTCCACCGTGCGCGTGATGACCTCGTCACCGGCTTTCAGATCACCGCTGATCAGTTCGGTAAAGCGGGTGTTGGCAATGCCTATGGTCACCTCGTGCAGCTTGGGCAACTGCTTGTCACCGACGGTGTAAACGCGGTAAATCTTGCGCCCGGTGCGGGTTGCGGTGAGCACGCCATCGTCATCGGCGCGTGCTTTTTCTTCCGCCGTTACCGGCGCCGAGGCGGCGCTGGCCGCTGGCTTGGCGCCCTTGGCCTTCAGGCTGTCTTCGTCCGGCCGGAAACGCAGCGCTGCCGTCGGCAGGCGCATCACCTTGGGTTTGCTCGAGACCACGATGCGGGTCTGCGCCGTCATGCCGGGCTTGAGCAACTCATCCGGATTCTCGACGTCAACGATGATGGTGTAGGTGACCACGCCCTGGGCGCTGGCCGAGTTCAGGCGGAACTGCTGCACCAGGCCCTCGAACTCGCGCTCGGGGTAGGCGTCGACGGTGAAGTGCACAGCCTGCCCGGTCTTGATGAGGCCGACGTCGGCCTCGCTGACATTGGTCTGGATCACCATCTGGCGCAAATCACGCGCCAGCAGGTACAAGTCGGGGGTCTGAAAACTCGCGGCCACGGTTTGCCCGACGTCGGTGTTGCGCCGTATCACGACGCCGTCAATCGGCGATCGGATCACAGAGTTGTCCAGATCGGTCTGTGCCGATTCCACTTGAGCACGACCCAGTTCCACGTTGGCCACAGCGGCATCGACCTCGCGCTTGCCCTGGTCCAGTGACAGTGCCGAAATAAAACCCGCTGCCACCAGTTTCAGGTTGCGCTCATAGGTTGCGCGTGCCAGCACCAGGGCTGCGTTGCTGGCGGCCAGACCCGCCTGCGTCTGGCGCAGTCGGGCTTGCAGTGTGGCCGGGTCCAGGCGCAGCAGGATCTGGCCCTTTTTCACGCGGTCGTTGAAGTCGGCACGCCGTTCCAGCACG
>CAITZZ010000335.1 GCA_903897005.1 uncultured beta proteobacterium | reverse complement strand
CGACCCTGGTTATCGTGACGTACCCGATCTGGCGCGGCTGGGCTTTCCGATTGCGGAAGTCTCGGAGGATGGGAGTGCCATCATCACCAAGGTCGAAGGTTCTGGCGGCTGCGTGACCCGCGCCACCTGCGCGGCGCAGCTCCTGTACGAGATCGAAAACCCCGCCAGTTATCTGCAGCCCGATGTGGTGGCGGATTTTTCAGGCGTGACCTTGACCGAGGTCGCTCCGGATCGGGTTCTGGTTCAAGGTGCCAGCGGCCATCCACGGCCGGCGACCCTCAAGGTGACCGTGGGACACCGTGACGGCTTCATCGGTGAAGGGCAGATTTCCTACGCCGGTCCGGGCGCGCAGGCGCGCGGCGAGTTGGCGCTGGAGGTGTTGCGCCTGAGGCTGGAGAGTTCGGACATCCAGGCCCTGGACAGCCGCTATGAACTCATCGGCGTCAATTCGATTCTCGGTCCGGCCCACGCCACTGGGCACGAACCCGCTGAAGTCAGGGTCCGGGTCGCGCTGCGCGTGGCCAGCAGAAAAGAGGCCGAGCGCGTAGCCAACGAAGTGGAGGCCATGTACCTGAACGGCCCCGGCGCCAGCGGGGGTGCCAGCAAGTCGGTGCGCGAGGTGATCGCCGCCGCCTCCACGCTGATCCCGCGTGACATGGTCCAAACCACAATTGTTATGTTGGAACTCTGAATGCTGCTTCGAGAAATTGCCCACTCCCGTGCCGGAGACAAGGGAAACCGGTCCACCATTTCGGTGATTGCTTACGATATGAAGGACTTCCCCGCGATCGAGAAGTCACTCACCGCCGAGCGTGTGCGCGCGCACTACGCCGGCATCGTCAAGGGCCGGGTCGAGCGCTTTGTGGTGCCGCAACTGGGCGCCTTGAACTTTGTGCTGCACGATGCGCTGGGCGGCGGCGTCACGCGCTCCCTGGCGCTGGACGCGCATGGCAAGTGCCTGAGTTCGGCTATCCTCGCCATGTCCATCGATTAGTTCGATCAACCGTTTTTTTGACAGGAAACTCCCCATGAAGTGCAAATCCGTTCTCTTGCTGGCGCTGGCCAGTTTCTCGCTCAGCGCGCTGGCGCAGGGTTATCCGAACAAACCGATCAAGGCGATCGTGCCCTTTGCGGCGGGCAGCGCAACCGACCAGATCGGACGTGCCTTTGCGGCCAAGATGTCGGAGACGCTGGGGCAGACCATCGTGGTGGAAAACAAGGCGGGCGTGAACGGCATGCTGGGCGCCGATGCAGTGGCCAAAGCGGCCCCGGACGGCTACACCATCCTGATCGGAACCAACAGCACCAACGCCGCGCTCAAGAGCTTGATGAAGAAACTGCCCTACGACCAGGACACGGCTTTTGCACCTCTGGGCTACATGGGCTCGGTGCCACTGATCGTGGCCGTCAACAACGACGTGCCGGCCAAGACCCTGCGCGAGTTTGTCGACCTGGCCAAGGCCAAGCCGACTTTCGTGACCTTTGCCAGCGCCAGCACCTCGCAACTG
>CAITZZ010000334.1 GCA_903897005.1 uncultured beta proteobacterium | reverse complement strand
GCATTTGCCCGCCATGATGCTGTCGGTTCGGGCTGACCTGCCCCCCTCACCCGCCGTACCCTCAAGAAATTTCATGCGTGTCTCAAATAACCGACACCACGCTTTCGAAAACTGACTTATCTTCGCCCTTCTTTCATTCGAACCGACGAAGGTGTACCGATGACCACGCAGTGGCCACCTTCGGATATCGACAACCGAGGGCTTGGCAATGAAGACTAGCGATCAGCGCGTGATGCTGGGCAATGAGGCGATCGCCCGCGGCCTCGTTGAATCAGGCTGCCAGTTCATGAGCGCCTATCCGGGCACGCCAAGTTCCGAGATCCTGCCGGCCGTAATTGCCTTCAGGAATGAACTCGGCGTCAAGGTCTACGTTGAGTGGTCAACCAATGAGAAGGTCGCCCTCGAGACGGCGCTGGCGGCCGCCTATGCCGGCAAGCGTGCTGCTGTCGCGATGAAACAGGTGGGGCTCAACGTGGCGGCCGACGCGGCGCTCTCCGCCGCCTACGTCGGCGTGGTGGGCGGTCTGGTGCTGATCGTTGCCGATGACCCCGGACTGCACTCCTCGCAAACCGAGCAGGACTCGCGTCTGTTCTCGCTGTTCTCCAAAATCCCGGCGCTCGACCCGAGCACGCCGCAGGAAGCCAGGGACATGGTCTCGCTCGCCTTCGAACTGTCCGAACGTCATCAGATACCGGTGCTGCTGCGACCCACGGTGCGCGTCTGTCACTCTGATCAGGCGATCGAGTGCAGGCCGGTGCAGGCCGCTGGCCGGAGCGCCGATTTCGAGAAGAATCCGCAGCGTTGGGCGGCGGCGCCGCGCGCCAGGTTGCAGTTGCACAAGGAACTCAACGAGAAACTGGTGGCGATTGAAAAAGAGTTCGAGAACTGGCCCGGCAATCAGGCTTTCTTCCCAGCGGGATCGGGCCTGCCGCGGGCGCCACTGGGCATCGTTGCGGCCGGCGTCAGCTATGCCTACCTGAATGATCTGTTGCCGTCTCTGGGGCTGGCCGAGCAGTGTCCGATTCTCAAGATCGCCACCGCTTATCCGCTGCCAAGGGCTTTGGTCGAGGATTTTGCCAGCCGCTGCGAGCGACTCATCGTGTTTGAGGAAACCGACGCCGCGGTCGAACTCCAGATCAGGCTGGCGTTGCCGGTCTGGGGACGTCTGAGCGGGCATATTCCGTCGCACGGCGAACTGACTCCCAAGGTGATCGAAGAACATCTGGTCGCTGCCGCCCGCGAGGCCGGGCTGATCGCCCATGAGCGCGCCGCCAACCGCATGCTGCAAGCCGTCGCAGCGCTGGAACTGCCGGTGCGCCGCCCTACCTTCTGCCCTGGCTGCGGCCACCGCGCCACGTTTTACGCCCTGCGGCGCGCCTTTCCGGACGCCCTCTTCCCGGGCGACATCGGCTGCTACACACTGGGGCTGAACCAGGGTGCGGTTGACACCGTGCACGACATGGGAGCGTCGATCTCGATGGCGTCGGGCTTCTATCACGCCTACGCCCAGGACGGCAAGGCACCGCCGATTTTCGCCACCATCGGCGATGGCACCTTCTTTCACTCCGGGGCAGCGGGACTGGAAAACGCGGTCTACAACGGCGCCCGTTTTGTCCTCCTGGTGCTGGACAACGGCACCACCGGCATGACCGGCATGCAACCCACCCCCGAGTCCGGCCAGACTGCCGATGGCCACAGCGGCGCTATCGTTCAACTCGAAACCCTGATCCGAGGTTGCGGCATCAACTACCTGGTGCACGCCGACCCCCACGACCTGGCCAGCTTTCATCGCGTGCTGCTGGACGCTCTGGCGCACAGCCGTGCCGAGCAGGGCGGCGTCGCCGTTGTCCTGGCGCGCTACGCCTGCGTGGCACAGCAGAAAGGCCTCGGTCCGGGCAAGACCTCCCTTGCCGTGGAGGTGCGCCATGGTCCGCGCCCGCGTTCCACCGGTACCGTTGCTGCGCTGGATGCAGCGTGGATGCCACGCCACCAGGACCGCTTGTCGCCCTGCTCTGAAGCCTGCCCGGCCGGCAACGACATCGAGCGTCTGATGACGCTGGCAGCGCAGGGCCAGTGGCAAGATGCCGCCAACATGCTCTACCAGGAGCATCCTTTTCCTTCCACGCTGGGGCGCGTCTGTCCGCATCCCTGCGAGAGCAACTGCAACCGCAGCAGCCATGACGGCGCCCTGTCCATCAACGCCATCGAGCGCATGGCCGGTGACCGCGCTCGCTCGGCCGCCGGCTTTGCCACGCGCGGTCAGGCACTCGGCAAGACAGTGGCAGTGGTCGGAGGCGGCCCTGCCGGCCTGAGCGCCGCCTACCAGTTGGCCCGCCTGGGCTACGCTGTCGAAATCTTTGAGTCGCTGCCCGAAATCGGCGGCATGCTGCGCTGGGCCATCACCCAATACCGGCTGCCGACCAGCGTGCTGCAGCGCGAACTCGAGGTATTCAAGTCGCTCGGCGTCACCGTGCACACCGGTGTTCGTCTGGGCAGCAATCTGGCCTGGTCCGAGCTTGAGCGCTTTGACGCCGTCTATCTGGCCACCGGCGCCTGGCAACAAAGGCGTCTCCAGATTGCCGGTGAGGAGCGCGCCGGCGTGCTCAGCGGGCTCGACTACCTCTACCGCATGCGCGCCGAGGAGTCGCCGGCACTGGGTGCGCGCGTTGCGGTGATCGGCGGTGGCAACACCGCCATCGACGCGGCACGCAGCGCCCGGCGTCAGGGCGCCGTGGTCGACGTTTACTACGACCTGCTGCTGGCGATACCCGAAGAAGTGGCCTCGGCGCGCGCGGAAGGCATCGTGTTTCATCATGCCGTGGTGCCGGTCAGCTTCGAGGCCGGTGCGAGCCATCGACTCAAATTGCTGCTGCGGGACCTTGCGCTGGCCAAGCCGGACTTGGCGGAGAATTCGCCGCCCTTTTACAGCGAAACCAGTGAGGCCGAGAGCATTCTGGTGTGCATCGGCGGCGACGCCGATCTGGCCTACCTCAGCGAACCCGGTTTGGCACTGAACGGCCGACTCCAGGTCGACCCCTGGGGACGCACCGCACAGGCACGCATTTTTGCCGGTGGTGACGCTGCCAGCAGCGGCGTGGGCACCGTGGTGGGTGCCGTCAATGCGGGCAAGCGGGCCGCCCTGGGAATCCATCAACAGCTTGGCGGCAAAGCGATCGATGCAGCTGCGCTGCAACTGGCAAGCGGCCCGGGCATCGCCTGCGCCAAACTGGCAGGCGGCGAATCGCGGCGCGCGCAGCAAGCGCTGCCGGTTGCTGCAGTGCAGGAGATCAAGCTGCAGTTTTTCAGCAAGACGGAGCGCGCACAGGCGCGTCATCATGCACCGGCTGATTCCATCTGGAACTTCGACGAAGTCAATCTCGGGCTGGGCACCGAGGCCGCCAGCGCCGAGGCCCGCGAGCGCTGCTTTCATTGTGGTGTCTGCACGCACTGCGACATCTGCCTGCATGTCTGTCCCAGCGCCGCCATCACGCTGCTGGCGGGCGCCTACCAGATCGACGCCGGCAAGTGCACGGCCTGCCGCATTTGCCAGGCCGAATGCCCGCGCAGCGCGATCAGCATGCCCGCTACCGGTGTCTGTATTGCCTGCGGCTACTGCACCACCTGGTTTGAATGCCCCTCGCTGCAGCGCCGACCCGATGGCCTCGTGGATATTGACCGACGCACCTGCATCGACTGCGGCATCTGCATCCAGGTCTGTGCGCAGGGCGCGATCCAGCCCCTGGCGATCCAGCCGGTGAAGGAGCACGCATGAAATCGCAGGCCATCATTGCCGGGGTCGGTGGCCAGGGGGTTCTTTTTGCGACCAAAATCTTTATCGAAATAGCGCGGCACAAGGAGGTGCCGGTGCTGGGGTCGCAGACCTTTGGCATGTCCCAGCGCGGCGGATCGGTCATGACCCATCTGAAGTTGGGTCAGTTCAGCAGTCCCATGGTGCGTGAGGGTGACGCCGACCTGCTGATCGGTCTGGACTGCATGGAGTCGCACCGCGCCCTGCCCTATCTGCGTTCCAGGCAGAACGGCCGAAACGCGATGTGTGTGGTCAACGCCCCGGACGGGCAAGCTTTTCCAGACCAGCGGGTCGCTGAACTGCTGGAGGAAATGCAGGTCAGCGTTCATACCTGCGATGCTGACGCCGTGGCGCTGCGCATGCACAACCCGATGATGGCCAACCTGGTGCTGCTTGGCTTCGCTTCCAGCCAGCCCGACTTCCTGTTCGCTTACGAGGAGCTTAGGCAGGCAACCGAGGCACTGAGCGGCGCGGCGCAACGCAGCGTCAATCTGGAGGCGCTGGAGCGCGGTCACGCCCTTCAGCGATAAGGCGCAGGCCGGCATCAAGGCCGGCGTAAAAAGCTCAGAGAATCCTGAACGCCGACTTGATCAGTTTGCGAATCATGGGGGGTATCTCGCCGGCTTTGAACAGGGTTGCCGCCAACGAGAACTGGGTGCGGACAACGCCGCGCTCATGGCTGAAGGTCTTGAACCCATAGTGGCCGTGCGCGTTGCCAATACCGGAGTTGTTGACGCCGCCAAATGGCAGATTGCCGTGCAGAAACTGCATCAGCGAGTGATTGACACAGGCACCGCCGGACGAGGTATGGGTGAGTACTTTGTCGATATTGGCGTTGCTCTGGCTGTAGATATACAGGGCCAACGGCTTGGGACCCGCGTTGATGCTGGCAATCACCTGGTCGATCTGGCTGTAGCCAATCACCGGCAACAAAGGACCAAAAATCTCTTCGTCCATGATGCGGGCGTCCGCTGCAATGCTGTCGAGCAGCGTTGGCTGGATGAAGCAGGCACTTTCCACCACTGCGCCGCCGACCAGGGTTTGAGCACCACCCGCCTTGGCGTCATCGAGCAGCGCTTTGACGCGCGTTGTATGACGTGCGTTCACCATATGCGCCAGATGCGGGCTGCCCTGCTGCTCGGACAAAGTGGCGCCATACGCCCTTGCGAGTTCGGCGCGGCAACACTCGACCCATGGGGCCTTGACACTCTCGTGCACATAGACGTAGTCCGGGGCAATGCAGGTCTGCCCGGAATTGGCGAACTTGGCCCACATGATGTTGCTGGCTGCCAGTTTCAGATTGGCGCTGGCGTCGACAATCGTCGGGCTCTTGCCGCCGAGCTCCAGCGTGACGCTGGCCAGGTTCTTTGCCGCTGCCGCCATGACGAACTTGCCGATCGCCGGGCTGCCTGTGAAGAAGATGTGATCAAACGGCAACTCCTGCAAAGCCTGCGCCACGTCGGCTTCGCCCTCGAAGATGGCGACCTCGTCTTCTGTGAAGACTTCCCGGACCACCTTGGCGATCAGGGCTGACATGTGCGGCGTCAACTCAGACGGTTTCAGGATCGCCGTGTTGCCAGCCGCAATCGCCGAGACCAGCGGCCCCAGCGTGAGGTTGATGGGGTAGTTGAAGGGACCGATGATCAGGCAGCGTCCGCGCGGCATGTATTGCACGTAGCTGCGGGTTCCGACCGTCAGCAGGGTCGGCCAGACGCGCTTGGGCTTCATCCACTTCTTTAGATGGCTGATGGCGTCGTTGGCCTCCACGCAGATCGGCAGGATTTCCCCCAGGTCGACCTCACCGGGGGGCTTCCTGAAGTCGGCATAGGCAGCGCGATACCAGTCATCAGCATGGGCGATCACGCTATCGCGCAGTTTGCGTATCCTGGCGATTCGTTCATCGGCAGTGGAGCTTCTGAGCCGCAAGGCGGTGGCCGCTTGACGCTCGAACACCTCTTGCATCCTGGTTATGGCTAAGACTGGCTTCGGTACGACGACGGTCATGGCATGGCTCCGGTTGATGGTTTGGCAAGGTCACGCAGTTTACGTCGTCCGAAGATTCCCCACTTCAGATCCATGCACAGGCCACGCTGGTCAAAGGGCTCACGGCGAACCTTTGATCGACCCAGGCCGTGGCAGCCTGGCGACTGGCCCGGCCAGCATCAGCGTCTCCTTCAGGGCTGCAGCCTCGACTTCAGCTGGAACCTGCCATTGAACCAAAACTGGCGCAACAGCTGGCTTGGGCCTGAACGTACTCTCAAACGAACCGAAGCCCGGAAAAGCGGCTGGTGCGGCAAGCAGTGCGGCCGGTGCCAGCCACTTGCCCGATAGCCACTGAAAGGTGTTCTTGAAGAAGGCCGTTGTCAAAATAAATACCAGGGCGAACACGGCAAATTGGGACCAAATGACATGCTTGCGACCGGATGGGGGCTCTCGCATCATGACGGCCGCTGATCCCTCAATGTTTGACCAGCAGCGCGGGCAGATCGAGCGCCTTGATCTGGTCCGCGGCGGCCAGGGCATCGGAGCGGCTGGCGAGCGGCCCAACCCGCACCTGAATCAATGCACCCCGCTTGGTCGAGACCAATTGCCGATGCGCCTCCAGGTCGGTGGTTTGCAGCCGCAACATGACTTTGCGCGCATTGTCCTTCTTGGCATAAGCGCCAACCTGGACGTAATAGCGTGGGCCAGGCCTGGCCGGCTCGGATTGCGGTGGCGCTTCCGCCAGGACTGCGGCCTGCGTCGCTGGCACGGCGCTTGTGGCTGGCTCAGCGCTTGCAGTTGGCGCGACGCTTGTGGCTGGCTCAGCGCTTGCAGCTGGCACCGGGGCGCTGGTCGCCATGGCAAGCACGGGGGGTATGCTCTTTAGCGGGGCAGTCACGCGCAGCGTGCGGCTGGCGCCTTCTGGTATCGGCGCAGCAAACGACAGGCTCGGGCGTCGCAACTGCTGGGCGCCCGTCGAGTTGACAGCCGCTACCAGCAACAAGCAGCAGCCTAGCAGGTTCAGTCCTGCCAGCGCCCAGCCGCGTCGAGCGGAACTGGCCTGCCCCGTCAGCATCTCGCAGGCTCTGTGCACACCCAGATTGGCGACCAGCGCCCGGGTGATTCTTTTCTCGCAAAACCGGTAGTAGGCGGCATTGGCATAGATGGCTGCTATGACCGAGCTGGCCAGCAGCACAAACAACAGCAAGGCCCATGCAGTCGCGCTGGAATAGCGCCAGCCGAATCTGCCGATGCCAAGCAGGGCCGCCACCAACAAGCCAAGCACGAGCGCATACCAGCGCGCCAGACCCCACATCTTTCTGAAGATCAACCAGTTCAGCGGCGAAGCAAAGACCGCCCAGTTCCAGCTGATGCCGGTCTTGCCTGCGGCATCAAATCTGGCAAAGTGACGCAGGTAGTAGGCCTGATTTGGCGCACCCATAGCGGCCCGGTACAACGCCCCGGTGACGTCGGTCTGCTCCTGGATCACGGCATCCGCACTCATCGACAATCTCCAGTCTCGCGCCCATGTGAATGGCGCTGCTACTGCCCTGCCGTTTGGCGGCCAGTCAGTCACTCTTGCTGTTGCAAGCATTCCAGCGCCTTTTTTTTCAGCCAGGCGCCCCAATGCATGATAGGCAGCGCGCGCGTTCGCCAGTCCGTTGAGGAGCGGTGCAAAAAGGCCTCTTCTCGGACCTTCATGGCAGTCCCGAACCGGCGACACTGCGAAGCCAGCGGTGCAACGCGGACATCCCGGTGCGGCTTGATGGCGATTCGGTCAAATGACCTACCAAGGAGGCAGCAGAGGTGAACTCACGTTTCTCGTTGAGTCGCTCGCTCAAGACCAGAGTGACGCTGTTCACGCTCGCTATTTTCGTGCTCAGCATCTGGGCGACAACGTTTTTTGCCAGCCGCCTGCTACAGGGCGATATGCAGCGCCTGCTGGGCGAGCAGCAGTTCTCCACCGTCTCCGTGATCGCCAGCAATGTCAATGATCGTCTGTCTGATCGCTTGCGCGCCCTCGAAGCCGTTGCGGTCCAAATCGATGCCGACCTGCTTGCTCATACGGTGAAGCTGCAGACCCGGCTGGCAGAGCGCCCGATTCTTCCCATCATGTTCAACGCTGGCACCTTCATCACCGGGGCCGATGGCGTGGCCATTGCCTCCCTCCCGGTTTCGGCCGGGCGGATCGGTGTCAATTACCTGGATCGTGACTTCATCGTCGCCGCACTGAAGGAGGGCCGAGCCTCGGTCGGCCGCCCGGTTATGGGCAAGCAGCTCAAATCTCCGGTGATCGTGATAGCCGCGCCGATCCGCGACCGCCAGGGCAAGGTCATCGGTGCGCTGGCCGGGGTGACCGACCTGAGTCAGCCCAATTTTCTGGACGAGATCACCGAGAACCGCTATGGCCGGAGCGGCGGCTACCTGCTGAATGCACCGAAGGAGCGGCTCGTCGTTACCGCCACTGACAGGACCCGCATCATGCAGTCGCTGCCCCCCGTGGGTGTGAACCCGATGCTCGACCGCTACATGCAGGGCTTTGAGGGCTACGGCGTTTCGGTCAATTCGCGGGGCGTGGAAGAGCTCACGTCGGCCAAAGGCATTCCGGCGGCGGGCTGGTTGATGGGCGTCGTCATGCCCACCGCAGACGCCTTTGCCCCGATTGACGACATGCAGCGGCGCATGCTGCTGGCTTCGCTATGCCTGACCCTGCTGGCCGGCTTGCTGACCTGGTGGATGCTTAAGCGCCAGCTCGAGCCGCTGACAGCCACCGCCGATGCCATGGTCGCCCTGTCCAGCAGGAAGCAGATTCCACAAGCCCTGCCAGTCTCCAGTCAGGACGAAATCGGCCAGCTCACCGGTGGCTTCAATCGCCTGGTCGAGACCTGGATCGAGCGCGAGGGTGCGCTCCTGAGGAGCGAAGAACGCTGGAAATTTGCTATCGATGGTGCGGGCGATGGTCTTTGGGACTGGAATACCCAGACCGGTGAGGCCTTCTTCTCGCCGCGCTACAAGCAGATGTATGGCTATGCCGACGCCGACTTCGGCACCACCTCGGATGAATGGAGCAAACGCATCCACCCCGATGATGCGCCCGGTGTGTTTGCCGCGATACAGCCCTACATGGAGGGTAAGCCCGGCGCAGCCAACGTGGAGTTCCGTATGCTGTGCAAGGACGGTAGCTGGAAATGGACCTTGGGCCGCGGCATGGTGGTCAGCCGCGATGCTGATGGCAAGCCCTTGCGCATGATCGGCACCAACAGCGACATTACAGAGCGCAAGGCACATCAAAGCCAACTCGAGCGCGTTGCTCACTTTGATGCACTCACCAATCTGCCCAATCGGGTGCTGCTGGCCGACCGCTTGCAGCAGGCCATGGCGCAGGCGCTGCGGCGCGCTCAGCATCTCGCAGTGGTCTATCTTGACCTCGATGGTTTCAAGGCCATCAACGACCAGCACGGCCATGACACTGGCGACCAGGTTCTGATCGCACTGGCCCAGCGCATGAAGCTGGCATTGCGCGAAGGCGACAGCCTGGCGCGAATCGGCGGTGACGAGTTTGTGATTGTGCTCATTGATGTGGACGATAGGGTGGCCAGCCTGCCCATGCTCAATCGGCTCAAGGCCGCCTGCGCTCAGAACGTTCAGGTTGGGGTCCTCAGCCTTCAGGTTTCAGCCAGCGTGGGCATCACCTTCTACCCGCAAGCGCAGGACATCGATGCCGATCAGCTGCTGCGCCAGGCCGACCAGGCCATGTACCAGGCCAAGCTGGCTGGCAAGAACCGTCTGCACTTCTTCGATGCGACACAGGACAGCAGTATCCGGGGCCGCCACGAAAGCGTGGAACGCATCCGCCTGGCGCTTGAGCAGCAGGAGTTTGTCCTGCATTACCAGCCCAAGGTCAATATGCGAAGCGGCCAGATCATCGGGGCCGAAGCCCTGATCCGTTGGCAGCATCCCGACAAAGGCCTTTTGTCACCGGCCATGTTCCTGCCCTTCATCGAGGATCACCCACTGGCGGTCGATATTGGCGAGTGGGTGATTGACACCGCATTGACCCAGATCGAGCTCTGGCACGCAGCGGGCCTGGACATGCGGGTCAGCGTCAACGTCGGTTCGCGCCAGTTGCAGCAAGGCGACTTCGTGGATCGATTCAAATTCATCTTGGCAAAGCATCCGCAAGTCAAGCCAAGCAGCCTCGAACTCGAAGTGCTGGAGACCAGCGCGCTCGAAGATATTGCTCAGGTGTCGGACGTGATCGAAGCCTGTGCCCATCTCGGAGTGAAGTTTGCGCTGGACGACTTTGGAACGGGTTATTCCTCACTTGCCTATCTCAAACTTCTTCGTGTTGCCATGCTCAAGATCGACCAGAGCTTTGTGCGCGACATGCTGGAAGACCCGGACGACCTGGCCATCCTGCAAGGGGTGATCGGTCTGGCAGCTGCGTTCAGGCGTCAGGTCATTGCCGAAGGCGTGGAGACCGTCGCGCACGGTACTTTGCTGCTGCAACTGGGTTGCGAACTGGCACAGGGCTATGGCATTGCCCAGCCCATGTCAGCCGAACAGATGCCAGCGTGGTCAACTGCCTGGCGGCCTGATGCGGCCTGGCGAGATTTCTGTCACAGGACGACAAGAATTCGTGCCGCGAGGAAGACAGCATGACCTTCAAATCAAAAACCCATCTGACAGGCCGAACTTACGCGATGGTGCTGGCGGGAGGACGAGGCCGTCGGCTACACCAGTTGACTGACTGGCGCGTCAAGCCAGCGCTGCCTTTTGCCGGACACCTGAGCGTCATTGACTTTACGCTGAGCAACTGCGTGAACTCCGGCGTTCGCCATATTGCCGTGCTGACGCAGTACAAGGCACAAAGCCTGATTCGCCACATTGAACATGGCTGGGGTTTTCTCGCAGCCAGCCTGGGTGAATACGTGGATGTCGTACCGGCGCAGCAGCAGCACGGTGAGTCCTGGTACAGCGGAACGGCCAATGCGGTCTATCAGAACATGGCCTTCATTGACGAGGCGAAACCGGCCCTGGTGCTGGTGCTCGGCGGCGACCACATTTACAAGATGGACTACTCGATCATGCTGGCCGAACATGTGGCGCGCGGCGCCGAAATGACCATCGCCTGCCTTGAAGTTCCCGCAGCGCAGGCGAGCGAATTTGGCGTGATGTCGGTCGATGCCGAGCAGCGCATCGTGGCCTTCGAGGAAAAACCCCTGCACGCGAGCGCGCTGCCGCAACACCCAAGCCATGTGCTGGCAAGCATGGGGATTTACGTGTTCGACGTTGACCTGCTGCTTGCCGCACTGGAGCGGGACGCGACGGATCCGACTTCGCACCATGATTTCGGCAGGGACATCATCCCCTCGCTGCTGGCTCGGCATCGAGTCTTCGCCCACCGGTTCGAGGACAGCTGCATCAACATGGTCGACGCGACACCTTACTGGCGTGACATCGGAACGGTGGACGCCTACTGGGAGGCCAATATGGACCTCACATCGGTGGTACCTGAACTCAACCTGTACGACGACGAATGGCCTATTTTGAGCCTGCAGCGGCAGCTCACACCGGCCAAGTTTGTGTTTGAGGAGGCCGATCGCAGCGGGGTGGCCTACAACTCGCTGGTATCAAGCGGTTGTATCGTCAGCGGGGCCAAAGTGCGGCATTCGATCCTGTTTTCCAAAGTGCGGGTCGGCGAAGGCAGTGTGATTGAAGACTCTTTGGTCTTGCCGGCCGTAACCATCGGCAAAGGTGTCACACTGCGGCGCGCCATCGTCGACAACCACTGCCATTTACCTGACGGTTTTAGCGCCGGGCTGGACGTCGGGCATGACAGGGCGCGCGGCTTTCACGTCACTGAACGCGGTGTGACCCTGGTCACGCCTGAGATGCTTGGGCAAAGACTTCACCGGCAGATCGAAAAACCCGGCACTTGAGGTTCGAGGATCAGCGCTTCTCGCGCTCGCGCTGCACGTGGATCTCTGAACTGCGGCCTGCCTCCCGCTCGGCAGCGGTCAACTGTTCGATCAGGCGTCGATCCAGCACGGTACCCCGTGACAGCAGCAGGAATCCATCGCGATGCAGCAGATCTCGCGCCAGCCGCATCCCCTCCTGCAGATGGCCGGCGCTGACGCGGATCTCACCGATGTCGTGACTTTCGTCGAAGTCAAGCAATGGCTCCAGCCGGTCGATCACGGCCGGGTCGTAGCGATGGCCGCGACCTTCGACCAGACAGCGGCGGGCCTCTTTCCTCGACAAGGCTGCACTGGTCAGCGTGCCGCTGCGATAGTCGTCGTGGTCGCTGACGGCGCAGATGATGCGCGCGCCCAGGGGAATCTCGAAACCGCTAAGGCCTTCCGGAAAACCTGAACCGTCGAAATGTTCGTGGTGAGAGCGGACAATCGCGGCGATGCCGGCCAGCGGCCCGATTTTTCCCAGCGCATCTGCGGCGAGTCCCGGGTGTCGTCGGTACAGGCCCGCTTGATCCGCATTCATCAGCGGGACCGGTTTGCGCAGCAACTCGTCGGGAAAACCGATCTTTCCGATGTCGTGCAGCAAGGCGGCAACAAAGACATCCTGAATCTCCGTCGGCCCCATGTCCAAATCGGTGGCGACCTGGCGCGCCAGATCCGCGACCCGGCGCGAATGTTCGCCGACCGAGGCGCCGCGCAATTCGACCAGCGCGGCAATCGCCATCAAGGTACCGAAGTAGGTCTTCTTCAGGGCGGCATGAGCGGTCTCGGTGTTCTCCAGCGACTGATGGAGCGCCTGGGTGCGTTCGGCCACCAGAACTTCAAGCCGGGCATTCTGGTCAGCCAGTTCGTCACGGGCCTGCTTCAACTCAAGCTGAGTGCGAACGCGCGCCAGCACCACCGCCGGCTTGATCGGCTTGGTGATGTAGTCGACTGCGCCCAGGTCGAAACCGCGCTGTTCATCCTCCTCGGTCACCAGAGCGGTAATGAAGATCACCGGAATGTCGGCAGACAGCGGCGTTTGCCTGAGCTGGGCCAGAACGGCATAACCATCCATCTCCGGCATCATGACGTCGAGCAAAATGAGATCGGGGCAAGGCGTCTTGGCCGCGGCGCGCAAGGCCTGCTGCCCGGACCGTGCAGCCCGTACCAGATAGTGCGGCTGTAACAAGGCGCTCAAGACGGCCAGGTTTTCAGGCTGATCGTCAACAATCAGCAGTGTGGCCTTGACATCAGTGCTCATGGGGTAGCTCCTTCGCGACCTTGGTCTGCAGATTCTGCAGCAGCAGGCAGGCTCGATCAAATTCGAAAGCGTCAATCAGACTGAACAAGGCGTCCACGCCATCACCCAGCCAGGGCCGCAGGTCGGAGGCGGCGCCTGCGAGCACGGTCGCGGCTCGTGTGTCGCAAGCGCCCAGCAGCCGTTCCAGGGTCTGCAAGGCCGCGCGCGACTGGGCTGGCAGCGCTCCCTTGGCGCTTGCCGCCGCGCTCATCGGTAGCGACGCCGCCACGGACGAAGCATCAGGCGCAGCAGGCGCGACCGGCACGGCCGACGTATCGGCTTTCAAATCGAGTTCCAGCCAGAAGCAGCTGCCCCGGCCCGGCTCGCTCTTCAGACCGACTTCAGCGCCCAGCAGATGCGCCAGTTCCCGCGCCAAGGCGAGGCCCAGGCCGATGCCCTCGAACCTGCGGGCGGCGCCGTCATCGGCCTGCATGAAAGGTTGAAACAGTCGAGCCTGGATGCTCTGGGGGATCCCGATGCCGGTATCGCTGACGCTGATACGCCAACGCGGCGCAGCATCGCCCTGGGCCGCGTGCCTTAGCGCAGACAGCCGGATTGATCCACTGGACGTGAATTTGACGGCGTTCCCGATCAGCTGCTGAAGAATGCGTTCAATGACTTTGGCATCGCCGCGCAAACAGCGTGGCAGCCCAGGGTCGATGTCGACGCCGGTTTGCAGGCCCTTGGCCTTTGCCGCCGCGAAACCGGCCGCACTGCATTGGCCAAGCAGTGCGGCCAGGTCGAAGGCGGCCAGATCGGCATCGTCCTGGCTGCCGCGTTCCAGCCGGGCATAGTCGATGATGCCGTTGAGCAGCAACAGCAGGCGCTCGCTGGCCCTGACGACCTTGCCCGCCAGAACCTGCTGCGGCGCAGGCAAACCCTGGTCGTGCAGCAGACGGGAGAAGCCGAGCACGGTGTTCATCGGCGTGCGCAGTTCGTGGCTCATGGTGCCGAGAAAGCGGGTTTTGGCGCGGTTGGCCGCCTGCGCGGCGTCGCGCGCAGCGCGCAAGTCCTTGGCCACTTCTTCCAACTCGACCGTGCGCAGGCCAACCAGATGTTCCAGATTCTCACTGTGGTGCTGGATGGCCGCCCGGCTGGCGGCCAGATCGTCGTTGGTGAGCAGGAGCTCCCGGTTCTGCCGGGTATGCATCGTGTAGATACCGACCAGAGCCTGCGACAGCGCCGACGGCGACGGCTGCAGTTCGTCGCCGCGCGCCGCCGCATAAGCTTGTGCGGCCGGCAGGCCGTTTGCCAGGGCGCGAAACTGGCGCGCCATGGCCTGGTCTTCGCCAAGAATGTGCAGGACCAGCCAGCTCGCCAGAAACGACAGCAGCCGGTCGCCTGTCACGTCGAGGCCCTGGCTAAAGGATTGCGCCATCCGAGCAACCTGCTCGGCAAAGCCGGCGTGCGTGGCGTGATGGTGTTCGCGCGCCCGGGCATCCATGCCCGCGCTCGTCATCATCTCCTCTTCGGTGTGGAAATGGATCGCGGCATAGTTAACCAGGCCGTCGAGCAGCGGCCCGACGACTTGCATCGAGTCCTGACTGGAGCGCGCAAGGACGGGTGCGGCGCGGTTGAGCATGTCCACCAGCTCTCTATGCTGGCTGTCGATGACCTCGACGCCGGTGTTCAACTCCTCGCTCCAGAGCATGAAGCTCATGGCGCCTCTCCCCTTTGCTTGAGCTTGCGCAGCGTCGCCAGAGCGTCGGGGAAATTGAAGTCTGCAATCTGTCGCCCGAGTTGCTTCGCAGCCAGCCCCAGCGTTGCCTGCAGCAGTTGCCGATTTTCATCGAACAGATCGCCCGCAGCCGTATCGTCACCGGCCAGCATGGGATCGAGTTGCGCGAGCAGCAACTGCACACGGCCCGGATCGGGGGCCACCTCGGCGTCGCTTGCCGCTTCGGGCAATTGGGCTAGCACCGAGTTCAGTGCGTCCTGTTCCTTGCGCAGGGTTTCCAGCAAACCGGGCAGGCTTGCCGCGTCATTGCCGCGGATTGCCTGTTCCAAAGCCAGCACGGCCAGCTGAATGCCTTTGGCGCCAAGCGTCCCGGCCACGCCTTTGAGCGCATGCGTGCGTTGTCTGGCGACATCGATTTCGTCCATCGCAAGCGCGTCACGCAACTGGCGCACATCGTCGTCATGGTTGGCGGCGAACTGCCGCAACAGACCGACATAGGCATGCAAGTCGCCTCTCAGTGCCGCCAGCCCCCGCGCCGCATCAAGTCCCGGGAAATCGGCCAGCGCCTGCGGCAGTACGGTCGCGACGTGACCCAGACTCACGGCGTGCTGCACCAGGCTGGCGCCCCTTGCACGCGTTTGCGGCAACCACTTCAGCAGGGTCGCGTAAAGCGCGGCCGGATCAACCGGCTTGGCAATGAAGTCCTTCATGCCTGCCGCCTCGCAGGCGCGGCGATCTTCTTCAAAAACGTTGGCGGTCATGGCCAGGATCGGCGTTCCGTCGCGGCCCGGCACGGCATGAATGGCGCGAGTCGCCTCGATGCCGTTCATGACGGGCATCTGCACGTCCATCAGGATCAGGTCGTAGTGGCGCGCCTGCGCCAGTTCCAGCGCTTCGCGGCCATCCGCGGCCGCGTCTACCGTGAGTCCGACCGCCTTGAGCAATTCCAGTGCCACTTCGCGATTGATCGGGTGGTCCTCGGCCAGCAACAACCTGACCTTGCCGCAATACTCCCGCAAGCGCGTTTCCGCGTCCGCCGCTTCTGCTGAAACGCCCTGCGAGGGGATGATGCCGTGGCCGCGCTGCAGGCGAACGGTGAACCAGAAGGTGCTGCCCTCCCCCTGCGTGCTGGCAACTCCGGCTTCGCCGCCCATCAGTTGCGCGAACCGGCGGGTGATCGCGAGCCCCAAGCCGGTACCGCCATACTTGCGCGTGGTCGAAGTATCCGCCTGCTCGAAGTCCTGGAACAGCCGTGCTGTCTTGTCTGCGGCAATGCCGATCCCGGTGTCCTGCACTTCAAGACGCACCAGCAAGTCGTCGCCGCTGTCTTGCAGCAACTTGGCGCGCAGGGCGATCGAACCCTGCTCGGTGAACTTGACGGCGTTACCGGCGTAGTTGAGCAGCGCCTGACGCAAACGCGTCGGATCGCCGCGCAGCCACAGGGGCACGCCACCGTAGTCGATTTCGACGCGCAGTCCCTTGGCCTGTGCTGATTGACCAATGATCGAAGCAACGCTGTCGAGGACTGCCGACAGCGGGAAATCGGTGCTTACCAATTGGAAGCGGCCGGCCTCGATCTTGGACAGGTCCAGAATGTCGTTGATGATGCCCAGCAAGTGACGACCGGCGCCGTCGATCTTGTCCAGACGCGCGGCCTGCTCGGGCGTTGCGCCGCCCCGCCGCAACAGATGCGTGAGACCGATGATGGCATTCAGCGGCGTGCGTATCTCGTGACTCATGTTGGTGATGAAACTGCTCTTGGCCAGGTTGGCCGCTTGCGCCCGTTGTTGTGCTGCGTTGAGCTCCCTGGTGCGTTGCTCCACCATCGCTTCCAGGTTTTCGCGATAACCGTCGAGTTCCAGCCCGAGGCGCTTCTTTTCGGTGATGTCCTCCTGCACCGACACATAGTGGCTGATGGTCCCGTCTGGCTGGCGCAGCGGGGTAATGATGGCAAATTCGATGTACTCGCTGCCGTCCTTGCGCCGGTTGTAGAACTCGCCTTTCCACGGGGCTCCCTGGCGCAGCGCCGCCCACATTTCGAGGTAGGACTCCGGCGCTGTCCTGCCCGATTGCAGCAGGCGCGGGTTCTGTCCGATCACCTCCTCGCGACGGTAGCCCGTGGCGCCGAGGAAGGCATCGTTGACGTATTCGATGCGCGTCTGCGCGTCGGTGATGACGATGCTCTCCGGGCTTTGTTCGACCGCCCTGGCCAGCTTGCTCAGTTCCGCCTCGTTTTGTCTGGCCCGGCTGATGTCACGGCTGACCGCCAGGACGCCGATCACCGTCCCGTTTGCGTCGTACATTGGCAGCTTGATGGTTTCGACCAGCTCCCGGTGGCCGTCCGAAGCAAAGCGCAACTCCTCCTCGTTGACGGACGGGCGGCCGGCATCGATGGCCAGCAGGTCGTTCTTGCGGAACGCGTCGGCCAGCTCGCGCTCGACAAGGTCATAGTCCGTGCGGCCGAGGATCTGCTGCTCGGGCACACCTACAAATTCCTCGAACCTCCGATTGCAGGCGAGATAGATCCCGGCACAATCCTTCAGCCACACCGGGTCGGGCAGCGCTTTAAGCAAGGTCTTGAGCAGGCTGCGTTCCCTGGCCAGGGCCAACTCGGCCTGCTTGCGCTCGCTGATATCGCTGAAGATGGTGGTTGCGAAGCAGCCGGCAGCGGATGACCACTGGGCGGTCGTAAATTCCAGCGGAAACGGGTCGCCCTGCTTGCGCAGTCCCTCGAGTTCACTCCTCTTACCTGTCAGGCCAGACTCGCTGCCGGCACTGACGCGAGTCATGGCGGTGACAAACGCCGGGCGGTCCTGCTGCGCTATCAGTCCTGTTAACGGCAGACCCAGTGCCTGCGCCTGCGTGTAGCCGAAGATGATCGCGGCGCCACGGTTCCAGCCTGCAACATTTCCCGCACTGTCGGAAGTGATGATGGCATCGTAGGCAGTCTCGGTAATCGCCCGGTTTTGTGCCAGACTCTCCTGCAGTGAGGCGGTCGACGCCTCGCTTGCGCGGCGGGCGGCAACGGCGTCCTCCATCAGGTTCAGCGCCGCCAGTCTGCCCAGGCGCAAGGTTCCGAGGGCAGCGGTCAGCTCGGCTTTTCGCCGCGCCTCACTTTCAGCAAGCTGGCGGGTGGCCTGTTTGCGCGCACTGATGTCATGCACGATCGAATACAGCCAGCCCATGTCGCCCAACTGCATCGGACCAGTGAAGACTTCGACATCGCGCACCTGCCCGTCTGCCATGCGGTGGCGGCACTCGAAACTATGGCGCCGCTGCGTCAGGGCCAACTTCATGTCCACCGCGATTTCGGCGCGGGAAAGCGTGTTGATCTGGTCGAGGCGCATGTCTTGCAGTTGTTCCTGTGTCCAGCCGTAATACGCGGCGGCGGCCGGATTGGCGGCGACGATGGCACCGTCTGAGGGGGCGATGATCAGCATCACCGCGTGACTGTTGTCGAACATGCTGCGGTAGCGCGCCTCGCTATCGCGCAGCGCGGCTTGCGATTGCTCGCGCTCGCTGATGTCAAGAGCAATGCCGCCGAGTAGGGGCGACTGCCCTTGCCGGGGAATGCTGAATTTGCGCGTTTCGAAGTGTCTCCACCGGCCATCCGTGATGGGTATTTCTTCAGCGACGAGCAAGTAGCCTGCCGCCATCGCACGGCGATCGTCGGCCACCATCTTCTCTGCCAATTCCGGAGGAAAGATTTCCCGCGTGGTTTTGCCACTCCAGGCGCGCGCCCCAACAACGTCCATCATGTAGCGATTGGCGTAGAGCGTGGTTCCAGCTTCATCCTTGATGAACACGGCCCCCGGCAGATACTCCATGAACAGATTGAAGCGCTGTTCGCTCTCCTTCAAGCTTTGTTCCCGAACCGCCAGCACTTCCAGCAGGCGGTTAAAGCCGCCGACCAGTGCGCCGACTTCGTCCTGCCTCGCGACGCGCAGGGGCTGCACCGGCTGATCCGTATTCGCCAACGCCGCCAGAGTGTTCACGGTGGTCAGCAGGGGCATCAGCTGGCGCCGCAACATCCGGCGGGTCAGTTCAGTCGCCAGTACGGTAAGGAGAATCGTAGCCCACAGCATGCGCTGCTGCATGTCGCGGATGGGGGCAAAGGCCTCTTCGATTGGCAGGACTGTCGCCAACAGCCAACCGGCCACAGCGATGTTTTTGGCAGCCGTCAGCTCTTGCACGCCGCCGGAATCTGTAGCCAGCCCATACCCTTCATACCCCTGCATGTACTTGTCGTGCATCGAATTGGCACCCGGCGCTGGCAGTGCTTGCAGGTCCAGTCCCTTCGCTGTGGTGGTGACATAAATATTGTGCTTTGGTGCAAGCAGCAAATAGCCACCGGTCTTGCCGTAGCGGGAATGAATGACCTCGTCCAGAAAGTTGGGCTTGCCAAGGTCGGTCACCCCAACCAGTGCGCCTGTCACCCGGCCCAGAGCGTCGCGAATCGGCGCCGCAATGGTAAACAGTGGAGCGCCGATTTTCTTCCCGATGACCGGGCGGCCAATCGCCGTCTTGCCCTCTTTGAGTGGAATTGAAATTCCATCGCGGTCCATGTAGTTGGTGCCAATGCGCCCGAAAGATAGCGGAACATCGGCAATCGCAGTGCCATCGGTCCCGGTGATGAAGACACCGCCGTTGAAGAAGGCGTGAAGAAGTGGGCGCTGTTCCAGTCTCGTCTGCAAGGCTGCCGGCTTGGCCATCAAATCCCAACGGTCAATTTCGCCGGCAATCATCTCAAGCGCATGGACCCGGTCCGTCAGCCGGCCATTGAACAGTGTTGCCAGGGAGGAAGTCGATGCAAACTGCTGCTCGCCCAGGATGCGTTGCATGTCAGTCTGCAGCAAGCGGCTGGCAAACCACGAAAGCCACCACAGGCTGAGGACAAAAATGGCCAGCGTGAACAGGGTGGTTCTGACAACGATCGATTGCCGGGCAAACAGATTCCAGCTCATGCGCCCTCCGGTTCGGCCGGGAAGGGGCTGGCGGCATCGGACGGCGCGGCAAAGTACAGATTGAAGGGCTCTGCCTGCCCGAGTTGCCTCGACAGCGCATTGACCTTGCGTTTGAGGCCGATCATGTCGATTTCACGGTCCACAGCCACGCGGTTGAAGCGGGTGAGTTCGTCATTGCGTTGCAGCAACGCCGCTTCGGCCTGCTTGCGGGCGGTGATGTTGACATGACTGACCACTGCGCCCTGTCCATCCTGGACCAAGGGTGTGACGTTCATGCCGAACCAGCGCTCCTGCTGCGGTGAATGACAGGAGTATTCGAGGCTGAAATTCGGCAGCCGGCCGTCCAGCACCGCCTGGATCCCCTCACGGGCGCTCGCGGCCTCGTCTGCCGCGGGCCCGGTGCTGCTGCACAGGGCCAGGTAATTCTCACCGACCCCGGTATGCGCAACCGCCTCGCCCGGCACGATGCTGTTTTCCAGCGCAAAGCTGCGCCAAGGTTGGTTTACCGCGGTAATGGTGCCTCTGGGGTCCAGCACCGCGATTTCAGCCGCGACCGAATCGAGAATGGCACGACCAAAGACTTCGCTCTCGCTCAGCGCAGCCTGGTTCTGCACCTGATCTTCGAGCAGACTCAACATGGCCAGGCTTGCCTCTTGCGACGCCGTCTGCGTCGCAAGGCGCTGGCCAATGTCGCTGACAACAGCGGTCACCCCGGTTATCCGGTCGACGAGCTTGACCGATGGCTCCGTATCCAGCGCAGACACGTAGCGCGGCGGCTGGCCGCGCTCGGCCATCAGGCTGTTGATTTCTTTTTTCAGCCTCAGGATGCGACCCTCGCGGCCAAGCGTTACCTTTTGCCAGCGCCGCAGCTCGTTGAGTTGTGTATCCAGTGTCGCGGTCATCGCCTCGGCCTGGCCCCGTGCGGTGACTGCGTCCTCCATCATCTTCTGCGCCAACAGCCTGGCCTTGCTCTGGGTCTCGATGGCGTCAGCCTGTTGCCTGGCCAGCAGCACCGCGCGCTCGCGTTCCCAGGCTTCTGCCTGTTTGCGCTCGGTGATGTCGCGCATGAAGGCACTGAAGAAGACCTGGCCGCCGGCCTCCCACGTCGTGAGCGAGAGTTCCAGCGGAAATTCGCTGCCGTCCCGTCGCAGTCCGGCGAACTCAGCCGATTTTCCGATCAGCTTGTGCTCAGCACCAGCCACCAGTCGACGCATGCCCGCTGCATGCGGGTCGCGGTAGCGCTGCGGCATCAGCAGAGCCAAGGGCCGCAGACTGACCTCGGCCGTCGTGTAGCCAAACATGCGCTCGGCGCTGCGGTTCCAGCCTACGATGTCGCCTGCACGGTCGCAGGTCACAATCGCATCGGTAGCGAATTCGGCCATTTGCCGGAACCGCATCTCTTCGTCGCGCAGACACTGTTCGGTGGCGGCGCGTGCAAAGGCCTCGCGGTTCCATGCCAGCAGCGCCAACACCAGAACGATCAGGCTCAGCAGCATGCCAGCCCAGGTCACCATGTGTGCAAAGTACGACGCGTTTTGATGGGCCACGCGCGACTCGCCAACAAGCTTCTTCAGATCGAACTGCAGTTGGTCGATGTCTTCACGCGGCGCGCGGGTCCGTTGCGTCTCGATGCCGATCAGTTCGGTGGCGGCGCCGGGCCCGGCGTGGCGCGCCGCCATATTTCGTCCAAACCACTGCAGCGACTCCACCGTCAGCGCCTCGACCCCGGCCAACCGGGCCTGCTGCCCTGGGTCGGCCAGCTTGACCGAGCGCAGCGCCTCCAGGGACTTGCGTGCCGCGGAGACGGCAGCGTCGTGAGCGGTTCGCATCTGTTCGTCGCCGGTGAGGACATAGCCGCGAACGCGGCTTTGGGCATCGGACACGTGATCGCCAAGGTTCTCAAGCAGATACAGCGTTGTTTCGAGTTGCGCCGCGCTGTCGTTAAGACGAATCAGCAGATTCTGGACCCGCATCGTGGTGACGCCCACCATCACCAGCAAGCCCAGTCCGATGGCATAGGCGATCAAGGTGCGTCCAGGCAGGGCCCAGCTGCCGGGCGACTCCCGCCATGCCGCCAGGCTGCTTGCCGTGCCCAGACAGGTAAACAGGATTGCGGTGTGCACCGCCATGACGGTCTTGCCCCACCAGCCGAAAGCGCCGAGGACGGGCGTGACGTAAGTCAGCAGGGCCGCCAGCGCCAGGATCGTTACCAGGGTACCGAGCGTCATCGAAACCAGCAGGGTCGACGTGGTCTTGCGCCGCAAGCGAGCCAGCGCTGCTCCGGTCGCCAGCAGCAGGAAGCACAAGGCGGTCTCCGGGGCCATGCGGCCGGCATTGGACGTGGCCACGGTGCCTGCGGGCTCAGGGAACAGCCACTGGTCGAAGCCGGCATTCCAGTCGAAAAGGTATTCAGCCAGCGTCAGCAGACCGATCAGGCCGACCAACCAGCGGCAGCCGCTCTCAAGACGCAAAACGTGGATCGCCAGGCGCGGGCCGAGCCAGGCCTTGGGGAGGTCGGGAAGTTGCAACGCGATTCCCGTCAGGATGAAGGCGAGCGCTGCATTGGGTTTCATCGAAACCCAGCCCGGCAGGACGCTCTTGAGCGCGGGGATATCGAATGCCCAGCCGACCAGGACCACACCGCCCACCAGCACCGCCGCAGCACTCGCCGCCAGCACCATGACATTGGGCATCATCGACGGATGACTGTCGCGCGGTTTCATCACGGACTTCATGGACGTACTTTCATTGGGTGTCCCGGCGCTGCTCATCAGTCATCTTCGCGGTAGCGTGTGGCCACAGCGGTGAAATCGGCAAAGCCGGCAAGAAACGCGTCCACCACATCGGGATCGAAGTGCTTGCCGGCCTCGGCCGCGATCAGGTCGCGCGCCTGCTCAAAGCTCATCGCCGGCTTGTAGACCCGCGTCGTGATCAGCGCGTCGAAAACGTCGGCCACAGCCATCAGTCGCGCGGCGATCGGGATGGCGTCGCCCGCGAGACCGTCCGGATAGCCGCTGCCATCCCACTTTTCGTGATGCCAGTGCGCAATTTCCTTGGCCAGGTTGAGAAAGGCGACGGGTCGCTCGACATCGGTCTGGGCCTGCTCGATGGCCTCGCAACCGAGCCTGGCATGGGTCTTCATGATCTCCCATTCGGCCGGCGTCAGCGCTCCGGGCTTGCGCAGGATGCTGTCGGGGATGCCTACCTTGCCGATGTCGTGCAGCGGCGCCGACTTGCGCAGCAGTTCAATGTTGCGCGGATCGAGAAAAGCCGCAAAGCGTTTGTGCGATCGCAGCTTCAAGGCCAGTAAATGGACATAGTTCTGTGTCCGGTGGATGTGGTTGCCGGTCTCGGGGTCGCGCGTTTCCGCCAGATGGGCCAGTGCCCGGATGCTGACGAATTGGGTCAGGTCGTTCTCGGCCATGCGCCGCGCGATCTCGGCTTCGAGGAGGAGGTTCTGGTCTTTCAGCCAATCGCGTACATGCTTGCTTTCAAGCTGGGTGCGCACTCTGGCGAGTACGACGGCCGGCTTGATCGGCTTGGTGATGTAGTCGGCGGCTCCCAGCGCCAGGCCATGTTCCTCATCGCCCTGCTCAGCCATGGCGGTCAGAAAGATCACCGGGATATCTGCGCCCGGCGGTGCGGCGTGAAGCCGGGAGAGCACCTCAAAGCCGTCCATGCCAGGCATCGCCACGTCCAGCAACACCAGGTCAGGTCGCGGATCGCTGGCCGCAGCGTGGAGCGCGCTCTCGCCCGAACTGGCAGCGCGCACGTGATAGGTCGGTCGCAGCAGATGAGTCAGCAACGAGAGATTGGCTGGTTCGTCATCCACGATGAGGATGGTTGTTTGGGTCACGGAACGAGCGCCTCCGGGAAATGCTGGGGCCAAGTTCAAATGTCCATTCGCCTGCAGGGCTGCTAAGGGCATACCTCCTTGCTTGCCGACCGGAGGAGGGAAATCACGGTCAGTGCGAATCAGTCCGCAGAGTGATGTCGCAAGAACCCCGATTTCATGTCATTCCATGCTAGCAGCGCCTGGCAGCGGCGATGCCCCAAACAGAGGCGGAAATGTGCCTCAATTACCGGTTTGAAGGCGGCTTGCGGGTCTTCCTAGAGGCTGGTGCGCAGCGTCCAGATCTCCGGGAACAGCACCACATCAAGCATCTTGCGCAGGTAGCTGACGCCGCCGGTGCCACCGGTGCCGCCCTTGAAGCCAATCACCCGTTCCACCGTGGTCACATGGCGAAAGCGCCAGAGCCGAAAAGCGTCTTCAAGGTCCGTCAGTTCCTCGCCGAGTTGGTACAGATCCCAGTGCTCGCGCGGCGTGCGGTACACCACCAGCCAGGCTGCTTCGACCGCCGGGCTGGCGCAGTAGGCCTGGCTCCAGTCGCGTTCGGTGTGACTCTCTGGCACGGCGATGCCGCGGCGCGCCAGCAGGCGCAGCGCCTGGTCGTACAGCGACGGCGCCACCAGAGCGGCCTGCACCTGCTCCAGCAGATCAGGGCGGTGCGCGTGCGGTTTGAGCATGGCGGCGTTCTTGTTGCCCAGCGCAAACTCGATGCAGCGGTACTGCGCACTCTGAAAGCCGCTCGAATTGGCCAGGTAGGGACGAATCGCGCTGTATTCCGGCGGGGTCATGGTGGCCAGCACATCCCAGGCGTGCACCAGCTGCTCCATGATCTTGCTGACACGCGCCAGCATCTTGAAGGCGCTGCCCAGTTCGTCGCTGGCGAGGCAGGCCATGGCGGCCCGCAGCTCATGCAGCATCAGCTTCATCCAGAGCTCGCTGGTCTGGTGCTGGATGATGAACAGCATCTCGTTGTGGTCAGGCGACAAGGGAAGCTGCGCGCCCAGAATCTGATCCAGGTGCAGGTAGTCGCCATAGCTCATGGAGCGGCTGAAATCGAGCTTTGCATTTTCCGCAGCCAGGATCTGCTCGGGGGTGCCCATATCAGCTCACCGCCTTGCGCAGACCGAACTCGGCACGCTGCCACTCGCCGCTCTCGAGTACCTGGTGCAACTGTTCCAGCGCCCGCCACACCTCTTCAAAGCCGGTATACAGGGGGGTCAAACCAAAGCGCAGGATGTCGGCTCGCTGCTTGCCGTCGCCTGAGCGGAAGTCGCCGATGACACCGCGAGCGATCAGGGCCTGCATGATGGCGTAGCCGCCCTGCTCTCTGGCCAGACTGACCTGCGAGCCGCGCCGCTCATGCTCGCGCGGCGTCACCACGCTCAGGCCATGGCCGGCGCAGCGCTGTTCCACCAGGGTGATGAACAGGTCGCTCAGCGCCAGCGACTTGGCGCGCAGCGCGGCCATGCCGCCCAGGGCCTCGGCGGCGCGGAAGGTGTCGAGCCCGCAAGCCAGTGCGGACAGGCTGATGATGGGCTGGGTGCCGCACAGGTAGCGCGCAATGCCGCTGGCGGGCTGGTAGTCGGGCGTAAAGGCAAAGGGCGCCGCATGCCCCCACCAGCCCGACAGTGGCTGCCAGAAACGATCAGCATGTTGTGGATTGACCCAGACAAACGCCGGCGCGCCGGGGCCTCCATTGAGGTACTTGTAGCCACAGCCGACCGCAAAATCTGCCTGATCCGCTTTCAGGCTGACAGGCACCGCGCCTGCACTGTGCGCCAGGTCCCACACCGTGAGCACGCCGGCCCGGTGCGCAGCCGCCGTCAGTGCCGCCATGTCGTGCATGGCGCCGCTGCGGTAGTTCACGTGGGTCAGCAGCAGCACTGCCACATCCTGCGCCGCCTCAGGCGCCAGCGCGGCTGCCAGTTGCCCGGCTTCAAGCAGTTCCAGCGTGCCGCCTTGCGCGCGGCACAGGCCTTCGGCAATGTAGAGGTCGGTCGGAAAATTGTCGCGCTCGGAAAGCACCCTGAGCCTTGCCGGCGCTGCGCTGCTGGCGATCTGCAGTGCGGCGCTGAGCACCTTGAACAGATTGATCGAGGTACTGTCGGTCACCACCACCTCGCCCGCTGCGGCACCAATCAAGGGAGCGATGCGGTCACCCAGGCGCTGCGGCAGGTCAAACCAGCCGGCCTCGTTCCAGGAGCCGATCAGGCCCTGCCCCCACTCCTGCGTCACCACCTGGGCGACGCGCGCAGCGGTGCTTTTTGGCAAAGCGCCGAGCGAATTGCCGTCGAGGTAGATCAGGCCATCGGGCAGGCTGAACTGCTCGCGCAGCGCGCGCAGCGGATCCTGCAAGTCGAGTTGTTGGCAGTGTTCAAGGCTAATCATGAAGTTCTCTCAGGATGGCTCGCACCGGTGACGCATCGGCGAGCATGAGTTTGAGCGGCAAGGCGATCAGTTCGTAGTCGCCCTCGGGGACGGCGTCGAGCACCAGGTTCTCCAGCACCCGCAAGCCGCGCTGGCGGATCAGCTGGTGGCTCGGCAGCGTCTTGCTGTCCGCCGGGTCGATGCTGGCCGTGTCAATGCCCACCAGCAGCACACCCAGATCGGCTAGCCGCTCCAGTGTCTCAACGGCAAAAGCGCTGAGAGCTGCATCCCAGTGGTCCACCGGCATGCGCTCGTAGGTGCGCACCAGCACGCGTGGCGGCAGATCCTGCAGCGCATGGGCGAGGTGCCGCCACTCAATCAGCGCTCCACAGCCGATCGCATGGATCACGCGGCACGGTCCCAGATAGGGCTGTAAATCCAGCGCACCGACCGGTTCACCCTGGGCCTCGTAGTGCAAGGGGGCATCGGCATGGCTGCCGACATGCGGCGACAGCGTCAGTGAGCTCACATTGACCGGGCAGTCCGGTGCCATGGTGGCGGTCCAGTGCTGGCGATAGGCCGTGTCGCCGGGAAAAACCGGTGAGCCCGGATGCAGCGGCGAAGAAATGTCCCAAATGCGTTTCATGTTGTGCTCAGAGTGCGCCGGCTTTGATCGTATTGTCAGATCAGCGAACCGCGGTTCGCCATGCCGCCGTCGATCGTGATGATGGTGCCGGTGGTGTAAGACGACAGATCGGAAGCGAGCAGTGCCACGGTGGCGGCGATCTCGTCGACCGTGGCGGCGCGACCGAAGGGGAAGCCGGCTTCGAACTCGCGCCAGCGAGTCGGGTCGCCATGGCGCTTGGTGGCCTCGCTCTTCATCAGGCCGACCAGACGCTCGGTTGCGACCGGGCCGGGGTTAAGGCCGACCACCCGGATGCCGTCTTCTGCGCTGGCGCCGCCCAGCGCGCGCGTGAAGGCCATCAAAGCAGCGTTGCCCGTGGCGCCGGCAATGTAACCGGCGTCGAGTCGCTCGCCGCCGTTGCCAATGATGTTGATGATGACCCCGCTGTGGCGCGCCTTCATCTGTCGATAGAAGGCGCGTGACAGATTGATATAGCCAAAAACCTTCAGGTCGAAGGCCGCACGCCAGCGCTCTTCATCGACCTCGAGCAGTGTGCCGCGCGGTGTGGCACCGGCGTTGTTGACCAGGATGTCGATGTCCGGGCAAAGGGCTGCCAACTCTGCAGCCCGACCGCGCTCGGCCAGATCGATGGCATGAACCCGTACCTCGACACCGTCGCGTTGCCGCAATTCGTCGCTTGCGCGCGCCAGGTCGTCAGCCGACCGGGCAACCAGATCCAGGTGGCAGCCTTCGCTGGCCAGCAGCCGGGCGATGGCCAGGCCGATACCCTGAGAGCCGCCGGTAATCAGGGCGCGGCGCCCGCCCAGTTTCAGATCCATGGCGTGTACTCCTTTTTCAGTGACCAGCGTCGCTGACGATCTCGATGAATTTCGTCTTGTGTGCCTCACGCGGCAGGGCGCCGGGCGCAAGCCATTCGATCCGTGGCGCCACGCGCAGTTCGGAGCGCATGCGCGCCTGCAACTGCGCTTCAAGTTCTGGCAGATCGGCCTGCGCAAGGTCCGGGCCGTGTTCGATGCGCAAGTGCAGCGGCGGCACGACCTTGGGCCCCGCCTGCGGCAGCCGGATGCGAAAGCTGCCTGTCACACGCGGAGCAAAACCCATCAGCACCTGGCGAATCGCCTCCGGGTACAGGTTCACGCCCTTGACGATCAGCATGTCATCGGTGCGCCCGACGATCTTGAAGCGCAGACCCGGCATGCCGCAGCTGCAGGGCTTGGTCCAGACCTGGATCAGGTCGCCCAGCGCATAGCGCATGAAGGGACCGCCCTCCCAGTCCAGGAAGGTAAACACCATCTCGCCAACAGCACCCTCGGTCAGCGCGATCGGCGCGTGCGTGTGGGGGTCGACCAGTTCCAGCAGGCAGTGGTCTTCGGAGGTGAAGTGCATGCCCTTGTATTCGTCGGGTGATTCGTCGCATGAGATGCCGTGGAAGGCGTGGCCGCCGCCGGTGTGGTCAAAAACCTTGGCGTCGAAGCCGTCGGCCAACAGCCGGCGCAGTCCCGGGTTGCCGCCACCGGGCTCGCCAGCGCAGAAGAACCAGCGAAAGCCCAGTTCAGTGGCAGGCTTGCCGGTGAGCGTGGGACATTGTTCGATCAGGTACTGACCAAAGGAGGGTGTCGCGATCAGCGCATCGGGCCGGGTCAGGTGGGCAAAGTCGAGCACGCGCTGCGTGCCACCCTCGATGCCGACCGGCACCACGCAGGCACCGAGGTGCTGTATGCCCTGCGAGAGCGGCAGTCCGCCGGTGAACATCGAAAGAGACAGTGCTTGCACCATCACGTGACCGGGTCGTATGCCGGCGCGCCAGTACTTGCGCGCATGCATCTCGTTGACCACCGCGACGTCGTGCGCGGTGAGCGTGTACAGCGTCGGCATGCCGGTGGTGCCCGAAGTGGCACTGACGCGCACGATTTTTTCTCGCGGCGCACAGGCCAGCAAAGCGAAGGGTGTGCCGTGGCGCACGAGCGACTCCTCCTGCACACGCCGGTGCTCGACCTTGTCCATCAACGGCACGTGCGTGAAGTCCTCGAAGCTCGCAATATCGCGTGGGTTGACGCCGGCTGCGTCGAGCCGCTCGCGGTAATAGGGCGAGTTGGCGTGGTTGTAGGCCACCTGTCGCTGCAGCCGCAGCAGTTGCAGCGCACGCATTTCGTCCTGCGACATCAGTTCGATGCGCTCGTTCCAGAGACGGCGCTCTGGATCCTGTGCGGCCATCATGCGGGGTTCTCCTTCGTGTCAAGCTGGCAAACTTCAAACAGCAAGCCGGTCACCGCGTCAGGCTCGAAAAAAGCGACCCGACCATGCGCGCCCTGACGTGGAAAACCGGCCATCGGCGTAAAGCCGGCTTGATGCAGCGCAGTAACAGACTGCTCGACATTGCTCACCCGCGCCGACAGGTGGTTCAAGCCGAGCCGCTGACCCATCACCTGCTGCGCGAAACTGTTTGGGCCATCGGTGTACTGCAGCAACTCGATCACCACATTGGCGGCGTCGAACTCGGCCACGCGCAGACCGACCTCGGGCAGTTCCCTGGTCCGCGCCGGAATGCCGAACAAGGGGCGCAGCCGCTCGACCGCCTGATCGAGATCGGCGACGACGATGCCGATGTGGTCAATGTAGGGGGCCGGTGCCATCGTCGTCGCAGTCATGCCTTGCTCCCTGGCTTGTGTCGTGCACGCAGTCTGCCTGTGCCGGCGGCATCGAGCGCGCCACTGGTGGCGTCGACCACCACGCCATACTCCTGGCGCGCAGCCTGCACACTCACTACACCGGCGCAAACATCTGCCGCCACCCGCTCGGCGGGCCGGTCGAAGGCATCGCCATAGCCGCCGCCGCCACCAGCGAGTTGGTGGAAAACGGTGCCGGGTGGAATCCCGCGGATGATTTCCTTGGACTTCACGCGCCGCTGCGTGCCGTCGGGATAGGTGAGCACGATGGCATTGCGCGAGCCGGCTCCGCCGCCAAAGAAGCCAAAAGCGCGCGCGGCCTCCTCGATGCCGTCACCGAAAGCGACACCGGTGACGTTTTCGCCCAGCATCTCAAACTCGGTCTCGACACCCAGGCCACCGCGCCACTGGCCCGCGCCAGCGCTGTCGCTCAGATACTCGTGCTTGCGCAGCAGGTGCGGGTTGTGGATCTCGAACATCTCGTAATCCTGCGCCAGGATGCCGCCGGCGCAATTGATCAGGCCGATGTGGTCGTAGCCGTCGGCGCCGTCGGTCGCGCCGGACCCGCCCTTGAGCGACAGGAACAGAATATCGGCATAGCGTCGGTGGTCCGCGTGCCGGGGGTCGTCGCCCGAGACGGCAAAGCCAAGAAAACGGTTCCAGCCTGCGGTGACCACCTTGGGCAGCGCCTGTGCCATGGCCCGAAAGATGGCGTCCGAAGTCGGTCCGGTGATGGAATTGCCGAAAGTGGTGGCGGCCGGGAAACGGGCGTTGAGGAAGGAGCCCTCGGGGTTGATGATCTTGATTGGCCGCAGGATGCCGGCGTTGTGCGGGATCTCCGGGTTGATCAGCATCAGAAAGGTCAGGAGCAGCGCCGATGCCGTGGCAGCATAGGGGGCGTTGACAAAGCCGGGGGTTTGCGGCGACGAGCCGCTGAAATCAAAGCTGATGCCATTGCCCTGAACCGTCACGGCGAGCGCGATCTGCATCGTGCTGCCATCGGTGACACCGTCGTAGAACACGGTGGACTCGCCACGGTAACGGCCGTCGGGGATGGCTGCGATCTCTGAGCGAACCATCTGTTCGCTGCTGTCGAAAAGGTCTTCCAGCAAACGCTGCAGCGTGGGCCGTCCGAAACGGGCCAGCAGGCCATGAAAGCCCCGCTCACCGACGGTGCAGCCACCGATCTGCGCCTTGATATCCTCCTCGACGATCTTCAGCCGGATGTTGGCGAAAATCAGGTTCCAGACATCGCGTCTGAGCTTGCCGCGCTCAAAAACTTTTACCGCGGGTATGCGCAGCGCCTCCTGCCAGACCTCGCGCGCCTCGGGGTTGTAGCCACCGGGCACGGCGCCGCCAATATCGGCCTGGTGACCCTTGCAGGCGGCCCAGGCGACCAGCGTCTTGCCATCGAAGATCGGCTTGAAGACGGCGACATCGTTATTCTGGTTGCCACCGCTGAACACATCGTTGTGCAGGATGACGTCGCCGGGGTGGATGTCGTCACCGAAAAAGCGCACCACGTTTTCGCAGGCAGGCTGCAGCGCGAAGGCCAGCACCGGTATGTACTCGGTCTGTTCCAGCATCCGGCCTTTGGCATCGTACAGACCGGTGACAAAATCGCGCGCCTCATTGAGAATAGGCGAGCGCGTCGTGCGCAGCAGCGTCAGGCCCATCTCCTCGGTGATCGACTTCAGACGCCGCTGCAGCACCGAGACCTGGATCGCATCGCGCTTCATGGCTGTGCCCTCTTTACGCCGGGACGCAGACTCAGCACACAACTGCCAAGCGCGTCAATTTCAGCAGTCCAGCGTGGCGGCACGAGGATGCTGGTGTTGGGGCTTTCGATCAGTGCCGGTCCCTTGAACTGGTGGCCATGCAGCAGTCGTTCGCCATCGTAGACCGGAACCTGGGTACTGGCCATACGACCGGGCAGGTAGATCGGGCGCCGCCCCTTGAGCGCAGCGCGCGGCGCAGTCGTGGTGCGCGCTTGGCGCTTGAGGGCCGGCTTGTCAGTGATGCCGACGGCGGCCACACGCAGGCTGAGCAGTTCGACCGGCGTGCCTTCATCGCGAAGTGCGTAGCCGTACAGCCGGTCGTGCTGGCTGTGGAACAGTTCCGCTACTGCAGCCCAATCGGCACGGTCGAGCAGTTCGGCCGGCACGTCAACCGTGACCTCGTGGTACTGCCCCGTGTAACGCAGGTCCAGCGCGTGGCGCAACTGCTGACGCTCAGCGGCGATGCCTTCAGCCTTTAACGCAGCACGGCCCTGCGCTCGCAGCTCGCGCAGCAGAGCGCGCACACCGGTGCGCACCTGCACACGATCGGGCCCGGGCGGATGCAGCACGCGTGCGAAGCTGCGCACGTGGTCGTGCTTGAGGTCGCTGTGCAGCATGCCCGAGGCGCAGAACACCGACGACTCGCGCGGCACAAAGACGCGCTCGATGCCGAGCTCCTCGGCAATCGCTGCACCGTGCAGCGGCCCGGCGCCGCCAGCGCACACGAGCGGAAACTCGCGCGGGTCAAAACCCTTTTGTACCGATATTTCGCGGATCGCCGCGGCCATCGCTACGTTGATGACGTGGAACATGCCCTGCGCCGCCTCGACCAGCGACAGTTTCAGCGGCGTGGCGATGCGCTGCTCGATGGCGCTGCGTGCGGCAAGCGTGTCCAGTGGCAGACGCCCACCCGCAAAGTAACTGGCTGACAGGTAGCCGAGCACCAGGTTGGCGTCGGTGCAAGTGGGCTCGCTACCCCCCCTGGCGTAGCAGGCCGGGCCGGGATCGGCGCCAGCGCTTTGCGGCCCCATGTGCAGCAGGCCACCATCGTCGATCCAGGCAATCGAGCCGCCGCCGGCACCGATGGTGTTGATCTCCATGCTGGGCAGCGCCATCGCAAAACGGTTCACGTGGCCGCCTGTGGTGACGGCGGGCTGGCCGCCCTGCACCAACGCCGCATCGAAGCTGGTGCCCCCCATGTCGACGGTGATGAAGCTCTTTTTGCGTGTGGGTGCCATCCAGGCGAGTCCCGCCGCCGGCGCGGCAGCCGGACCCGACAACAGCGTCGACGCGGCCAGCCGGCGCACACTGGCCGGCGCCGCAGTGCCGCCGTTGGACTGCATGATGAGCAACGTGCCGCGCCACTGTGCCTCGGCCAGGCGAGCATTCAGTCGGTCCAGGTAATGCGCGAGGATCGGTCCGACGCCTGCGTTGAGCACGGTGGTGCTGGTGCGCTCATAAAACCGCACTTGCGGCAACACGCGGGATGACACCGAGAGATAGGCCTGCGGCATTCCCTGCTGCACCAGAAGCGCAGCCGCTTCTTCATGGGCGGCGCTGCCATGGGCGTGCAGAAAGCAGATCGCCACCGCCTCGACGCCCTGCTCACGCATCGTCCGGATCGCCGTTGCCACATCGGCCGCATCAAGCGCCACCAACTCGCGGCCCGCAGCGTCGAGGCGTTCGGTGATCGGCAGCCGCAGCTGGCGTGGCACGATGGGCTCGGGCGCATGCCAGCGGTTGTCGTACATCATCTCGCGCACGCCGCGGCGCATCTGCAGCGTATCGCGAAAGCCCCGCGTCGTCAGCAGCGCAGTGCGTGCGGTGCGGCCGGTGAGCACCGCGTTGGTTGTCACCGTCGTCCCATGGACGATCAGCGTCACCTGAGCGAGAAAGGCATCGAAGCTCAGACCCTCAGCCTGTGCCAGCGCTGCAAGCCCGGCCATCACCGCGATCGATGGATCGGCCGGTGTTGACAATTGTTTGTGCACGAGCGAGCGGCCCTTGCCGCCCATGAGCGCAAAGTCGGTGAAGGTTCCGCCGACGTCGATGCCTATCTTGTATCGTTGCTGGATGGACTTGCTCATGATGGTGCGGATTGACCGAAGGTAAATAAGTTTACGTCGATGCCTCAGGGCTGTCAGGCCAGCGCCACTCTGGGCAGGCTGGGGCGTAGCAACATGCCGGCAAAGCACAGCAGATACAGCAAAAAGGCGAGCGACCACAGCAGCGCCGACAGCGCCAGTACGACCGCGCTCAGCTGATGCACGGTAAAGGCCAGGCGCAACAGCGTGGCGGCCAGCATCGCCACAAACCCGATCTTCATCCAGGGCGGCGCGTTCAGCGGGCGACCGGTGTGGCGCAGGACCACGCGCGTCATCAGGCCAACCTTGCACATGCCCAGCGCGCCCAGCGTGAACAGGTGAATCCAGGCGTCGGGACGCAGCGTCGGAATCAGGGCGCAGGCAGCGCGCAAGGCAATCGCTGCGATCAGGAACGCGTAGGCCAGCTGCAGCGTCCACAGCAGCGGCTCGGAGGCGGTGCGCCAACCGCGCCAGCGGGCAAAGCGCCAACCGTGCACAGCAACGGCCAGTGCGCAGGCCGTCACCATCCAGGCCGTGCCGGCATGCGTCAGGTCGGCCACGGCAAACAGCACCATCGAGAGCGCCGTGGCGTATTCCAGCGGCGCCAGGATGGCATGGCTGTGCTCGCCGCGCGCGCGCAGCCAGCCCCGGGTGAAAGCTGGCGTCAACAAGCCTGCGTAGAGGGAAAACATGAACATGAAGGCGTGCAGTCCCAAAGCGATGCCAAAGCGCGCCTGCTCCACATCACCCTGCAGCAATGCCAGATGCAGCAGCAGGTTGCCAGCCGTCAATCCCAGCAGCGGGGGCAGTGTCCACAAAATCAGACGCTTGCGTGCGCCCCGGATGGTCGGCAACACCGTCAGCAGCAAGGCGGGAAAGAAGGCGCAGTCGATGGCCAGCAGCCAGCCCTGCGGCAGCCACTCGCCAAACCACCAGGCCAGGCGACCGGCCAGCCACAAGGCCACCAGGCCCGCCAGACGCGCACCACGCACTTCGGCGGCACCGGTCCAACCAGGCAGTGCGGTCAGCAGCACACCGCAGGCCGTGGCGGTGGCAAAACCGTAGAGCAGTTCATGCGCGTGCCCCCACACCAGGACGCCTTCGCCCAGCGGCCATTGGCCGGCACGTGCTGCCAGGTTCAGTGCCAGAGCGAGCGGGCCGTAACACGCTCCGAGCAGAAAGAAGGGCCGAAAGCCGCTGGACCACAGCGCATTCATCGAGCACCGCCGCACGAATTCAGCAGAAAGTCCGTCACCCGTTCGGCAAAGCGCTCGGGCATCTGGTCGGGCAGCGGCACCATGCCACCTTCGATTTCGACGTAACGGCTGCCAGCAATGGAGTCGGCAAGGCGTCGCGCATTCGGGTGGGCATGCGGGTCGGCGGTCGGTGCGATCACCAGCACCGGGCAGCGAATCAGCGGCAGCTGGGTTTCCATGACATAGCGCGCTACCACGGCGTGGCCCTCGATGGCACGCGCGCCGGCCTTGAGCGCATCAACCATGAAGCGATCAAGCAGATCAATGTCACCCGCCGGATACCAGGCTTGACGCTGCCGCCAGAGTTCGCTCAAGTGCGAGCCGTCGCTCAGGTGCACAGCGTTGTCGATGCGTACCGGCCCGGCATGGCTGGCGCGAAAGTCGCTGTCCACCAGGGGCGCAGCCGACAGCACAGCGGCCTCGATACGGTCGGGAAAAGCGGCGGCCATCTCGGTGGCAATGACGGCGCCCGTATGGTGCCCGACCACGGACAGGCGTGCTATGCCCAATGCATCAGCCAGCGCAATGGCGGTTTGTGCCCAATGCTCGATCGAGTCCTGCCCGAGCGCTGGCTTCGCGGAATCACCAAAGCCGATCGTGTCCATCGCGATGGCGTGAAAATGTCGGCCCAGCAGCGGCAACACGTCGCGGTACTCATCCCAGGAACGTGGCGTCTGGTGCAGCAGCAGCACGGCCTTGGCCTGCCGCTCGCCGCACTCGGCGTAGTGAATCTGCCCCACCGAGAGCTCGGCAAAGGCGCGCCGGATCTTCATTCGCGTGTCTCGCTGGCAGGCGCTTGCCAGAGTCCGGCATGCCTGAGCATGCCCAGCGTGCGCGACAGCACGTCGCGCCTATAGGCGCCGACGTCGCGACCCTCGTAATCATAGAAACCGCCGCCGCTCTTCAGGCCGAGCCGCCCTTCTTCGACCATGCGGTCCACGATGGCGGGCGCGGTGTAACGCTGCGGACTGATCGATGCCGACATTTCCCGGCTGGCATGGTGCAGGATGTCGCAGCCGCCGAAGTCGATGAATTCGACCACGCCGATGGCCGCAAAGCGCAATCCCATGCCATAACGCGTGGCCTTGTCGATTTCCTCGGCCGTGGCGGCGCCCTCCTCTATCATGCGGGCCGCTTCGTTCATCACCAGCGCCTGCAGTCGCGGCACGATGTAGCCCGGCGATGCGCCACAGACGACCGGGAGTTTGCCGATCGCCTCCATCAGTGCTTTGGTGCGCGCCAGCACCTCGGGGTCGGTACCGGGATGGCAGCTGAGCTCGACCACCGGGATCACGTAGGCCGGATTGAGCCAGTGCATGTTCAGGAAGCGCTCGGGTCGATGCACCAGTGCCGCCAGTTGCGTCACCAGAATGCTGCTGGTGGTCGAGGTCAGGATCGCATCCATGCGGCAGTGGCGGTTGATCTGCTCGAAGGCCTCGCGCTTGGCCCCGAGGGTTTCAGGCACGCCCTCGAACACCAGGTCAGCCGCCTGCAGCGCCGCCGGCGCATCGGCTGCCCTGACGAAGTCAACACGCGCCGCGATGCTCTGGATCTGTGCCACTTCCATCACGCCAAGCTGGGCCAGACCGGCCAGGCTGGCCACGATCTCGGCCTGCGCTTCAGCTCGCAGCTTGTCCCAGGCCTGGTCGCTGCGCTCTCGCAGGTCGATCAGCGAGATACGATGCCCGGCGTAGGCAAACGCGATCGCGATGCCGCGCCCCATGCGTCCCGCACCCACCGCAGCAAAGCGCGGCAGCGCATTAGTTTCCATCGTGCAAGCGTTGCTGGAGCTGTGCCGGCGTCAGACCCGACAGACCGAGGCCTTCGAGCGTGCGCGGCCCGCCGCGCAGATCGCGCCCCAGAAAGCCACCAACGATGGCCAGCAGGCCATGCGCGATCGGCGCATCGACGCCGGCGTAACGTGCCACCGAGGCGAGAAAAGCCAGCCCCAATTCAGTGTCTTCGGTGATGTAGCGGTGGCTGTAAAGATCGATCTGCTCGCGCCAGTCGCCCGACTTGACGAGCTGTCTGTGCGCATCGCCATACATCCATTGATCGTTCTTGTAATGGTCGGCCAGTGGATAGTGGGGGCCGCTGTGGCCCAGCGCCTCACGCACTGCGATGCGTTCCTGATCCAGCCGGTCGGTCACGTCGCGCACAGCACGCTGCGTGCCTTCGTTGTGGATGTCCCAGCGCTCGAAGTGCTGTAGTGGTGCGGCGTTCATCACCATCAGCGGCGGATGGATGATGGGACCTGCGTTCATCAGCGCCCCAGAGAGAGCGTCGCCACAAGCATGCACGCTGGGATAGGCCTGGCGGATCACGCTGATCGCTGCGTCCGACTTGCGCGCGGGATAGACGCCGGTTGGCAGGCGGACGGCGCGAATCGTGACATTGACTTCGCGCTCGCCGTGTTTGCGCGCCAGATAAGGCAGCGTACCGGTCTCCGCCCAGGCGAGGTCTGCCTGGTTGCCCGCTGCGGCCACTTGGCGCGCCATCAGATAGCTGCCGAAGGTGCCGGGAGCCAGAAAAATGACCTGGCCGTCGACCAGATGCGGTGCCATGGCGTCGGCGATGTCCTGCTGCGCCGTCGCCGGTGAGGGAATGACAATCAGCTTGGCGTCGCGCAGTGCCTCGGCCATGTCGGCCGTGGCCAGCGCGAGCGGCACTTCACGCGCGCCGCTGACGTCTTTCAATGTGATGGAGCCCGTCTGCAACAGCGGCTCCAAGGCCGTCGCGTCGCGTCGCCACAGTCGCACGGCATGACCGGCTTCGGACAGGTCGGCCGCCGCGGCATAAGCGCCGTGACCGCCACCAAGTACTGCAATCTTCATCGGCTTAAGCTATTCCGGCTTGGCGCCGGTGATCGCGATCATGCGCTGGTAGCGCTCGATGTCACGGCGTACCAGCGCTTCGAGTTCAGCCGGGCTGCCGGTGGTGGCGTCCAGCCCGGCCACAGCGATGCGCTCAATCACCGCCGGCTCGTGCATGATGGTGCGAATTTCCCGGTTCAAGCGCGCCACCACGGCCTCGGGCGTACCCGCGGGGGCCAGGATGGCATACCAGTTGACCAACGCGAATTCAGGGTAGCCACTCTCAGCAATGGCGGGTACGTCGGGCGCGATCGCGTTGCGTTTCGGGCTGGTGACGGCCAGGGCCACCAGCTTGCCGGCCTTGGCTTGTCGGATACCGTTGCCAGCGACGATCAGCGACAGGCTGACCTGGCCCCCCATGAGGTCCACCAGAGCCTGGCCACCGCCCTTGTAGGGAACGTCCAGGATGTCGATCCCGGCCATGCGTTTGAACCACTCGAAGCCGAGGTAATGCGGACTGCTGGAGCCGAGCGAGGCAAAGGACAGACGACCCGGTTGCGCCCGTGCCAAGGCCACCAACTCGGGAATCGAACGCGCGCCGAGCGTTGGATGAGCCACCAGCATCAGCGGCGAAGTGGTCAGCTGCGCGACAAAAGCGAAATCTTTCAGCGAGTGGTAGGGCAGCGCCATACCGTAGGCCGCATTGATGGCGTGGATGTCGGTGGTCAGCAGGAGCGTGTGGCCGTCGGGCGGCGCCGAGGCGACAGCGCGCGTCGCGATGACGGAATTGCCACCCGGCTTGTTGTCTACCATCACCGTCACGCCGAGCACCGGCGTCAGGCGTTCCGCCAGGGCACGCGCCACCACGTCGGTGCCGCCGCCGGGCGCAAACGGCACGACGATGCGCACCCCCTGGCTGGGAAAATCCGCCGCGCCCGCATGGGCTGCCAGGCACAGTGTCAAACCACCCAACAGGTCTGAAAAAAAGCGTTTCATGGTATTCACCTTGTTCATCAGGTCAGGATCGGCTCGCACTGCTCAGGCAGTGCCGCCGAAGCCCAGGTAGGTCTCGACGATGCGCGGGCTCGCAGACAGTTCCGCTGCGCTACCACTCAGCGCCACCTCCCCGGTCTCCAGCACATAGCCGCGGTCCGCAATCTGCAGGGCGGCCCGGGCATTTTGCTCGATCAGCAGAATCGCCACACCGGTGTCGCGCAGTTCGGCAACGATGTGCAGAATGTCGCGCACAATGCGCGGCGCCAGACCGAGGCTGGGTTCGTCCAGCATCAGCAGGCGTGGCTTGGCCATCAGGGCGCGCCCGATCGCCAGCATCTGGCGCTCGCCACCGGACAGAGTGGCGGCGAGCTGCTGGCTGCGTTCGCGCAAGCGTGGAAAGCGTTGGTAGATCGGCTCCAGGTCCCGATCGGCGCCGCGCTCACCAGAGCGGACGCGGTGGAAAGCACCCAGACGCAGATTGTTCTCGACCGTGAGATCCCCAAACAGTTCGCGTCGCTCGGGCACCAGCGACATGCCCTGCGCCACCCGCGCCTCGACTTCCTGCCCAGCCTGGTCAGCTTCGCTATAGCGTACGGTGCCGCTGCTTGGAAGCAGGCCCATGATGGCGGCCAGCAAGGTTGTCTTGCCGGCGCCGTTGGGGCCGATCACGGTCACGATGCTACCGGCTTCGACATCCAGGCTGACGCCATGCAAGGCCTGTACCTTGCCGTAACTGACCACCAGATCGCGCACCTGCAACAAAGGCGCGCTCATGAGGATGCCCCCACGCTTGTCGCTGCGCGTACTGCGCTGCCCCCCGAGGGGGCGCGAGCTTGCTTGGGGCGGCCCGGCGCGGCGCTCATTCAATGCCCCCCAGATACGCTTCGATGACCGCCGGGTTGCGCTGGATCTCCTGCGGCAGCCCCTGCGCCAGTTTTTCACCAAACTCCATCACCACCAGCCGATCCACCAGACCCATCACAAACTCCATGTCATGCTCCACCAGCAGGATCGTCAGGCCTTCGCCGCGCAAGCGCTGCAGCAATTCGGACAAGGCGCGTTTTTCCGCGTAACGCAGACCGGCGGCCGGCTCGTCGAGCAACAGCAGCAAGGGGTCGGCCGCCAGGGCACGCGCAATCTCGACGACGCGTTGCTGTCCGAGCGCCAGACTGCCGGCAGCGTCGTGCATGTGTTCGCCCAGACCGACGCGCTCAATCTGCCGTGCTGCTTCAGCCAGCAACTGTGCTTCTTCCGACCGATCCCTACGCAGCATGGCCGCCAGCGTGCCCTTGGCGCCACGCAGGTACGCGCCCAGCGCGACGTTGTCCAACACGCTCATGTTGGATACCAGATTGACATGCTGGAAGGTGCGTGCCAGACCACTTCGGGCAATCGTGCGTGCTGGCAAGCCGTCGATCGGTGCGCCGAGCAGTTTCACGGCACCACTGTCGGCTGCCAGCGTACCGCTGAGCAGGTTGAAGACCGTGCTCTTGCCGGCGCCGTTGGGCCCGATCAGGCCCAGGATCTCACCCGCGTTGATGGAAAAGGAAATGTCTTTCACGGCGATCAGGCCACCGAAGCGCTTGTTCAAACCTTCCACACCGAGCAGCGGTGTTCCACTCGCCGGGCGTTGGCGAAGTTTGGGTACCGGCGCCTCTGCGGGTCGTGCAGGCCTTGCGCCTTTGGGGAGCCAACGGTTGACCGCCGGGGCAATACCGTCGCGTGTGCGATGCAACAACAGCAGCATCAGCGCGCCAAAGACGATGGTCTCGTAATTTGCCGTGGTGTGAAGCACGAAGGGAACGATCTCCTTCAAGGACTCTTTCAGAATGGTCAGAATGGCAGCACCCACCACCGCGCCCCAGACCTGGCTGGCACCGCCGATCACCGCCATGAACAGGTAGTCGATACCGGCATTCACGCCAAAAGCATGCGGACTGACGAAGCGCAGATAGTGAGCGTGCAGCCAGCCCGCCAGGCCCGCCAGGATCGCGGCCTGAACAAAGATAACCAGCTTGAGCGCCGCCGTATTGACGCCAAAGCTCTCGGCCATCACGCTGCGAAAGCGCAGCGCACGCACGGCTCGACCCGCGCGCGAGTCGAGCAGGTTGTGGGCAGCCACCAGTGCCGCTGCCGTGAAGGTCCAGATCAGGAAGTAGGCGCGGCGTCCGGTATTGAACTCCCAGCCGGCGATCGAGACCGCCGGCACGTTGTCGATGCCGCTGTACTGGCCCAACTGCGGCAGATTGCCGAACAGGTAGTAGATGGCAATGCCCCAGGCGATGGTCGCGATCGACAGGTAATGCCCCGACAGCCGCAAGGTGACAGCACCGATCAGCACCGCCATGGCGGCAACCAGCAGGATGCTCGCCGCCAGCGAGCCCCAGGGCGACCAGCCGAGCAGTGTGGTCAGGCCGGCCGTGGCATAGGCAGCAGCGCCGACAAAGGCCTGCTGCCCGAAGGAAACAATGCCCGCCACTCCGGTCATCACGACCAGGCCCAATACCACCAGCGTTGCCAGGCCGATGTAGCACAGCAGCGTGACATAGAACTCCGGCAACAGCAGCGGCGCGACGCCCAGGGCGAGCAGACAGAGGATGAGCAAACGTTGTGAAGGATTCATCATGCAGCGCTCATTCTTCCTCGTCCTCGACGACCGCGTGACGCGACACCAGCGATCGCCATAGCAGCACCGGAATGATGAAGGTAAAGACAATGCTCTCCTTCAACGCGCTGGCCCAGAACGAGGCAAAGGCCTCGATCAGACCCACGGCCAGGGCGCCGAGTGCCGCCAACGGGTAGCTCACCATGCCGCCCAGGATGGCGCCAACGAAGCCCTTCAGACCGATCATCAGACCGGTGTCGTAGTAGATGGTGGTCAGAGGCGAAATCAGGATTCCGGAAAGGGCACCAATCGCCGCCGCCAGCCAGAATGCCAGGCTGCCTGCCAGGACACTGGGAATCCCCACCAGGCGGGCTCCGACGCGGTTGATGGCCGTCGCGCGCAATGCCGTGCCGTAAAGCGTGTGTTCAAAGAACAGCCATAACGCGGTCATGCAGACCAGGCTGGAACCCATCACCCACAGGCTTTGCGCGCTGATGTTGAGCACGCCCAGATTGAACTTCAAATCAGAGATCGCGTTGGAGCGCAGGCCTTCGCCGCCGAACAGCACCAGACCCAGACCGGTGAGCATGTAATGCGCAGCCATGGACACGATGAACAACACCAGTACCGACGCGTTGGCCAGTGGGCGGTAGGCGATGCGGTAGAGCATCGGGCCCAGTGGCACCACAATGGCCAGCGTGATCGCCATCTGCACGACGGGTGCGAACTTGCGTGGCGCAGCCCAGGCGGCAAGTGCGGCGACGGCCAGCGGCAGGGCCAGCTTCAACACGCCGATGCGCAGCAAGCGCGCTGGCGCCTTCGCACGCAGCGCTTCGGCCGCATCCATCCCGGCAACCAGGACCGCGCCCCCCGCGAGCAGGTAAATCGTCCCCGGCACCTGACCGAGTTGCAAGGTGCCAAGGGTAAGCCCCGCGTAGGAAATGAAGTCTCCCTGCGGCACGAAGATGATGCGTGTCACCGCAAACACCAGCAGCAGCGCCAGCGCAAGAAGCGCGTAGATGGCGCCGCTGGTTACGCCGTCCTGAATCAGCCACAGCGCGATGTCACCGTTCATGCAAGCCCCCACGTTCGGCACTTCGTGTCCTCACTGCCCCCCGAGGGGGCGCGAGCTTGCTTGGGGCGGCCCGGCGCGGCGCTCATTCTCACTTCAGGAGACGCCATTCACCATTGACCACCTGGACCAGCACGCGCGCGCGGTCGTCCAGGCCATTGTGGTTGGCGGCACTCATGTTGTAGACACCGTGGGTACCGACCACATTCTTGACATTTTCCAGGGCGTCGCGCAAGGCGGCGCGAAACTCGGGGGTACCGGGCTTGGCCTTCTTCAGGGCCACAGCCACAGCGGCGTCGAGTACCAGCACGCCGTCATAGCTGTAACCGGCGAAGGCGTTGCGACTGCCTGCGCCAAAAGCGGCTTCATAGCGCTTGACGAAGTCCAGTGACACCGCCTTGGTTGGAAAGCTTGGGCTGAGTTCCTCTGCCACGATCAGCGCACCGGTCGGCGCGATGGCACCCTCGACGGCCTTCTTGCCGGTCTGAATGAAGGGCAGATTAACGGTACCGTGATTGTGATAAATCGGCCCCTTGTAGCCACGCTCGGCCAGCGCGATGTGCGGTGTAGCACCAGGTGAGCCGGAGCCGCCAACCACAACGGCGTCGGGCGACGCTGCCATCACTTTCAGAATCTGTCCGGCCACACTGGTGTCAGGCCGACCATAACGCTCGTTGGTGACGACCTTGAAGCCGTTGGCGTCAGCCAGCGAGGTAATGGCGGTGTGGACCATGTCGCCCCAGGTGTCGGAGAAGCCGATGTAACCCACGGTCTTGGCCCCGCGCGCCTTGATGTGCTGTGCCACGGCGCCCATCATCAGTTCGGTCGGTTGCGGTATGACAAAAGTCCACAGTGCACGGTCCGCCGCCAGCGGTGGCAAAGGCGTCAGCGCAATCATGGGGGTCTTGGTTTCGGCGGCCACCTGTGCCATCGCCACCGCAGAGGGCACACCATTGGAGCCCATCAGCGCGTCAACCTTGTCTTCGCTGACGAACTTGCGTGCATTCTTGACCGCGGCGTCCGGCTTGGATTCGTCGTCCAGAATGATGTAACGCACGGTCTCACCGCCCAGGGTCTTGGGGACCAACTGGAACGCGTTCTTGTAGGGGACACCTAGCGATGCGCCGGGTCCGGTGGTACCGAGCGAGACCCCGATCGTGATCTCGGCTTGGCTGGCGCTGACAGCCAGAGTGCTGACCAGCGCAAGTACTGTATGGCGTAACTGTTTCATAAAATCTCCTTTAGTTTTGATAGGTGAAAGTGGCCACCGATGGCGACCGCGCAGACCCGCGGGGGAGCAGACGAACTCATGCGACCACGCCGGCACTATATAGCGCCTGCACCTCGTCGTTGACAAGCCCGGCCTGTGCCAGCACGCTGCGTGTGTGCTGGCCATACTTCGGTGCAAAGGCAAGCTTGCCTTGCGCACCGTCGATATCGACTGCCATCGGCTGCATACTCACCTCCCGCCCATCGGGGAGAGTCGTATGCGTCAGCCGGTCGCTCAGGGGTTCGAGTTCGCGCACCTGGCGAATATCGTGGATGCGCGTCGCCGGAATCGTTGCAACGCGCAGGTCCTCCAGAATCTCGGCGGCCACGTGTTGGCGACTGACCTGCGCGATGTCGGCATGAATGGCATCGCGCTGCAGGTGCCGCCCTTCGTTGGTCTGGCGCACCTCATTACCCACGCCGGCGAACTTGGGGATGGCGGTAAAGCGGCGCCACTGCACGTCACTGCCAATGGCCAGGAAAATGAAACCGTCGCTGGTCGGATAGACGTTGGTCGGGATGAACTTGCGGTGCTCGTTGCCGGCGCGCGTGATCTCGTTCGGCTGGCAGCCATAGTCGATCAGTGGCAGCACGGTGATGAGCCACGACGCTGCAGCCTGCAGCATGGAGACGTGGATCTCCTTGCCGACGCCGGTCTCGTAGCGTTCCAGCAACGCCTGCATCACGCCGGCATAAACCTCGTCGCCAGCCTTCAGGTCGATCACCGGAATCCCTGTCAGCATGGGCGGCCCCTTGGGGTCCCCCGTGACCTCCATATAGCCGCTCATGGCCTGGATCACCGGGTCGTAGCCGGGAGCCTCGGGGTAGCGTGGACCCATGGCCGAAATGCCGGCCCAGATCAACTCGGGTCTGACGGCGCGCAGGGTGGCGGGATCGATCCCCAGACTTTGGTAACGCGCCGGCACCGTATTGCAGCAGAACACGTCGACATCGAGCTCAAGGATCAGGCGCTGGAGTACTTGCTGGCCGCGCGGATCCTTCAGGTTCAGCGCGATTGCCTCCTTGCCAACGTTGGGCGCGACGAAGTAGCTGCGTCGGTCATCGTCGGCGATGCGACTGCCGATGTAGCGGTTCGGATCACCCGGCAAGCCCTTGCCACTGGGCGTGGCCTCGATGCGGATGACACGCCAACCGAGTTGCGCAAAGCGCAGTGTGGCGTAGGGCATGGACAGCGCCTGCTCCATGGAGAGGACGGTGCGACGTTTCATGCAATTTCCGTTAGGTGGTTCATATTCATAGCTGAAGGAATGTCAGGCTGGCCGATCAACCGCCCGCGATCGGGGGGGCCAACATGACCTCGTCCTCGTCGTGCACGGGATGGTTGCGATCTGCGTAGCTGAGATTGACCGAGACCAGCACGACATCGATGTACTCGAACGCCTTGCTGAAGCGCTCGTCCTGGGTCGATAACCAGTCAAGCAGCATGCCCACATTCTTGACCTTGCTGGGCAAGACGATGTGTTCGCAGTCGCATCCCATGCTGTCCCTGAGCCAGGCGAAGTACTGAAGCTTCATTGGTGATTGAGCCGTCTAATGACGGGAATGCCTCAATTCGTGGATGGCGCGTGCCACGGTTTCCGGCGACATCGGCGGATTGAAGATACGCACGCCGGTCGCGTTGTACAGCGCGTTGGCAATCGCCGGTGCAATGACGATGGTCGGCAGTTCAGAAATGCCCTTGGCGCCATAGGGTCCTTCGGCGCAATTGCTCTCGATGAAGTGCATATCCAGGGGCGGCATCTCTGGCGCCGTGATGAGCTTGTAATCGCGAAAACAGGGATTGGTCAACATGCCATTTTCGAGCCGCATGTTCTCGCTCAGGGCGTAGCCCAGACCGATGGCGATGCCGCCTTCAACCTGACCTTCAAGACCCAGGCGGTTGATGACACGGCCGACATCCTGCGCCAGCGTGATTTTGTCCACCTTGATCTCGCCGGTCAGGGTATCGACCGTGATCTCGGCAACATGCACGGCGTGCGAATAGGCGGCCGAGTGGTCGGAGATGTGCTTGGCACCCTCGGGCTCGCTCTTGGGTTCGTAATAGTCCGTCACCATCACCAGTTCGGGTACTGCCTGAAAATGCATTTGCCGCAGCAACCGGTCCAGTTTGATGAGGGGCGTGCCGTCGTACGTGCGCACGACCGAGCCACCACGCAGGTCCAGCTGATCGGCCGGTTCGCCCAGCATCGTCTCAGCGGCGCGCAGGATCTGCGCTTTCGCCTTTTGCGCAGCACGGCGGGTGCCGTTGCCAGCAATAAAAGTGGTGCGCGAGGCGTGCACGCCGACATCCCAGGGAGCGATGTCGGAATCGTTGTTGACAAGGGCCACGTGTTCCAGTGGCACGCCAAGTTCTTCAGCGACGATCAGGGTGATCACGGCGTCGATGCCCTGACCGATTTCGGAGGCACCTGAAATGACCGTCACCCGGGCGTAATCGTCCATCTTGAGGATGGTACCGATACCGTCGGACTTGTGAATCTTGGCGCCGCCCGCGTTGTGGATCGATGAGGCCAGGCCGATGCCCTTCTTGTAGCGCCCTGGCTGGTCTCGCTGCGCCGCGAATGCCTTGCGCTTGGCGCTGTAGTCACTGGCTTTGGCCGCCGTCTGCAGACATTCCACCAGCGCGCATTCGCGCAGGAACGATTTCTGCGGCGTGATTTCGCCCGATAGCTGCGAGTTCTTCAAATGGAATTCGAGCGGATCCATGTCCACCATGTCGGCCAGCATGTCCATCTGCTGCGCCGTCGCATAAGTGGTCTGCACGTTGCCGTAGCCCCGGAATGAGCCAGCGTAAGGATTGTTCGTATAAATCGCCTGCGCCTTGAAGTCGACCACCGGTACACGGTAGTGTCCAGAAATGGTGCGCATCATGATCACCGGGATGGTTGGGCCCCAGGAGGTGTAGGCGCCGTTGTCCAGCACGACATCGGCGCTGCGGAAGGTGAGCACGCCATCGCGGGTACAGCCGGTGCGCATGTGGATGATCGCCGCCTGGCGCGTCGGCGAGGCCTTGAACTCTTCCTCACGTGAATAGATGACCTTGACCGGCCGGCCGGTCTTTTTGGCCAGCAGCGCCGCGATCGGCTCGTAGGGGTAGACGTCGAGTTTGGAACCGAAGGCGCCACCGACGGGTGGCTGGATGACCCGGATGTCGCCGGGATGGATCCCGAGTGCTGGCGCCAGATCCATCTTGTAGTTGTAAGGATACTGGGTCTGCGTCCAGATGGTCAGCTTACCGTTGTGATCGAAGTCGGCGATGGCGCAGGAAGTGCCCATGCAGCAGTGCGTCACGTGGTGCGGACGGAACACCTCGTCCACGACAAAATCGGAGAGCGCTTCGGCCGCGGCAAGGTCGCCGTGCTTGAACTCGAAATGCAGGCTCTTGTTGCCGGCAAAGTTGTCGTGGACCAGCGGTGCGCCTTCCATGGCGCCCGCTTCGGGGCTAAACACGCCCGGCAGATCCTCGTACTCGACTTCGATGAGTTCAAGCGCGCGCAGGGCAATCTCCTGCGTTTCCGCCGCCACGGCCGCAATCTCATCGTGCTCGCAGCGCACCTTGTCCTTGAGCGCGACGTTATCGCGGACGAAGCCGAACTTGAGTCCGGCGGCATCCTTGCCAGTCAGCACAGCATGGACGCCAGGCAGCTTTTCTGCCGCCGAGGTGTCGATGCTCACGATCCTGGCGTGCGGCCGTCCGGCGAAAAGGACCTTGCCGATCAGCATTTGCGGCAACACCATGTCGTTGATGTAACGTGTCTTGCCGGTTGATTTGTCGGGGGCGTCGGGTTTCTTGACGCGCTGACCGATCAAGGTGGTCTTGCTGATGGGTGATGAAATGCTGGCGTTCTGTTCCATGACTTGGCTCTCTTTAACGTGAAAGACCGGTTTTGTCATACCGGGCTTGACCCGGTATCCATGAATTCGGACTGCATGGATTGCGGATCAAGTCCGCAATGACAGACTTCTTTCATTCTTAGGGGTGGCTGAATTGCCATGAAAGTTAGGGACCGCGCGCGCCTAAGCGCGACCGCAACATTTTTTCGTCTCGACCATGGCTTGCACCGCGTCCAGCACCTTGGTGTAGCCGGTGCAACGGCAAAGATTGCCCTCGAGGCCCCGTTGCGCCTCTTCCCGCGTCAGCGCCGGATTGTTTTCGACCAGGTAGTCGGCTTGCATGATCATGCCCGGCATGCAAAAACCACACTGAATGGCACCATGATCGACGAAGGCCTGCTGCATCGGGTGCAGGCCCTGCGGCGTATGGAGTCCCTCGATGGTCACCAGCTCCCGTCCATCACAATCAACGGCATACATCAGGCAACTGTTGACCGTCTGGCCGTCAACCTTGACCGTGCAGGCACCACATTCACCCTCGCCACAGGCATACTTGGTTCCGGTCATGCCGAACTTGTCGCGCAGCATGGTCAGCGTCTTCATGGTGACCGGCACCTTCAGGCCAAGCTCCCGGCCATTGAGCTTGAAGCGGATTTCAGTTTCCACGGACATCATTGAGCACCTCTTCAACGAACACACGAACGAGATGACCGCGATACCAGGCACTGGCACGCACGTCATCAATGGGTTTGGCATCGTCCACCGTTGCGGCGACTGCCGCAGCGATGGTTGGGGCGTCGAGCGGCTTGCCTTCCAGCGCAGCCTCGACATGGCGGGCCCGCAAGGGCGTCGGCGCAACCGAGCCCATCGCCACTCGCACCTCGCTGAGCCTGCCGTCGCCGAAGCGAGCGCCGATGGCCACCGATACGGTGGAGATCTCAAGCGCGGGGCGCGGGCCTGACTTGCGAAACCGGCCGACAAAGTCGGCCGCAGGCCGGTCGAACAGCACCGCGGTCAGCAACTCTTGCGGCAGCTTGACGGTCTTGCCGGGACTGAGGAAGAACTGATCCAGCGGCACGCACCGAGTCTGCACAGCACCGCCCTGCCAGCAGGCCAGTTCGACCGATGCACCAAGCACCAACAGGGGCGGGCTCATGTCGCCGGCCGGCGAAGCGTTGCAGAGGTTGCCGCCGACCGAAGCCGCATTGCGAATCTGGTCGCTGGCAAAATGCTCCGCCGCCTCGACCAGCACCGGCGCGATTTCCGCGAGCGCCGGGTTGCGGCGGATTTCGCTGATGGTCGTGATGGCACCAATGCGAACCTGGGCACCCTGGGCCGCGATCCCGCCCAGCCCTTCGATGCGACGAATGTTCAGTAGTTTCGCGGTGTATTGGCGCGCGCCGGATTCGGTCTGCGGCGCCAGATCGGTACCGCCGCAGAATACCGTGGCATCGCCGTCAGCCATCGCCTGCAATGCCTCGTCCAGGCGGCGCGGCGCCAGGTAGGTTTTTATCTCCTGCATGGTCCGCTCTCGATTCTCAAGTAGTGTTGCAATTCTTTCATTATCTGTCCAAGCCTTCAAAAGCGGATCGGTTCCTGATAGCGACCGAACACATTGACAAGTTCCTTCGTCATCTCACCGACGCTGGCGTAGGCCTTCACCGCTTCGACCAGCGCCGGCATCACATTTCGGCAAGCGGCGGCATCAGCGCGCAGGCGGCTCAGCGCCGCATCGACAGCCGTGTTGTCGCGCTCGGCCCGGATGCGATGGAGGGCATCGATCTGCACCTGCGCGTCCTGCTCGTTGTAAGCGTGAAACTCGACCGGATGATCATCTTCCTGCTCGTTGCGGTAGCAGTTGACACCCACCTTGGGGAATTCGCCCGACTCGATCTTGCGCAGCATGCCATAGGCCTGGGCCGAGACCTTGGACTGGATGCTGCCTTCGGCCACCATCTTGACGATGCCGCCCTGGGCATCGACCTCGGCCATGATCTCCTCCATCTTCTTGCGCATTTCGTTGGTCATGGTCTCGACGTAGAACGAACCCGCCAGCGGATCCACGGTTTCGGTCAGACCCATCTCCTCGACCAGCAACTGCATGGTGCGCAGCGAGATGCGGGCGGAATACTCCGTCGGTATGGTGTAAGCCTCGTCGTAGGAACACAGCGCCATGGTCTGCGTGCCCGAGAGCGCCGAGATCAGCGCGTAGTAGGCGCCGCGCACGATGTTGACCTCGGGCTGCTCGAAGGTCAGACCACCACCGCCGCCAGCGGCGATCATGCGCAGCCACATCGAGCCGGGCTTCTCCGCACCGTATTGTTCCTTCATGATCTTGGCCCACAGTCCGCGCCCGGCGCGGAACTTGCACACCTGCTCGAAGATGTTGCCGAAGATATTGAAGTTGTAGGAAAGCCGCCCCGCGAACTCGTCCACCGACAAGCCGCGCTTGATGGCGTCGTCGGCGTAGGCCTTGGCAATGCAGAAGGCATAGGCAATTTCCTGCGCTGGCGTCGCGCCGGATTCGCGGATGTGGTAGCCGCAGACCGACACCGGGGTGTACTTCGGCGCGTGCGTGGCGCAGTATTCGATGGTGTCGCCGACCAGGCGGATTGAAGGCTCCACCGGAAAAATCCAGGTGCCGCGGCCGATGAATTCTTTCAGGATGTCGTTCTGCGCCGTGCCACGCAATTCCTTGATGTCGTAGCCGCGCTTTTCGGCCATCGCCAGGTACATCGCAATCAGGATCGCCGCCGCACCATTGATGGTGAGCGAGACGGTGATCTTCTTGAGGTCGAT
>CAITZZ010000333.1 GCA_903897005.1 uncultured beta proteobacterium | reverse complement strand
TTGAGCGCGAGCTGGCGCGCCACGGCAGCCGGCGCCTGGCGCGCTTCATGCAACATCTGTGTGATTGCCAGGCTCATCATTCGCAGCGCCTCATTTCAGCAACTAGATCGTAGTAGTCGCTGCGGCAATAAGAATGTGTCAGCTCCACCGCCTGTCCCGACGCCTGGTAGGCAATGCGCGTGACAAACAGCACAGCCTCACGCTCGGCGATGCCCAACTGCTCGGCCAGGCCAGCCGGCGCATTGAAGGCGCGGATATGCTGCAGCGCGCGCACCGGCAACTGCTGGCGACTGGCCAGGTATTCGTAGAGCGAACCCTCGACCTGACTCGGGTCCGGCAGCACCGACAGCGGCAGCACCGACAGCTCGTAAGCCATGACAACCTCGTCGGCCAGACGCAAGCGCTCCAGCCGGGCTACTCGGGCGCCCGGAGACAGGCCCAGACTCAGCTGTTCCTCGTTGCTGGCGATGGAGACGCTGCGCTGCAGCCAGCGTGATGATGGGGTGTGGCCGCGGCGGCGAAGTTCTTCGGAAAAGCTGGTCAGCTGCGACAGCGGCTGCTCGAATCGGGGCGCCGCGCGCGCAGCGATGTAATTGCCGGAACCGCGTTTACGCACAATCCACCCCTGCTCAACCAGCTGGTCGATGGCGGCGCGGGCGGTGGCGCGTGAAACCCCGAGCTGCTCTGCCAGATGGCGCTCCGATGGCAACGCCTGATCTGGCTGGTAGTCGCCCTTCTGAATACCCTGCTGCAGTTGACGCGCCAGTTGCAGGTACAGCGGTGAACTGTTTTTGGCGCTGCGTTTGAACATCATTAGCGGTTCGCCAGCACAGATGACCGACCGCGCCGGCCATTGGCGGCAAAGGCGGCGACCCGAATCGTGCCCTTGGCCGCAATCGGCCCCTGCACCAGAGGGCTGAGCACGGTCGGTTCCGACCCGTCGGTGCTGTAGCGCAGCGTAAAACCGGGCAACTGATGATTCGCCAGCACCTGTCCCTGCACCAAGCGCAGACCGGGCGCTGCGATGCGGTACAGCACACCCGGGTACTCGACATCCAGCTTGGGCAGCACACGCTGGCCAAGCTGGTTCACGAACGACGCCCAGTCGGCGTCGTGCAGCGTGCGCGCCCGACTGGCGTCGGTTTCACGTGCCCACGCCGGATCGGCGCTCCAAGCACGCTCGGCCAGCGCCAGCATGCGCGGCATCAAGAGGTAGTCCATCAGTGCCTGGTCGCGCACGGTTTCGGTAAAGAGCGGACCTTCCAGCCCAAGCACATTCTGCTGTCCGTAGTCAGTCAGTCCGTCGCGCCCTGGCACAGGCGTGGCGTCGGTGACGGACTTGCGGATGAAGTCGAATGGAATGAAATCGAAAACCGTGTCGAGGTCACTGTAGCCGGCCCAGTTGACACCGGGCTCGTCCGGGTTCTTGTTATGCGCCATGTCGAAGTAAAGGTGCGTCGCTGGTGCCAGAATCGTGCGGTAGCCGGCGTTAGCCATGCGATAGGCCAGATCCTGGGCGTCGTCCAGGTCGTTCCAGACATAGAGATGGAAGCCTCGCTGAGTGAACAGCGGGTTCGGGATCAGCTTATCCTCGCCCCGCAGCTTGACCTTGCGTGCACCGAGTTCCTCCCAGCCCGAAGCAAACAGGCCGCGTTTGCGCAGCAGACGCTCGACCCGGTCGTAGAAATAGTCCCAGACGTCGGCCGTCGAGGCCAGCTTCTCACGCTGCATCAGGGCCTGCGTGGCGGGAGATTTTTCCCAGGCACCATTGGGCAGTTCATCGGCGCCGACATGGATGGTGCGCAAGGGCGCGCCCGCTTGGCGATGCAGCGCAACCACGGCGTCGATCACACGCTCGATGAAGGCGTAGGTCGAGGGCAAGCCCGGATTCATGACATTGTCGGTATAGAGCTGGGCCGAGCGGTACTGCGACTGGTCGTCCGGGTCGCTCAGCAGGTAGCGACGCGCGCCCTGTCGGTCGCTCTGCTTCAACTGGTGAAAGCGGCTTTCCATGGCTTTGACGGCGGCGCGGGCATGACCCGGCATTTCAATCTCGGGGATGACCTCGATATGGCGCGCCGCCGCGTAGCGGAGGATTTCAACGTAGTCGGCAGCGCTGTAATGGCCACTGCCGTAAGCGTCCGCCGGATCCGGCCCGGAGCCGTAAGCCGGCTGCAGGTGCGCGCGCGAATCCAGCGTGTGACCGCGCCGCGCGCCCACCTTGACCAGTTCCGGCAGGCCGGGGATGTCAAGGCGCCAGCCTTCGTCGTCGGTCAGGTGCAGATGGAATTTGTTCAGCTTGTAGCGCGCCATCAGATCAAGCAGACGCAGCAGTGTCGCCTTGGGCTGGAAGTTGCGCGCCACATCGAGTTGCACACCGCGGTAGCCGAAACGCGGCGAGTCGCTGATTTTCATGGCCGCCAGCGTGATGCCCTGCGGCACGGGCCCCGGCAGCGGCAACAACTCGCGCAGCGACTGCAAACCGCGTGCTACTGCGGCCGCTGACTGGCCGGTCAGCGTGATGCCGCGCACCGGGTCGATCATGAGTTCATAGGCCTCGGCCGATGACTGGCCGTCCAGCGCTGCGACCAGCAGCCGCAACGGTGCTTGCCCGGGCTTCGGTGCCTGTGCCGCAAAGTGCGGTTTCAACAAGGAGTATGCCAGCGCAGCCTCGCGCTGCAAGGCCGGCGCTGCGACGATCGCCGGCAGGCTGCTCCAGCTCAGGGAACCGCTGCCACGCTCCAGCTGGCGCGGCCTTGGAAACACCGGCGCCAGTGATTCAGCGGGCAGCTCGACAATACTGCTGTTGCGCCGGTAGGTCTCCTCGGCCGTGACCAAGTCACTGCCTTCGCCCGCGCGCTGCGCCCATTGCTCGGGGCGCGTCAGCGCCATGATGCGGTAGTCGCCGATGGCATGACCCACTTGCGGGTCCGAGTCAAACACAATGTAGGGTCCGGTCGGCGCCTTGGCCGACTTCAGCATCACCTCCGGATGGAAGAAAGTCAGTTGCACGGCTTGTTGTGCGCCGAGGCTGGTGGCGGCTTGCGTCGGACGAAACCGGTACCAAGTGCCTGGCATCTTCTCGAAGCGAAACGGACCCGTCACGTCTGCGAGTTCGACGCCCGCAACACAATTGAAGTAGATCGACCAGCCCTGCGCTGGCAACGGCTGGCTACCCTGGTTGGTCAGGGTGAAGGCCGACAGCGAGCGGCCCTGCGGATGCTGCTCCGAGAACACGCTGCGCAGCACCTCCCAGCGCAGGCTCAGCGTGGCTGGGCCCACAGGCGCGGCCGCCGGGCAGACCGAGCACAGACTCAGCAGCGCGGCGCCGCAAGCCGCCGCGAACCTCTGGCGCCAGCGCGTCAAGCCGGTGAAGACGCTGCTCACTGTGGTCCAAACCGGTACAGGACGGTCTGACCCGCCACCACCGAACCACTGGCCTTGGCACTGAGGGCACCAAATTCATCGGCATTGACCAGGACGACCGGACTGATAGTGGAGGCGGCGTTGGCTGCCAGAAACTCAAGGTCCAGTTCCAGCACCGCTTGGCCGGCCTTGACTTGGCCGCCGGGCTGCATCAGCCGCTTGAAGCCCTGCCCAGCCAGCTTGACAGTGTCAACACCGATGTGGACGATGATCTCGGCGCCGTTGTCGGTCACCAGCGAGAAGGCGTGATTGGTGCTGAAGATGTTGGCCAGCTTGCCGTCACAGGGTGCCACGACCAGCCGTCCGGTCGGGCGGATGGCAAGACCGTCGCCGACAGCCTTGCTCGAGAAGGCGGCGTCGGGAACATCTTCGAGCGCGACCACTTCACCCGTGACCGGCGCCAGCAGCACCGTCTGCGTGGCAGCGACCGGATTCGGCGCTGCGCTTGGCGGCTTGGGCGCCGCGCCGCTGCCCGCACTGGCGTTCAGGTGCGCGCGCAGCGCATCGGCAATCAACTCGGCTTTCGGACCGACCACGATTTGGACATTTTCCCGGTTCAGCTTGATGACGCCGCTGGCACCCAGTGTTCTGGCAGCGCCGGCGTCGACCCGGTCCGCATCGCGCACCGTCAGACGCAGTCGGGTAATGCAGGCGTCCACATTCACGACGTTGTCGGCGCCGCCCACCACCGTGACATAAGCCTGCGCCAGTTCAGCCACACCGCCGGCTTGCGGCACTGAAAATCCAAGCGCCGAAGGGGCCTCCTCATCCTCACGCCCGGGCGTCTTCAGGTTGAAGGCGCTGATGGCGGCGCGAAAACCGAAATAATAGACCAGGAAGAAGACCACGCCCTGCAGCAGCAGCATGTACCAGTCCTTGGCCAGTGGATTGCGCGAAGACAGCACCATGTCAACCAGTCCTGCGCTGAAACCAAAACCGGCGATCCAGTGCATGGAGGCTGCAATAAAGACCGAGACGCCGGTCAACAGGGCGTGCAGCACGTACAGCAGGGGTGCTACAAACATGAAGGAGAACTCCAGTGGCTCGGTGACGCCGGTGAAGAACGAGGCAAAGCCGGCGGCGATCATGATCGAGGCAACGCGGGCTTTGTTGGCCGGTTTGGCGCTGTGGTAGATCGCCAGTGCTGCCCCCGGTAGACCAAACATCATGATCGGAAAGAAGCCGGCCTGGTACATACCGGTGACACCCAGCACCGCCTTGCCCTCGGCCAGCGATTTCGCACCAGCCAGGAAGTTCGGAATGTCATTGATGCCGGCGACGTCAAACCAGAACACCGAATTCAGGGCGTGATGCAAACCGATCGGTATCAGCAGGCGGTTGAAGAAAGCATAGATGCCGGCACCGCTGGCCCCCATATCCTTGATGCTCAAACCAAATGACACCAGACCGTTGTAGATCAAGGGCCAGACCGCCATCAGGACGAAGGCCACCACAATCATGGCAAACGAAGTGATGATAGGCACCAGGCGTCGGCCACTGAAGAACGCCAGCGCCTTGTGCAATTCGACCTGACTGAAGCGGTTGTACAACTCGGCCGCAATGACGCCGGTCAGAATGCCAACAAACTGGTTATTAATCTTGCTGAAAGCCTTGGGTACCAGATCAGGTGCAATACCCTGGATCAGCGCCACGGCGCCAGGCGAGAGTAGGGTGGTCAGGACGTAATAGCCGACCAGACCCGCCAGCGCGGCGGCGCCATCCCTGTCTTTTGACATGCCATAGGCCACACCGACCGCAAACAGGATCGACATGTTGTCGATGATGGCGGCACCGGCCTTGATCAGGAAGGCCGCCGCAGGGCTGCCGGAGCCCCAGCCGTTGGGGTCAATCCAGTAGCCAATCCCCATCATGATGGCCGCAGCCGGCAGTGTGGCGACCGGCACCATCAGGGCACGGCCAATTTTTTGCAAATAGCCCAGAATATTCACAGTTCGTCTCCTCTTTGTATTTCACTCAAGATCCCAATCCGCCAGACGCTCGCGCACCTCGGCGGCACTACTCATGGCAAGCACTTCCCGGGCCAGCACCTGGCACTCGGCCAGCGAGAGCCGCCGGACCAGCGCCTTGATCGCGGCAATGGCCGGTACCGAGACCGACAGCTCGGTCACACCCAGACCGATCAGCAGCGGGACGGCCATCGGTTCCGAAGCCAGCGCGCCGCAGAGCCCGACCCATTTGCCGTGCTCGCGCGCACCGTCACAAGCCATGGCCATCATCTTCAACACAGCCGGATGCAGTGCATCGGCCTGGCTGGCCAGCTTGGGATGACCGCGATCCATCGCCAGCGTGTACTGCGTCAGGTCGTTGCTGCCGATCGAGAAGAAGTCAGCCTCGCGCGCCAGTTGCGACGCCATCAGTGCCGCCGACGGCACTTCAATCATGACGCCGACGGGAATCGCTGGCGCACCGGTAGCAGCCTGCTCCTGCGCCAGCATCGCTTTGGCTTGGCGCAGCTCCTCGACGGTGGCAATCATCGGAAACATGATGTGCAACCGGGCCTGGCCGGCGGCGCGCAGAATGGCACGCAGCTGCGTGCGAAACATCTCGGGCTGCTCCAGGCTGACGCGCACACCACGCAGGCCGAGGAAGGGGTTGTCTTCTCTGGGCAGAATCAGGTAGGGCAGGGGTTTGTCGCCGCCGACATCGAGTGTGCGCACGACCAGCGTGCGCTGCGCTCCCAGTGCCTGGGCCACAGCCTGATAAGCAACGGCTTGTTCGTCCTCGCTGGGTGCTGTGGCGCGCTCCTCAAACAGGAATTCGGAGCGCAGCAGACCTACTCCCTCGGCGCCTTGCGCCACCGCCTGCTGCGCTTCCTGCGCATTGCGCACATTGGCCACCACCTCAATGCGCTGTCCGTCGCGGGTGACAGCCGACGCTGACGCTTCGACCTTTTCTTCCTGCGCTCTGGTGGATCGGGCGCTCAGGCGCTCGCGGGCCTGCATAACTTCAGCCTCTGTCGGCCTGCCGTTGAGCCGGGCCCGGCTGGCGTCGAGGACGGCAAGCGTCCCGTTTTCAAGTGCCAACGCGCGCCCATCGATGCCACAGATAGCGGGTATGCCAAAGGAACGCGCCAGGATCGCCACGTGGCTGGTGGCGCCCCCGCTGCTGGTGCAAAACCCGAGCAGTTTGCTTCGGTCAAGCGACACGGTATCGGAGGGCGTCAGTTCCTCGGCAATCAAAATTGCATGGGCTGGCAGTTCGATCCGCCCGGGCCCGCTACCGGCAAGCAGCAAGAGCACGCGCTGGCCCACATCGCGGATGTCATTGGCGCGTTCGCGCAACAAATCGCTGGCAGCGGCTTCAAACCGGCTGGCAAGCGCCACAAAGGCGGCACGCCAGGCAAAGCCGGCGCTCTGTCCCTGATCGATCCCAGCCAGAGCGGGCGTCCGCAGATCGGGATCTTGCAGCAACTCCTGGTGCGTGCGCAGAATGTCCGCCTGCAGCGGATCGGCGAGTTCACTCTTGAGAAGCTCGAGCTGGGCGATCGCCTGCTGCAGCACCCGTTCCAGCTGGCCGCGCTCATGCACAGGTTCGCCGCCCTGGTACTGGACCTGGATTTCCTGGCGGCGATATTGCACGATGCGTCCGACCGCCAGTCCGGGTGACGCGCAGACGCCACTGAATTCGTGCCCCACAGCAGCCGGGACTGGCGCGCGCCTGATCGGAGCCGCCGCCGGTGCTACAGCCTGATCCGGCGCCTCGCCGCAACCCTCGGCAAGCATGGCAGTCAGCGCCGCAATCGCTTGCGCCGCATCGACGCCGCTGGCCTTGACCCGCAGCCGGTCGCCACGCTGGGTGGCCAGACCCATGATGGCCACCACCGACTTGGCGTTGACTTGCTCGCCATCGCGCAGCAGCCCGATGTCGGACTTGAACTTCTTGGCCAGTGCGGCCAGCATGGCGGCCGGCCTGGCGTGCAGGCCGCTCGCGTTGGGCAGGCAGACCTCGGCGCCCGTCGCTGGCGCGCCCGACTCTAAGGCCGCTGGCAGCGACACGGAAGGCGGCTGGATCATCCCTTCGGGCATGAGCTATTCCAATCAAGAATCACAAAGTTGGCGACTGGCGATGATAGCACATAAGAGCCCACTATCGTACCAATTTAGTACCTGTTCAGACCACGTCATGTCCGGACGAGTAATGGCGCAATGAAAAGTCGGAGGCACCAATCGTCAGTCGCGTAAAGCTGAAACCGAGCCCCGGTGCCGGACCGAACAAATCCTGCAGCAGTGCCGCACGCTGTTGCGGATTCATGCGGTTTTGAATCAGCCAGGCGGAAGCATCGCTGATGTTGGCACCGAAGCCAACCATCTCCTGATAGCGTTTGCTGGCGTCAACCTCGATATTGAGCGCCAGCGGTGCCGCGCCGCTGAGTTGCATGCCGATCACGGGTTGCAGCAGTTTGGACTGATCGGTCAGCGTGACCCAGGCTTGCACCGACCCCGCCTGCGCGCTGCTGTCAGCGCTGCTGCTTTGGTTGGAAGCGGCCTGGCCACAGCCGAGCAGCAGGATGACGGACGCCAGCGAACTCAGCAGCGGCCACCTCGAAATCTGCTTCATTGCCAAGGGTCGGTACTGGCCTGGCGTCATGCCGCAGCACAATGTTTGGCAATGTAGTCGGAGTGGGTTGGCATCACCTCCACGCACTTGCCAATCACGTTTTGGATGTCACCCAAAAATGCCACGATTTCATCCCTCGGACGCAGGTCAACCAAGGGGTGGTAACCCTGCGGCCGCAGGCCCTGGCCGTGCATCACCTGCACCCAGCTGACTTCGGCAAACAATTCCAGCGCTTCACGGAAGACGCGCCCGTTGCTGCGGTAAAGATCCATCTTGTGTTGCAGAGTCTCGGGTACGTCCATGTTTCGGCAATGGTTCCAGAAGGGCGAATCATCACGCTCGGTGGCCTTGTAGTGCAGGACGATGAAATCCCGAATGCGCTCGTATTCAAACTGGGTCTGCTTGTTGTACTCGTCGATGTCGGCCTGATTGAACCCCGCATCGGGAAACAGGTTGATAGCGCGCCCGATAGCGGATTGAATCAAATGAATATTGGTTGATTCGATCGGTTCAAAAAATCCGCTGGACAGACCGATGGCGACACAGTTCTTCACCCAGGTCTGCCTCCGCCGACCCGGCGTAAAGGGAATGTAGCGCGGTTCTGCGAGCTGCTTGCCATCAAGGTTGTTCAGCAAGATCGAGGTGGCCTCATCCTGCCCCATGAACCGACTCGAGTACACATGGCCATTGCCAATACGGTGTTGCAAGGGAATGCGCCATTGCCAGCCGGCAGAATGCGCCGTCGCACGCGTATAGGGCGTCAGCGGCGCGACCGATTCGCACGGCACCGCAATGGCGCGATCGCATGGCAACCAGTGCGACCAGTCTTCGTAGGGCGCCTTCAAGGCCTCACCAATCAGCAAGGCGCGCGTGCCTGAGCAGTCGATAAAAAGATCACCGCTGATTTTTTCGCCATTGGCCAGCACCACCGACTCAATGAAGCCATCCGATTCCCGCAGCACCGTTTGGACGATCCGGCCTTCAGTCCGCACCACACCACGCGCTTGCGAAATGCCGCGCAGATACTGCGCATACAAGCCGGCGTCAAAGTGAAAGGCGTTGGCAATCTCCCCCAACGGCGACTTGGGCATGTCGGCAACACTGCGGACAAATTTGGATTGCTTTGGCGCCGCAGTGTTGAGCGAGTAGTAGCTCAGGTCGGGCGCTTCACCAGCCTGGCGCAACTTGAGCCAATATTGGTGACAGCTGATCGGGCCCAGATTGTGTCCAATCTCGCCAAAGCCGTGCATGTAAGAGTCGCCGATCTTGCCCCAGTTGACGAATTCAATCCCCAATTTGAAGGTGCCCTGGGTCTTGCGCAAAAACTCGTCTTCATCCAACTCCAGCAGGGAGTTGAAAATCTTGATCATCGGGATGGTTGCCTCACCAACGCCAATCGTGGCGATCTCGTCGGATTCGACCAGGCGAATGTGATATTGCGCACCCAGCATTTTCGAGAATGCTGCCGCCGTCATCCAACCGGCCGTTCCGCCACCAACAATCACGATGTTCTTGATCGGTGTAATCGCCATGAAATACTCCTTGATAAATGACGTCTGGTGTTCACAAGCGCTGCTCAGTGGCCTGATTGAAGAGTGAAAGTTTACTGCTGTCAACCGAGAATCCAACCCTCTCGTCGACCCGAAAATCGAGCGCGCCGGTGATGATTGAGGACAGGGCCTTCCCCTCAAAATCGAGCCAGACCACATGATGATTGCCCATCGGCTCGATCAAGGCAACAACGGCCTGGAACTCGCCTTGCGCATGAATCTGAATATTCTCCGGCCGGACGCCTACCAGCACCTGCAGCCCGTCAGAAGGCTCGCCTTGGAAGGCGTAGGGCGTCAGGTCCAGTGTCAAAGCGCCGCAGCGGAAGGTGCAGATCGAGTCTGCGACCAATAACCGGCCTTCCAGCAGGTTCATCGCCGGTGAACCGAGAAACCCAGCCACAAAGAGGTTCTGCGGCTTTTCGTAAACGTCGGCCGGGGCACCGATCTGCTGGATCTTGCCACCGTACATGACCACGATGCGCGTCGCCAAGGTCATCGCCTCGACCTGGTCATGGGTCACGTAAATCATGGTCGAGCGCAAATTCTTGTGCAGCAACTTGAGCTCGCGCCGCAACTCGGCACGCAGCTTGGCGTCGAGGTTGGAGAGCGGTTCGTCGAAGAGAAAGACACCGGCCTCGCGCACCAGGGCGCGCCCGATGGCGACGCGCTGGCGCTGGCCGCCGGAGAGCTGGGAGGGCTTGCGTTGCAACAGCGGCTCCAGATGCAACATTTCCGCCGCGCGCGTGACGCGGCGCTCGACCTCAGCCTTGGGTGTGCCGTTGATGCGCAGGCCAAAAGACATGTTGCGCTCGACTGTCATGGTCGGGTAGAGCGCGTAGGACTGAAACACCATACCGATGTTGCGATCTGTCGGGTCGGCCCAGGTCATGTCGACGCCGCCAATCTCGACGCGCCCGTCAGCAACATCGATCAGGCCTGCAATGCTGTGAAGCAGGGTGGACTTGCCGCAGCCTGATGGGCCAAGCAGGACCAGAAACTCACTCTCGATGACGTCGAGGTTGAGGTCTTTGATGACCTCGTTGGAGCCAAATCGAATGCAAAGGTTGTGGATGCTGACACTGGCCATGGTTTACCCCTTTACAGCACCGGCGGCGATACCGCGCACAAACCAGCGTCCCGAGAAAAAATAGATGACCAGCGGCACCATCGACGTCAGGATGGTGGCCGCCATGTTGACGTTGTAGAGCCGTTCACCGGTGGTGGTGTTGATGACATTGTTGAGCTGCACGGTCATTGGCAGGTTGTCACGCCCGGCAAACACCAAACCGAGGATGTAGTCGTTCCAGACGCCGGTGACCTGCATGATCGCCGCCACGATGATCATCGGCGTGGACATCGGCAGCATCAGTTGCACGAAGATGCGCCAGAAGCCACCGCCGTCTATGCGCGCCGCTTTGAACAGCTCCTGCGGAATCGACAGGTAGTAGTTGCGAAACAGGAGCGTCATCACGGGCATGCTGAAGATGATGTGGACCGTGACGATGCCCGGCAACGAGCTGAACAAACCCAGGCTCGCCAGGATGCGCACCAGCGGGTACATCATCACTTGCACCGGAATGAAGGCGCCCATCATCAGAAGCGCAAACAGGACCTGTGAGCCGCGTGGCTTCCAGAACGACAGTGCATAACCGTTGAGCGCACCGAGCAGAATCGGCAGCACGGTGCTCGGAATCACGATCCAGATCGAGTTCCAGAAACCGCCGCGGATGCCGTTGCAATTGACACCGGTACAGGCCGCCGTCCACGCCGTCACCCAGGGCTCCAGCGTGACCTTGATCGGCAGCGCGAAGATATTGCCGAGGCGGATCTCGTCCATGGTCTTGAACGAGGTCACGAGCATGATGTAGAGCGGCATCAGAAAAAACAGCGCTGCCGTCAGCAAGAAGGCATAGACGCCGATGCGCGCTGGCGTCAATCCACTGGGGCGGCCCGGCGCGGCGCTCATTGGTGGAGCCCCCACGCTTGTCGCTTCGCGTACTGCGCTGCCCCCCGAGGGGGCGCGAGCTTGCTTGGGGCGGCCCGGCGCGGCGCTCATCCCCGTTCCCCGCTGCGGTTGGCACGACTGCGCGCGTACATGAAGGGCGCAACCAGCGCCAGCACGGTGAGCAGCAGCACAATGGAGCCGGCCGAGGCCAGTGCGATGTTGGCGCGGCCAAACAGGTGGTCCATGATGAACTTGGCTGGCACCTCGCTGGCCGTGCCAGGGCCGCCCTGCGTCATGGAGGCGACCGCGTCAAACAACTTGATGACGGCTGTGAAGAGCAGCACGAACACGGTGGCGACTGAAGGCGCCAGCATCGGCAGCACGATGGAGACATAGACGCGCCAGGTCGGGATGCCGTCAATGCGCGCCGCCTTCCAGATTTCTTCATCGATACCGCGCAGTCCCGCCAGCAGCATGGCCATCACAAGGCCCGATGCCTGCCAGACGGTGGCGATGACGATGGTGTACATCACCTTGTCCTGGTCAATGATCCAGTCAAAGGTGAAGTCCTCAAACCCCATTTGGCGCAGCGCTTGCTGAAACCCATTGCCGGGGTTGAGCATCCACTGCCAGACCAGGCCGGTGGCAACAAAAGACATCGCGTAGGGGTAGAGGAAGATGGTGCGCAGGGCGCCCTCGGCCATCACCTTCTGGTCAATGAACACCGCCAGCAAAAAGCCCAGCAGCATGCAGATGACGATGAACAGCACGCCGTAGAGCGCCAGGTTTTGCAGCGACAGCAGCCAGCGGTCGTTGTCAAACAGTCGCTGGTACTGGGCCAGACCCACGTACTCGTCGGAGGGAAAGGTACGCGAGTTGGTCAGCGAGACCTTGAGCGACCACAGCACCGTACCCAGATAGGCCACCAGAACGGTCAGCGCCATCGGCAGCAGCGCCGCCCAGGACACCAACTGGCGCGATAACTGCAGGAGCCGGGCTTTCATGGCGCTGTGAACGGCTTAGCGCTTGAGTGCGCTCAAAATGTCCTTCTGGACCTTCTCCACCGGGACGTTCTTGTTCCAGTAGGCAGTCAGGATGTCGGACAGGGCGCCGTTCTGATCCGGGTTCAGGTAGACCTCTCCGTTACCCAGGTGACGCGACTTGTCTTTCATGATGGCCAGGCCTTGCTGGGCGCAGACGTCGAGCTTGGAGGCGTCAACGTCGGTGCGCACCGGAATCGAGCCCTTCTTGTTGCTGAACTCGACCTGCACCGCCGGCGACAACATTACACTGGCCAGCAGCTTTTGCGCCTTGATGGCCTCGGCGTCGTTGGTCTTGGGGAAGACGAAGACGTCACCCTGAATCACGTAGGGTGAGCGAGCGCCGAAGCCGGCGATGCAGCCATAGTCTTTACCCGCTGTCTGGTTGGCGAGGGCGAACTCACCCTTGGCCCAGTCGCCCATGATTTGCATGCCGGCCTTGCCGGTGATCAGCAGCGCGGTGGCGTCATTCCAGTTGCGTCCCGGTGCACCCTTGTCCACATAGGATTGCAGGCGCTTGTAGCTGGTCAGCACTTTTCGGAAGGCTTCACCCTGAATCGCCGCCGGGTCGCGGTCGCGCATGACCTTGAGGTAGAGCTCGGTACCCCCCAGGTTGGCCAGAACAGCGGTGAAAGCAATGTTTTCCTGCCACGGTTGACCGCCATGTGCCAGGGGAATCAAACCGGCGGCCTTGATCTTGTCGAGGGCAGCAAACATCTCGTCCATGCTCTTGGGCTCAGCCGCAATGCCGGCTTTCTTGAACGCTGCTTTGGAGTACCAGATCCAGGTCGGCATGTGGATATTGACCGGCGCGGCATAGTAGTGGCCCTTGACACGAACCACGTTGAGCACGGTCTCGGGCAGGAATTTGTCCCAGCCATCGCGCGCCGCAATTTCGTCCATGTTGTTGAGCATGCCCTGCTCGACGATGTCCAGGAATTGCTTGGAGGTGTTGAACTGGGCTGCCGTCGGCGGGTTGCCACCGATGATGCGGTTGATCGCCACCGAGCGCGCCTGCTCGCCCAGCGCAATGGCGGTGTCGACCCAGACCCCGCCAGCGGCCGTGTAGGCGTCCGAGAATTTCTTGACGGCGGCCGACTCACCGCCCGAGGTCCACCAGTGAATCACTTCGGCTTTGGGTCCGGCGGCGTGCGCCGTGGCCAGGCCCCACAAAGACAGGGCAACCGTCAAGTTCTTCAGATTCAACATTACAAATTTCCTCTTAAAAATGCGCTGTACCACTGCCCGCTGAGCTTGAGCCGACGCTCTAGCGTCGCGAAGTCGACGTGCGTCAAGCCAAAGCGACGGATGTAGCCCTCGGCCCATTCGAAATTGTCGAGCAGGCTCCAGGCAAAGTAACCCTTCACCGGGAGGTCCAACGCGAGGATTTCGCGCAGAGCCAGCAAGTGGCGCTGCAAATAGCGGCGCCGCTCGACATCATTGATGCTGCCATCGGCTGCTACCACATCGTCGTAGGTCGAACCATTCTCGGTAAGATAGATCGGTGCCGGCTGGTAGTCTTTCACAACCCGGCTGAGCAGGGTCACCATGCCTTCGGGTGACACTTCCCAGCCAAAGGCGGTGCGCTCAACATCAGGCGCTTCGACCACGCGCGTCGCCAGCGGGCCCTGGCCCGGCGCGTCGGCAACGATCTCGGGAAAGTAGTAATTGATACCCAGAAAATCGGTCGGCGTAGCGATGCTGGCAAGGTCGTCGGCTTGCATCCGGGGTGCGTTGTCACCCAGTAGTTGCCAGACATCAGCCGGGTAGCCACGCCCATGCAGAGGGTCCAGAAACCAGCGGTTGCGCAGCCCATCGTGGCGCCGCGTGGCAGCCACATCCGCAGCGCTGTCCGTGGCCGGTTTGAGCGGGTGCAGGCTGAGGGCAGCACCGACTTGGCCGCCAAACACATTGCGCCGAATGATGGGGATCGCCAAGCCATGCGAGACCAGCACGTTGTGGCAGACCTGCAAGGCGGTCTTGAAACTGGTCAGGCCCGGTGCGTGCGCGCCCTCGAAGTTGCCGTTGAAGGCCGTACACCAGGGTTCGTTGTGCGTGATCCAGTGCTTGACGCGGTCGCCCAGGTGGCGACTTACGACATCCGTGTAGTCCAGAAAGGCGTCAATGGTGCTGCGCTCGGCCCAACCGCCCTGATCTTGCAGGGCTTGCGGCAGGTCCCAATGGTAGAGCGTCAACCAGGGCTCCAGCCCACGATCCAGCATGCCGTCAACCAGGCGTGAATAGAAGTCCAGGCCCTTCTGATTGGGCTTTCTGCCACGGCCTTGGGCAAAGATTCGAGGCCAAGCGACCGAGAAGCGGTAGGCATTGGTGCCCAGGCTCTGCGCCAGATCCAAGTCCTGCGGCCATCGGTGATAGTGATCGCAGGCGACTGCCCCACTGGAGGCGTCGCGAATATGGCCGGGCGTGGCGCAAAAGCGGTCCCAGATCGATTCGCCGCGCCCATCCTCATGAATACCACCTTCGATCTGATAGGACGAGGTGGAGCAGCCCCAGCGAAAGTCTGGCGGAAAGTCGCTCCTCCTGAAAAGCGGCAGGTCCTCAGTTATTGGTTTTCTCATGTTCCGGCAAGTTCCTATTGACACATTGGAAAGGTTTCCAATTCTAGTCTGAGGCATGCGCCTGCGGTATCCGTGAGTACCCTTGGTTTTTTGCGCTTCAGGCGCTGATCACGGTCTGCTTGGTCCGCGCCGAGGGCTTGCGCGGCGTCGGTGCCATGCCCACCGAAGCACGCCAGGTGACGCTGACGCCGAAGTTGCGCTGCACCGGCAAGCTCTCGCCATAGCACTGGTTGAGCAACCAGCGCAGGCCGTTGAGCGTGATGTTGCGCCATGGGATGTGCACCGAGGTCAGTTGCGGCGCCGAGTACTCTGCGCTGTGCGTGTCATCGTAACCAAGCACTGAAATCATGCCCGGCACCGAAATGCCGGCCTGCTGAAAGTAAGCCAGTGCCCCGACCGCCATCTCGTCGTTCGCGCAGAACAGCGCCGTGAATTCATGCCCTGACGAAGCCAGTGACCGCGCCGACGCCCAGCCGCCTTCGGGTGAAAAATCGCTCTTCAGCATCACGACCTGATTCGCCTGAATGCCTTCACTCGCCAACTCGCCCATGAAACCATCGATACGCGCCACGTTGTCAGGCGAAGTGTCGGGGCCGGCAATCACGGCAAACTTGCGGTGCTGCATCTTCAGCAAGGCCTGCGCGGCCAACACGCCGCCCAGATGGTGGTCAGCGGTGAAACACTGCTCGGCAAAACCGGCAAACCAGTGGTTCAGAATGACCACCTTGTTTTGCTTTGGACCCAGCGCCTTGAGGTCCTCCTCGATCAGCACGTTGGTCATCAGCACCAGACCGTCGCAACCACGCTCCAGCAAAAATTCAATGCCTTCAATGGCCTGCTGGCGCGCATCACCGTCGCCGCAGCCGAAGGCCACCACCATGTGGCGCCCGGTGTCGCGCAGCTCGGTGTCGATAGCGCCGAGAATCGGCGTGTAGAAGGTGCCCTTGAGCATCGGGATGTAGACGCCAATCATCTGCGAACTGCCCGACAGGAGCGAGCGCGCCGCGTGCGAGGGTCGAAACTCCAGTTCGACAATCGCCTTTCGCACGCGCTCGGCCGTGGCCGCTGCCACCGAGCCGCGCCCGCTGACCACGCGCGACGCCGTGCCGACGCCGACACCCGCCAAGCGCGCTACGTCCTTGATTGTGGCCATTAAGTCGAGTCTCCTTCCCCTGATCCTAGCAAAAGCGATTCACCATAAAAAAAGCCCTGTCGGCGTTCGGCCGACAGAGCAATGTTCACCTTGGTAAAACAATTACATTTTGTAGGTAATCCCGAACATCATCTGGCGTCCGTACTTGGTGTAACCCAAAGGCATGCGGGCATTACCCAGCATCTGGTAGCTTTCGTAGGCGCCATCCTTCAGGTTGTTGACCTGTAGCAGCAGATTCAGCCCCTTGTACTTGCCAGTTTCAAAGTTGTAGCCGATTTGCATGTCAACCACATCATCCGAGAGCGTCGTTTGGGTCGTCTTGTTAGCAAACAATCCCGTGATTTCCGCCGTGAATGGCGAGCGATGACGGTTGCTGATACGAGCGGAGAAGCCTGACTTTTCATAGTACAAGGTCAAATTCGTGACCTGCCCCGACATGCCGGGCAAAGGTCCATCGCCCTTGGTCGGCCCGTTGGGTTTGATAGCGCTCGTGGTATCGGAGCCGCTGACGACAAAGCCGAACCCGTCCAGCGCCGGTGTCAGCAAACCTGCATCCAGCGAAAGACTCAGCTCAGTGCCGCTGACGGCGCCACCCTGACCGTTAACCGGGCGATTGAAGGTGCCCATGGTGGTCGGGAAGGGCAGCTGACCGGTGCTGGCATTGAACTTGGCGTAGTCAATGGTGGTGACTTCGTTGTAGATGTAGTTAAGCAGGTTTTTGCGGAAAAACGCGGCCGCGAAATAGCTGCGTTTGCCGAAATACTTTTCATACGACAAGTCTTGCGAAACCGCCAGCCAGGGCTTGAGCTCAGCATTGCCGCCACTGCCTTCCCATTGCCAGATGTCCTTGCCAGACTGTGGATCAACTCCCTTCTTGGCCAGACTGGCCGAATTGAAGGCGCGCATTTCATCCATGCGTGGCCGTGCTGACGTCCGCGCCCAGCCAAAGCGCAGATACTGGTCGTTGCCGAGGTCGGCATTCAGATTCAAACTGGGCAGAACATCGGTATAGGTGGTTCCGCGTGTCACTGCCTTGGCGACGGGCGCTGCACCGGTATTGTCGACGTCAAACCCGTCTGAACTCTGGTTTGAATTCACGACCTGCAAACCCAGATTGCCTTTGATCGGCAATTTGCCGAGTTCGGTGTCAATACCCAATTTACCAAAGGCAGTCGTGATTTTTTCATTGACAGTCCAGCGCCGACCGTAGTAGCCGAAGTCAATGTTGGGCTTGTAGACGCCATACTTGGCCAGCACACCTTCTACGTCATAAGCCACGATGCCCGGCACGCCGGCATAGGACAGGTTGCCAACGCCCTTGACCAGATCGGACGAAGCGGCAATCGGGGTCGCGCTTCCCAGCGTGAAGAAGTTTTCGATGTAATCACGCGATTTGTTGCGCTGTGAATAATTCATGCCGGCTTGGAATGAACTGAAAAAACCGTCCAACTCGCGTTTGCCTTCGAGTCGCAGGGAAGTCAAATCATCCTTGATCGACGGGTCCCAGGAACCACCCAAGCGGCCCCAGGTTCCGGCCAGCAACGATGTACTGGGATCGGCGTAGCTGACGTTGTGGTTAAAAGTTGGGAAAGCGCCACCCATGACTGGAATGTCAAATACCACAGTGGGCTTGGCCGCGACCTTGGAGGTAAGTTCCAGGGTCTTATCGGTACGATCAGCCTTGGAGTAGCTCAAATCGGCAATTGCCGTCCACTTGTCCAGCTTCAACTCGGTGTTCCAACCCAGCGCAAACATGCTGTCATCGCGCTTTCTGTAGTTGTTTTGAATGATCGGCGCATCATCGGACAAACTGCCGGCGGTGCTGGTGAAAGTGCCGCTGCTTAATACGCCATTTTGCGCCGTGAATTTGTCGGCGTAAGTGCCATTCCAGCGGTTAAATCCGCCCTGGAGCAAGTGCACTTCCGCTTTTCGTGTTTCAAACTTGGAGTAATACAAATCAAGCGTGCTGCGCAGGTTTTTGTTCGGCCGGTACTCCAGTACCGCCATCAAACCATCGCGCTTCTGGCTGGCCGACACGCCATCAATTTCGTAGCCGCCCAGCGCCGTCGCCGGATCGGTCTTGGCGGGAGTGCCCCAACCACCGTTAGGACCGCTGTCGTCCCACCACCAAGCCTGGTAGCTCTTCTCTTGCATCGGTGAGTTCAGATGGGCCAAGCCAATCGCCAAGCCAATGGTGTTGTTCGCAAATTGATCAATGTAGGAAAAACTCAGGCGATTGCCGGTATCCGACATGCCCGGGTTGATTTGACCATTTGAATTGACTTCACCGCGCACATTGACGGAGAGTTGCCTGCCCTTGAAGTCGAGCGGACGGATCGACTTCATGTTGACCGTACCCGACAGGCCCTGCCCCATCAGCGTAGCATCCGGCGTTTTGTAGACGGTGGCTCCGTTGATCAGCTCCGAGGGAAATTGGTCGTATTCCACGCCACGGTTGTCGCCGGTACTGACCTGCTCGCGGCCGTTGAGCAAAGTGGCAGCAAAATCAGGCGAGAGACCGCGAATCGAAATCACCTGGGCGCGGCCATCGACGCGCTGCGCGGCCAGACCGGGCAAGCGCGCCAGCGACTCGGCAATACTGACGTCGGGCAACTTGCCAATGTCTTCGGCGGAAATGGCTTCAACGATCGATTCGGAACCTTTCTTGACGGCGATCGAGCTCTCGATACTGCCACGAATGCCGGTCACGGTGACGGCACCGAGGTTGGCCTGCTGCGCGTTGACGGCGGTCGCCAGCAACAGGGTTGAGCAAGCGGCTGCAATCGGGCTGATGCGCAAGCTCGAACGACGTCGGGCAGTGTTCTGGCTGCGCTGGATAGCGGTTGTCTTCATTCAGGTACTCCTAGGGGACGCGGTTTTAAAATTCGTGCTGCAACTTGGTTCAAGGGCATGACCAAGTGAGTAAAAATTCACAATTACTCGGCCTGGAACCGTTTCCATTCTAATGGAATCGTTTCCAGTCTAGAAACTTTAACACTCAACAGCCAAGCTAGATATCAGTAGAATCCCTAGGTTTTCCGATTTTGCGTAATAAAGCGACAGCTCGGTCGCCACCCCACTTGAAACAGTCTTGTCGCTCACTTCAACACCAGTTCAACCAGCACAGGGTAGCGGTCAGACGGGTAGTACCCTTGCTGAAAAGCTGCGACCAATTGATGTGAGCGCACGCCAACCTCAAGACTGGCGACTACAAGGTCGATTTGGTCGCAACACAACAACAGCGCCGCTGGGAGCGCGGTGTTCGGGCCCATTGAGCCAGTTATCACGCTCAAAAAGGCAGCTTGCCCTCACCCCGAGCAGGTGGCGTCTGCGAGTAGCCGCCGTGGCGCTGGTAGACCCGGACATAGTCAACCAGCATCTCGGCCGGAAAAGGTGTCGAGCCATCGGGGTTGCCGCCGAAGTCGCCACCTACGGCCAGATTCATGATGAGGTAGAACGGCCGATTGAACGGTGCCGGCCAGGCATGGAGGTCGGCCTCACTGAGCGGTGGTGCGCCCTTGCCGGCCTGCACGCGAGGACTGCTCCACCAGAAATCCTTGCGAGCGTACAGCGCGCCGTCCACAACCCAGCGGATTTCGCCTGGCTCCCACTCCAGCGCGTAAACGTGGAAATCGGCGATCGACTGTCCGTCAGGAAACGGGTAGCGGGCATGACTGCTGGCATTGGCATCCCAGGCTGAGCCGAAGTGCAATGCGCCAGTCACAGCGCCCGGGATCGCGCCACGCGCTTCCATGATGTCGATCTCGCCGCTGGCCGCCCAGCTGCCGTAGCCATGCTCGCGTGGCAGCATCCACAAGGCCGGCCACAAACCCTGCCCGGTCGGCAGCTTGGCCCTGATCTCGAATCGGCCATAGGTCTGGCTGAAGAGGTTGGCTCCGGCACGGGTTTGCGACTTCAAGCGACCCGAGCTATAGCCGAACCCGTCGCGCGACTCTTTGACCGCACGCAGATGCAACATGCCGTCCTGCACAAAGACGTTGTCGGTGTCGCGCGTGTAAGTCTGCAATTCACGGTTGCCCCAGCCGGCAATCCACTTGTTCTCGCCGTAGTTGTAGAAACCATTGCCGAGATCGAAGTCCCATTTGCTGCGGTCGAGCTCGCGCCCATCGAATTCATCGCTCCAGACCCGGGTCCAGCCCACCGGTGCCTCGGGCGCTGTGGCGCACGAGGCCAGCGCGAGCGTCAGACCCGCCAACGCGAGACGCACAAGACCATCGCGGCACGTCGTCCAGCGCCCTACCCGCCCACCTGTTTCTATCGTCATACCATCTCCTGTGCTCAAAGTCTAGCGCAGCCTGACTTCGGCCAGCAGCGCGTAATGGTCCGATGCGTAACGTCCCTCAAACTGCTCGCTCAGAACCTGATGTGACAGAACCTGCGTCAATTCGTCAACCAGCACATAGTCGATCTTGTTGCCGGCCTGCAAATCGGAACCAAAGCCGTTGAAAGTCAGGTCGCCGCCACTCAGTGGCTTGAGGGAAGCCACGGCGGCATCGACTAGCACTTGCGTCAGCAGACTGTGCGCCACTGAGCCGGGTCGATCGTTCAGATCCCCGGTCAGAATCACCGGCAAGCCGCCGGCCTCGCGCTGGAGCGTGGCGTCGATCAGGCGGGCGCTCTCGCGCCGTGCCACCTGACCGACATGGTCGAAGTGCGTGTTCGCGAAGATGATCTCGCGACCGTCGGACTGACGGCGCAGCTTGAGCAGACTGAGAGTTCGGTTCAGTGCGGCGTCCCAGCCGCGTGACACCCGCTCCGGTGTTTCGGACAGCCACAACGTCTTGCTTGAGCTGATGGTTAGCATCGCCCGACGCACCAGCACGGCGTTCATCTCGCCCTTCTCGGCGCCGTCGTCTCGACCGACACCCATCCAGTCGTATTCCGGCAGCAGCGCAATCAAATCTCTTATCTGGAACAACTCGGCTTCCTGCAATCCGACCAGATCGGCCTGCGCCGAGCGGATGGTTTGCGCCACCAGCGACTTGCGTCGGCTCCAGTGGTTTGGATCATCAACTTTTTCGCACGACCCGCAACGGATGTTGTAGCTCATGACGCGCAGCACCGACGTGGTCGTTGTGTTGTCACCTGCTGCCGGCACGTGGAAGCTGGCGCACGACGCGGTCAAGGCGGTCGACAGCATCAGCCAGAGAAGTTGCAGTGCGCGCATGCAGTCTCCATCAGGGTACGGTCGTTGCTCAACGCAGCTTGAAGGGCTCCGGCGCCACGGCACTGTTCATCCATTTCAGTACGCCAGCGTGCGGCAGGTAGGCAACGCTGCCGAACTGCTTGAACAGGGCTTCGATCTCGGCCAGCGGCGCAATGGCGAAGTCCAGAGCCGGCACCTTGACGCCGTCGGCATTGGTGACCAGGCCCCAGTTGACCTTGCCCTGCCCGCCGGCGTTGCTGACGAGCTTGTAGGACCACGCCGCTGAGGCCCAGCCCAGGTCGGCGTAGGCATCAAAAGTAGCACGCGTGACCTGCCCGGCGAGCTCATTCTCGACATCAGCCCAGGGCTGAAATTCACCGACGAAGAAGGCGGTATCCAGGCGCTTCATGCGCTCTTTCCACTCGCAACTACCAGCAGCGCCGCCCGGACCGCAGGCAAACCAGTCGCGGTGCACTTCAGCGCCGGGCTGACCCCAGCCAAAGAAGCCCGGGTAAAAATGCATCTCGAACGCCACGTTGCGCATTCCCCTGGTCTCTGGCTTGCCGTAGGCGTCTATGCCCAGGTTGTGGCCCGGCAGGATGATGACGTGATTCGGATCAACGGCACGCACACGTTCATAAAGGGTTTGCACGACGCGGGCGAGTTGCTCGGGACTGGTGCCCCAGGGCTCGTTGAGCAGGCTGTAGCCCGCCACGCTGGCACGGTCCTTGTAGCGAGCGGCCACCTGCTCCCACAGCCAGAGGGTGCGCTCCTGGTACTCGGGCGTGCTCCAGTAGAGGTTGCGATTGGCACAGCCGCTGTGATGCTCCAGGCCCTGGCTGCCGACAGCGCCATGCAGGTCAAGGATGACATACATGCCGCGTGCCTCGGCTTGCCGAATGGCCTCGTCCAGATAGAACCAGGCATCGGCGCGCAAGTGGCGTGGCTTCTTTTCGTCCTCCACCAGGCTCCAGATGAAGGGCAGGCGCACCAGGTTCAGGCCAAAGCGCGGCAACATATCCCAATCGCGCTGGGTCATCCAGTTGTCGCGAAACAACTTCATCAGACGTTCCCGCTCAGCATAGCCAAAGCGCGCATCGAGTTTGGCTTCGAGAGTGCACTGATCGTCAATCGCCTCCGAACTTTGTCCCATCATCCAGAATTCCAGCATCAGCCAGTTACCGAGATTGACGCCTTTGAGGTTGATCGGTGTGCCGCTGTCGTTCACCCAGCGATTGCCTTGCACGTGCAGCATGGACTGCTCCGCTGCGGCGCTGCTGGCATAGCCCATCAGCGCCATTATCTGCACAATAACAAGAAGGATGTAAGTCATATGAAGTCCGATGTGCTGCTCAGGCTGCGCTGGCAAGGTCTGCCAGGCATTCGTCCAGAATCTCGAGTGCCTGCCCCATCTGCTCGCGCGTGGTGATGAGAGGCGGCGTCAGCGTCAGCACATTGCCCATGGTGGTCTTGAAAGACAAACCGCGTGACAAGGCTGCATAGAGCACACGCTCGGCGGCCTGCGGTGCTGGTGTCCTGGCGGCGCGATCACTCACCAGTTCCAGACCCAGCAGCAGGCCACGACCGCGCACATCGCCAATCAGGCGGTGGCGCTGCTTCATCTCCTGCAGGCGCTCCAGCGCATAGGCGCCAACGCTCGCCGCGTTCTCGACCAGTTGCTCGCGCTCGATGACTTCCAGCGTAGCCAGCGCAGCGGCGGCTGTTACCGGGTTCTTTTCGTGCGTGTAGTGCCCAAAGGCGTAGGCAGCGGCTACGTCCAGATCAGCGCGCGCAATGCAGGCCGCAATCGGCAGCACACCGCCACCGAGCGCCTTGCCCAGCACCACGATGTCGGGTGCCGCGTCATCATGTTCGGCGGCGAAGAAGCGCCCAGTCTTGCCCAGGCCGGTGGGAATCTCATCGAAGATCAGCAGCGTGCCATGCGCATGGCAGGCCGCGCGCACCGCCTGCCAGTAACCCGGTGGCGGAATAAAGGGCACGGCGCGCGCCGGCTCCGCAATCACAGCCGCCACATCGCCCTCGCGCTCCAGCACATAGCGCACCATGGCCGCGCAAGCCAGCCGGCATTGGTCCAGCCGGGGCTGGCCTTGATCGTCCACCGCGTGACCATAAGGACAGCGGTAGCAGCCAAACGGCGCCACGTGTTCTGTGCCCGGCAGCAAGGGCCCGACGGCGCGACCACTGCGAAACAGCGACTCGCCACCCACGCTCGAAGCACCAAAGCCGGCGCCATGAAAAGAGTCCCAGAAGCTCAGGGTCTTGAAGCGACCGGTGGCGATGCGCGCCAGCTTGATCGCCACTTCCACCGCATCGGAGCCACCGGTCGTGAACAACACCTTGCCAGCGCATCCGGTCAGCTCCTTGAAGCGCGCGCCCAGCGTTTCGGCCAGTTCGACCGCCCGCTCACTGGCAAAGCGGCGCGGCGCAAAACTCAGGGCGTCGAGTTGCTGCTTGATGGCAGCGATGACGTGCGGATGCGCATAGCCGACGTGGTGCACGTTGTTGCCATGAAAATCCATGTAGCGCCGGCCCGCGGTGTCTTCAATCCAGATGCCTTCGGCCCGGGCAATGGCGCTCAGGCAGGGGGTGGATACCGATTGCTGCAAAAAGGCAGCACTGTCGCGCGCCAGCAAGCTGCGCGTGGTCTGGTCCAGATGCTGGTCCTGCCACTGCTTGCGCAGCGGCGACTGGTTGACGTCACCCTCGCTTTGAGACGGCCCAGCTCCCATCGTCAACTGGCTAGCGAACGCTGGCGCAGATCGTTGTCTATGGTGCGCTGCTTGCTCAGCATCACGTGCTCAAACATGGCCTGTCCGGCGGCCTGCGCGTCGCCCGAGGCAATCGCCTTCACGATCTGTTTGTGCTCATTCAGGAAGGTCCGCATCAGGCTGGCGTCGGCCAGATTCTGGCGTCGGAACAGCGAGAGCTCCTTGATGAGACGGCGATAGGTATCGGTCAGCTTGCGGTTGCCGCAGATCTCCACCATGCGGTCATGAAACTTCAGGTTCAGCACATGGTACTGGTGCGCATCCTGCGCCTTCACCGCGGTATCCATCTCGGAGACCATGGCCTTGATTTCTTTCAGTTGCTCGGGCGTGATGCAGACCGCCAGCCGCTTGCCGATCCAGTCGTCCATGGCGGCGCGTAAGTCGAATATCTCGAGCGCTTCGTCCATCGGGATGGCGCGCACAAAGACGCCACGGTTCTTCTCGGTACGCACCAAGCCGGCTTCGTCGAGCATGCGAAAGGCTTCACGCACCGGCCCGCGCGAAACACCGAGTTTTTCCGCCAGCACGGCTTCGTTCAGCTTCGATCCTGGTGCATATTCACCCACCAGAATGGCGCGCTCGATCTCCTGCTGCACCACCGTGGTGAGCGAGCTGCTTTGCAATAGTGCAATGGTCGGATGAAGCGCGGCATTCATGTTTTTATTACAACACAAAAGGCTTTTGTTGACAATTTGCAAAACACAATTGACAAATGTGGGGACTCAGGGTCCAATATTCGGGCGAGCAGGCGTTTTGTCATGACGCCGACATAATCCGGTCACAACATTGCAATTTTTCACCTGAAGGAGCTTCACGTGCGTCTGTCCATTTTGTCCAAATCCCTTCTCCTGACTGGCCTCCTCGCCTTCGCCGCCGCGGCGTCGGCACAGAAGACCCAGTTGCTGGTTTACACCGCGCTGGAGACCGACCAGCTCAAGGCTTACCAGGAAGGCTTCAACAAGTCTTACCCTGACATTGAAATCAAATGGGTCCGCGATTCGACCGGCGTCATCACCGCCAAGCTGCTGGCCGAAAAGGCCAATCCGCAGGCCGACGCCGTCATGGGGGTGGCCGCATCGAGTCTGGCGCTGATGGACAAGCAGGGCATGCTGATTCCCTACGCACCACTGAATCTGGACGCGATCATGAGCCAGTACCGCGACAAGAAGCAACCACCAGCCTGGTTCGGCATGGACGTCTGGGGGGCCACCGTGTGCTTCAATACGATCGAAGCCAAGAAGAAGAACATTCCAAAGCCAGAGACCTGGCAGGACCTGACCAAGCCGGTCTACAAGGGCCAGATCGTGATGCCTAACCCGGCGTCGAGCGGCACCGGCTACTTTGACGTGGTGGCATGGCTGACCCTGTTTGGCGACAAGGAAGGCAAGGGCGGCGGCTGGAAGTTCATGGACGGCCTGCACGAGAACATTGCTCAGTACACGCATTCAGGCTCCAAGCCCTGCAATATGGCGGGCAGCGGCGAGTTCACCGTCGGCATCTCCTTCGAATACCGCGCCAACAGCAACAAGGCCAAGGGTGCGCCGATTGATCTGGTGTTCCCGAAAGAAGGGCTGGGCTGGGATCTGGAAGCCTTTGCCATTCACAAAGGCACCAAGAAGCTGGACGCTGCCAAGAAGCTGGCCGACTGGGCTTCCAGCAAGGACGCGATGTTGCTGTATGGCAAGAACTTCGCCATCACCGCGCAGCCGGGCGTTGCCGCACCGCTGGCCAACGTGCCCAAGGACTACGAAGCACGCCTGGTCAAGCTCGACTTCAACTACGCTGCCGAGCAGCGTGAACGCATCCTGAAAGAGTGGACCGCCCGCTACGACGGCAAGACTGAAAAACGCTGATTTCCTTGTGCTTCATGAGCCGCATGGCGCGACTGTGCGGCTCTACCCATTCCCGGCATGAGTTCACCTCCTTTTCTCGACCTGCGCCACATCCGCAAGGAATTTGGCAGCTTCACCGCGCTGCAGGACATCAACCTGGAAATTCGCAAAGGCGAATTTGTCTGCTTCCTGGGTCCCTCGGGCTGCGGCAAGACGACCCTGCTGCGCATCATCGCGGGGCTCGAGATCCAGACCTCCGGGCAGTTGTCGCAGGACGGGCGTGACATTTCGCTGCTGCCGCCGGCACTGCGCGACTATGGCATTGTGTTTCAAAGTTACGCGCTGTTTCCCAACCTGAACGTCACTGACAACGTGGCCTATGGCCTGGTCAACCGCAAGACCTCCCGACCTGCCATCAAACAGCGCGTCACCGACCTGCTCAAGCTGGTCGGGCTGCCGGGCAGCGAAGCCAAGTTCCCGGGCCAACTCTCGGGTGGTCAGCAACAGCGCATCGCCCTGGCGCGCGCACTGGCTGCCGCGCCCGGCTTGCTGCTGCTCGACGAGCCGCTGTCGGCACTCGATGCGCTGGAGCGCATCCGCTTGCGCGGCGAAATCCGCGCACTGCAGAGAAAACTCGGCGTCACCACCATCATGGTGACGCACGATCAGGAGGAGGCGCTGAGCGTGGCCGACCGGATTGTGGTGATGAACCATGGCGTCATCGAACAGATCGGGACACCGCTGGACATCTACCGTGAACCGGCCTCGCCCTTTGTCGCGGACTTTGTTGGCAAGGTCAACATCCTGCCGGCACGCGTGATTGCCGGCGAACTGCTCTTTGGCAGCATGTGCCTGCCTTGCGAAGGTCCGGATCGCGAGGCGCGCCTCTACCTCCGACCGGAAGACGTGCTGGCGCGCCCCATCGCTGCGGGTGACGCTCACGTGTTTGACGCCAGCATCGACAAGATCGAGTTTCTGGGTTCCTACTGCCATGTCCATGTGGGCTCGCCGGCGTTGGGCAGCCACAAGTTGATGGTCTATCTGTCACTCAATTTTCTGTCCGAGCAGTCGCTTGAGGTTGGCTCCACGCTCGCACTCAAACTGCTGCCCGAGCGCATCAAGGTATTCTGATGTCAGCCGTTCTGCCAGGGCCCCTGACGCGCGCTGTCAAGCTCAAGCAGCACTGGGTGGATCGTCTGGCGCACCTGCTGATTGCCCTGATCGCACTGGCGCTGATCGCCTTTCTGGCGGCACCCCTTTTGTCGATACTGCTGCAGGCACTGCAGGGCCATGACGGTGAGTTCATCTGGTTCGACAATTTCGTCGAGTACGCCAAGACGCCGGCCCTGCTCGGCAGCCTGTGGAACAGCCTGTGGGTTTCATGCGCGGTGACGCTGATCGTGGTGCCGCTGGCTTTTACCTTTGCCTACGCACTGACGCGCTCCTGCATGCCCTTCAAATCCCTGTTTCGCGGCATCACGCTGATACCTCTGCTGGCGCCCTCCCTGCTGTCGGCCATTTCCCTGATCTACTGGTTTGGCAACCAGGGCGTGCTCAAGGACTGGATGCAGGGCCTGGGCATCACACAGATTTACGGCGCACCGGGCATTCTGCTGGCCGAGTGTCTGGCTGTCTTTCCGCACACGCTGATGATTCTGGTCACAGCGCTGAGTCTGTCCGATGCGCGCCTGTTTGAGGCGGCGGACGCCATGGGAACCACGGTGTGGCGCAAGTTCTTCACCATCACGCTGCCGGGCGCCAAGTACGGTTTGATCTCGGCGGCACTGGTCACTTTCACCCTGGTCATGACCGACTTCGGTATCCCCAAGGTGATTGGCGGCAACTTCAATGTGCTGGCGACCGACGTTTTCAAACTGGTGATCGGCCAGCAGGACTTCGCCAAGGGCGCAGTGGTGGCCATCCTGCTGCTGGCACCGGCGGTGCTGACCTTTGGTGTTGATCACTATGTGAGCCGGCGCCAGACCGCCATGCTGACAGCGCGCGCAGTGCCCTATTCGCCCAAACCCTCACCCGTTTACGACCGCCTCATGACGCTGTACTGCGCCGCCATCGCCGCCCTGGTGCTGGCCATGCTGGGCATGGCCGTGTTCGCCTCTTTTGCCTCGTTCTGGCCCTACAACCTGAGCCCGAGCTGGCGCCACTACGAGCTCGGCCTGCTCGACGCCGAAGTGGGTGTGGCCTTCTTCAACAGCCTGAAGATGGCCGCCGGTACCGCACTCTTTGGCACGCTGCTGGTTTTTGTTGGTGCCTACCTGCTGGAAAAAACCAAGGGCGTGGAGCTGCTGCACAGTCTGGTGCGCCTGCTGGCTGTGCTGCCCATGGCGGTGCCCGGGCTGGTGCTGGGTCTGGGTTACATCTTCTTCTTCAACGCCAGCGCCAATCCCCTGAACGCCCTGTATCACAGCCTGACCCTGCTGACGGTCTGCACCATCGTGCACTTCTACACCACCGGTCACCTGACCGCGGTCACTGCGCTCAAAGCCCTGGACAGCGAATTCGAGGCCGTCAGCGCTTCGCTCAAAGTGCCTTTCTACAAGACCTTCTGGCGCGTCACGCTGCCGGTGTGTGCGCCGGCCCTGATCGACATGGCGCGCTATTTCTTCATCAATGCCATGACCACCATTTCGGCCGTCGTGTTCCTGTATTCCCCCGAAACCAAAGTGGCCTCTATCGCCATCCTGAATCTGGACGAAGCCGGTGAAATGGGCGCAGCCGCGGCCATGGCCGTGCTGATCGGTCTGTCTTCCACCGTGGCCACACTGCTCTTCATGGTGCTGGCGTGGTGGACATCGAAACGGACGCAAGCGTGGCGGGGAAGGTGATGTCCCCGTTCTTTTCAAGCCTCTGCGAGTGGATCGGGCTACTGAGGTACTCAGCTCCGCGGCTGTTCCAATACGCTGCGGATGGATCGGGCTGCCGGGGCACTCAGCTCCGCGGCTGTCCTCCGTCCTTCGGACTCCCCCTTTATGCCGCTGCGCCGAGCGCCCCATCAGCCCGATCCTGCAAACACGATTGGTACGCGAGCAGTGCAAGCCACAGCCGCTGGCTGCCGAGGGTGATGCAGTGGGTGACGCAGCAAAATAAAGGCGGAGGCCGAAGGCCGGGGGACATTTGCGGAGTCACCCATTGCGTCGCCCTCGGCCCCCAGACGCCTCTCAATAACTGACAGAGAAACTGCTATGGACAGAGACAAGATTTTGCTCACCCCCGGACCACTCACAACGACTTTGCGCACCAAGCTGGCGATGCTCAGGGACTGGGGTTCCTGGGACGCTGACTTCAACGCCGTGACGGCCAGCGTGCGCAAGAGCTTGCTGGCCGTGATTCACGGGCAGGACAGCCACGTCGTGGTGCCGCTGCAGGGCAGTGGCACTTTCAGCGTGGAAGCGGCGGTGGCGACGCTGGTGCCACGCGATGGCCATGTGCTGGTGCTTGACAACGGCGCCTACTGCAAGCGCGCCGCCAAACTTACCACGTTGATGGG
>CAITZZ010000332.1 GCA_903897005.1 uncultured beta proteobacterium | reverse complement strand
GATGTGGCCGCTGTGATGGTGACCGCAGGAGTTGATGCAGCCGCTGATGTGCAGGTCGATCTCGCCCAGGTCGTGCAGTTCGTCCATGTCCTGGTAGCGCTCGCTGATGGCCTGGGCCACCGGGATGGAACGCGCATTGGCAAGGCCGCAGAAGTCGCCGCCCGGGCAGGCAATCATGTCGGTCAGCAGCCGGATGTTGGATCGCGCCAGACCCAACTGGCGTGCCGCCAGCCAGAGTGCAGGCAACTGCTCGGAGTGGACCCAGGGCAGCAGCAGGTTTTGATCGTGCGTGACGCGCGCTTCGCCGGCCGAGTAGTCCTGGGCCAGTTGCGCTGCAGCGTCAAGCTGGGCTGCCGTGGCGTCGCCCGGCGCGTAGCCCAGGCGTTTGAAGGAGAGCGTCACGGCGCGCAGCTTGGGGTTCTGGTGCGGCGCCACGTTTTGTTTGAGCCAGCGGCTGTACTCCAACTGGTCGGCGTCGCTCCACGCACTGCTCTGTGCTTCTACGGTGGGTTGGGGCTGCGCGATCAGCGTCGGTGGCACAAAGGAGGCGCTAACGCGATCAAGCTCGGCCTGCGCAATGGTGTGCGGCGCGCCATCGTGCGTGATGATCTGTTGGTACTCGGCTTCCAACTCGTCCTTGAAGCGCTGCCCCTCGGCTTTGACCAGAATCTTGATGCGGGCCTTGTACATATTGTCGCGTCGGCCCCAGCGGTTGTAGACGCGTACCAGCGCTTCAAGGTAGTTGAGGATCTGGTTCCAGGGCAGAAACTCGCGCAGCGTGCTGGCAATGATGGGGGTGCGACCCATGCCGCCACCCGCCATGACCTTGAAGCCTATGCTGTCGTCATCCGCGCGCAGCACGTGCAGGCCGACGTCGTGCCAGGCGGTGGCGGCGCGGTCTTCACGTGCGCCCGAGATGGCGATCTTGAACTTGCGCGGCAGGAAAGCAAACTCGGGGTGCAGCGTGCTCCACTGGCGCATGATCTCGGCAAACGGACGCGGGTCGGCAATCTCGTCGGCGGCAATGCCGGCGCGCTCGTCGCTGGTGATGTTGCGAATGCAATTGCCACTGGTCTGGATGCCATGCATATCGACCGAGGCCAGCAGGTCCATCACATCGGCACTGTCGGCCAGCGCAATCCAGTTGAACTGCAGGTTCTGGCGCGTCGTGAAGTGGCCGTAGCCAGTGGGGAGTTTGGCCGTGCCAAGTGCCGACTGCTTGGCCTGGGCGCTGTCGTAAACCTGTTGGCTCGGCTGGTCGTAGTCACGCGCTATGTGGGCCAGCACGCGCAGCTGTGCGCTGGAGAGCTCGCCATAGGGCACGGCAACGCGCAGCATCGGTGCGTGACGCTGCACGTACCAGCCGTTTTGCAGACGCAGCGGGCGAAAGTCGTCGTCACTGAGCTGGCCGCTCAGATTGCGTTCAAGTTGGTCACGGTATTGCGCTGCGCGCTGCCTGACGAAATGGCGGTCGAATTCTGTGTATTGGTACATGGGTCGGGCGAATCTAAGGGTTTAGCCTTAGATTGCAAACTACATTCTTGTGATGTCTATATGCCAGTCGAGCATATAGACGGCTAGGTGAGAAGGCGATTCACCTCGGATTGCGTGGGTACGCTGGACTGCGCCCCCGGCTGTGTGCAAGCCAGTGCGCCGGCGGCGCTGGCCTGCCGCAAAGCCTGCGTCAGTTCGGCACCACGGGCGAGCGCCGCGACCAGTGCACCGCAAAAAGTGTCGCCAGCGCCAGTGCTGTCGATACAGTCAACCTTGAAGGCCGGCTGGCTGAGCATTCTGTCGCCGATGCGCGCGCAACTTCCCTGTTCGCCTAGAGTCACCACGACGCAGGGCACCTCGATACGTGAGAGGCACTGTTCCACACTGCCGGGTCCGCCAGCGAGTACTGCCAGTTCGCCCTGGTT
>CAITZZ010000331.1 GCA_903897005.1 uncultured beta proteobacterium | reverse complement strand
GCCTGAATGGTGCCTTGCGGCTGCGCCGTGCGCAGCAAGCGGTTACCAACCGCAAAGCCGGTGCGTTTGATACCAAAATCAAGAGCCAGAAACGTCTGCAGGGTTGGCGCTACAGACACTGGCCCAGGATTCATGCGTGCCCCGCATCAGGTGAAAGCATCCAGGACTCAAAGCCGAGCAGGCGCAGCGCCTTGTCGTAGCGCTGCGCTACCGGCGTATCAAAAATAATGCTGTTGCTGGCTGCCACGGTGAGCCAGCTGTTGTCCGACAGTTCTGACTCCAACTGCCCTTCACCCCAGGCGGCGTAGCCGAGCGAGACCAACACCTTGCGCGGTCCGGCACCGCTGGCCAGTGCCTCCAGCACGTCCTTGGAGGTGGTCATCTCCAGTCCGCCAGGTATCGTCAGGGTTGAGGCGTAGAGGGGTTCGGTCGGCTTGTCGGAGCCGCCAGCGGAATGTTCATGCAATACAAATCCGCGCTCGGTTTGCACCGGCCCGCCCTGAAATACTGGCGCATTGGAAAGATCTTCGCGGTGCAGCGGCAGATCGACCTTCTGGAACAGCCGCTTCATGTCGATTTCGCAGGGCTTGTTGATCACCAGACCGAGCGCGCCGCGCTCATTGTGTTCACAAACATAAACCACACTGCGGCAGAAAACCTCGTCCTGCAATCCTGGCATCGCAATCAAAAAATGATTCGTCAGGTTGGTTGGCGCAAAATCTCCGGGCATGCTTTGATTTTACCGGTGATCATGAACAAACAATTTGACGCAGGTCTGATTTGGTTTCGACGCGACTTGCGCGTCAGCGACAACGCCGCACTGTGCCTGGCGCTGCAAGCCTGCAAGAAGCTTTACTGTGTCTTTGTCTTTGACACCGAAATTCTTGACGCCCTGCCCCGCAGCGACCGCCGGGTCGAGTTCATTCGCGAGTCTTTGTGCGAGCTTGACACCGATTTACGCAAGCTCAGCGGCCAGGCTGGCGCGGCGCTGATCGTGCGCCACGGCGTGGCGGCAACAGAAATCGTGGCACTGGCTGGCAGACTGCGAGTGCAGGCGGTCTTTGCCGCCCATGACTACGAACCCCAGGCGCTGGCGCGCGACGCCAGGGTGCGCGGCAAGCTCGCCGATGCCGGTATCGCCCTTCACACCTGCAAGGATCAGGTGATCTTTGAGGGCCGGGAACTGCTGACCCAGGCCGGCACGGCCTACGGTGTCTTCACACCCTACAAGAACAAGTGGCTCGCCAGCGTGACGGCGCAGCATGTGCGCAAGCACGACGCCGAGCCTCTCGCCAGCGCCCTGCAGCCGGCGCCAGCTGATTTCACGGCCGGCGTGCCAACGCTGGCAGCCTTGGGCTTTGAGAAAACCAATCTGGGCCAACTCGGAATCAGCGCCGGTGCGTCCGGTGCGCACCAACGGATGGAAGCCTTCAATGAACGCATGGACCGCTACCACGAGACGCGCGATTTCCCGGCCGTCAAGGGTCCTAGCTACCTCGGCGTGCACCTGCGCTTTGGCACGGTGTCGATCCGTCAACTGGCAGCCAGCGCGCTTGAGCGCCAGCGTCAAGGCAGCCGGGGCGCCGCTGTCTGGCTCGGCGAGCTGATCTGGCGAGACTTCTATTTTTCGATTCTGGCCAACTTCCCGCACGTGGCCCAGGGAGCCTACCGGCGCGAGTACGACGCTATTCCATGGGAGCACGGCAAGCCAGCCAATGCGCTGTTTGCCGCCTGGTGCGAGGGGCGGACCGGCTACCCGCTGGTGGACGCCGCGATGGCCCAGATCAACCAGACTGGCTATATGCACAACCGCCTGCGCATGGTGGCTGGCAGTTTTCTGGTGAAAGACCTGGGAATCGACTGGCGCTGGGGCGAGACCTACTTTGCCCAGCACCTCAATGATTTTGATCTGGCCGCCAACAATGGTGGCTGGCAGTGGGTCAGCTCCAGCGGTTGCGACGCGCAGCCCTGGTTCAGGATTTTCAACCCGATCAGCCAGAGTGAAAAGTTTGACCGCGAGGGCAAGTTCATCCGCCGCTACCTGCCACAACTGGCGCACTTGCCCACTGCGCTGCTGCACGCGCCCTGGCGCGCCAGCGCTGCCCAACTGCAGGAGGCTGGCGTGGCGCTGGGCCAGAACTACCCGCTGCCGATCGTGGACCATGCCGAGGCGCGAGCACGCACGCTGCAACGCTACGCCGTGGTCAAGAAATAGTTCCGATAGAATCAAGCACCGGGCCCAAGCAATTGTGGTCCGGTTTTTTTTTGCCGGATCCAATCCATCAGGAGTACGGACCATGGAAATCTTTGACTACGAGAACATTCTTCTGCTGCCGCGCAAGTGCCGCGTCGAGAGCCGATCCGAATGCGACGCCAGTGTGGAGCTGGGCGGTCGGCGTTTTCGCATCCCGGTGGTGCCGGCCAACATGAAGACCGTGGTCAATGAAGAAATCTGCATCTGGCTGGCACAGAACGGCTATTTCTACGTGATGCACCGCTTTGATCTGGACAATGTGCAGTTCGTGAGAAACATGAAGGCACTCGGACTCTATGCCTCCATCTCGCTGGGCGTGAAGCAACCGGACTACGACGCCGTTGACCAGTTGCTCGCACTCGGACTGGCGCCTGAATACGTGACCATCGACATTGCCCATGGCCATTCCGACAGCGTGAAGAACATGATTGGCTACCTGAAAGAGAAGATGCCTGCAGCCTTCGTGATTGCTGGCAACGTCGCCACACCTGAAGCCGTGATCGACCTGGAGAACTGGGGCGCTGACGCGACCAAGGTTGGCATCGGCCCGGGCAAGGTCTGCATCACCAAACTGAAGACCGGCTTTGGCACGGGCGGCTGGCAACTCAGCGCCGTCAAGTGGTGCGCCCGCGTCGCAACCAAGCCCATCATTGCCGACGGCGGTATCCGCGAGCACGGCGACATCGCCAAGTCGATCCGCTTTGGTGCCACCATGGTGATGATTGGTTCACTGCTGGCAGGCCACGAGAGCAGCCCTGGCCAGACGGTCGAGGTGGACGGCAAACTGTTCAAGGAATACTACGGTTCAGCCAGCGACTTCAACAAGGGCGAATACAAACACGTTGAAGGCAAACGGATTCTGGAGCCCATCAAGGGCAGCCTGGCCAACACCCTGATCGAAATGGAACAGGACGTGCAAAGCTCCATCAGCTACTCTGGCGGCAGGAAACTGATGGACATCCGCAAGACCAACTACGTCACGCTGGGCGGTGACAACGCGGGCGAGCACCTGCTGATGTGATGACAAGTCGTGAAGGGCAACCCCGGGTTCGCATTTTCATTCAGTGGTGGTAGACTGATTTCCGGAGCCAATGCTTGCTGGAGGGTGAGCCATGCTTTTAGTCTGAGCTTGATCAGATTGTGTCAGGCCAATGTACTTGATAATCAAAAGGAACTGCCCTTAGGGTTGAGACCATCATGAAGAAGCCTCAAGAAAATGCGCCCGAAAAGCAGATGCGCCGCGCGAGAATAAGTTCCCGACTGCCGACTTCGGTCAATGGCGTCAAAGGTTTCACCCGTGACATCAGTCGCAGCGGTCTGTATATCGTTCAAAGCAGCAAACTCGAAATTGGTTCACATATCGATTTTTGGATCAACCTGGATACACCAGGTGGCAAGTTGAAACTGTCTTGCGAAGGAAACGTCGTTCGGGTCGAAGAGGTTGATGGAAAATTTGGAATCGGAGTCAAGATCCTCAGCCAGGTCATTGAGGGCAACGAATAGCTGAACTGATTGGGGTCCTGCCGAAACACCGGACCGCTACCTTGGCATCACCCGATACTGCGCTTCCTCGACCACCCTGGCGGCATCCGACGCAGCGATTGCTGCCGACTCTGCTGCGATTTGCGCCAGCGCCTTGGCGGCTTCTTTGACCACGCGCTGCTGTTCTTCACTTTTCAGTCGATCATCCGCCTCAACCGCTCGTACCACGTACCACGCAACTGCAACAGACAAAGCGCCTGCCACAGCCCAGATGAACACCCTGCGCTTTGTCATGTCATCCCTCACTTTGTTGATCCGTTTCCAGTTTACCCCGCATAATCCACAGCAGCATGCGCATCGACAAGTGGTTATGGGCCGCACGTTTCTTCAGGACGCGTTCATTGGCAACCGATGAAATCAACCGTGGACGCGTGCAACTGGAAGGGCACGACGTCAAACCATCCAAGGAAATCCGGGTTGGCGACCTGATCACCGTGGTGCAAGCCAGAATGCCGCGCACGGTTGTCGTGAAGGTTCTTGGCGAACAGCGTGGGCCGGCCTCGGTGGCACAGCAGTACTATGAGGAGACGGCAGAGAGTCTGCAAGCAAGCGCCAAGGCCATTGAGCTCCATCGCTTGAGCCCGGAACCTGCGCTGAGCCTCGCGCATGGCCGTCCTACCAAGCGGGATCGTCGGAATTTACAGAGAATGGGATGAGCTGAACCTATGACCAATTTCAATCAATGTTGGAATATTCACCCGTGCGTCGCGAAGCTTTTGCAGGCAGTGCTGTTTGCCGGGCTGGTAGCTGCAATGCCCGGTCATGCCGCCGACAGTTCACCCGATTCCGACAAGAGCACTTACGACCAGGAGTCAGTCCTGAAGGATGCGGAGCGGTTTTTCGGCTCCAGCACTGAGGGTCTTGGCAAAATCATCGAGAAGGCCTTCAAGGAGCATGGCCGGCCCAGTGGCTACATCAAAGGCGAAGAGGCCGGCGGCGCGGTGACGGTAGGCCTGCGCTACGGCAGCGGAATGCTCAGCATGAAAACCGGCAAGTCCAGAAAAGTCTATTGGCAAGGACCTTCCATCGGATTCGACTTTGGTGCCAACGTGTCGAAGGTCTTCATATTGGTCTACCACCTGCCGTCGAGTGACAAGCTATTCCAGCGCTTTCCAGCAGTCGATGGCAGCTTCTATTACGTTGGCGGCGCCGGCATCAACTACCAGCAACGCGATGGCGTCATACTCGCGCCCATCCGGCTTGGCGTGGGGATGCGGGCCGGCGCGAGCATTGGCTACATGCACTACACCCGAGAGAAAACCTATCTTCCCTTCTGAGTCGCGTAGCAGCGAATGAGCGGCAGGCCGAATCAGATCAGTGCATCGGAGTGATAGTCGGGCTTGGAGCGGAACGGATCGATCGAGTCAGCACCGGTACTCCGAGGGGGCATAAGGTCCCGCCCGGCGTGTTGCTTGGCAAATCTGGAGAGCAGATCCCCGTGCACAAGTGCCTCCTGTGCGGGCATGAGGGCATTGGCTCGGGCAGCAGGCATGCGATCTGCGTCGCGATGGTCAGGCGACAGGTTTGCTGGCCGGGAGCCGGGACTGGCCTGCTCGCCGGCCGGGGTCAGTTGGGCTATGGGCCTGAGCCATTGCAGGATCGGCTCCCACTGGTCAAGATCGATCTGGGTGGCGCTGCCGGTCAAATCGAACACCGTCTGGCCACTTTCAAGACTGCGCACGTAGACCTGTGTCTGGCGCAGCACGCCCAAAAAAAGAACCTGCATGGACAAAGCCCATTGACGCAGTGTCTGAGCCGAGTGGGTACGCGCGTCGATCCGCATTCCGACCACTCCCAGCCTGCACTTTCGGCTGGCAACCCTCGGCAAAGTCATCAGTTCTGTGATGCACAACGCGGCCGAGTCGCGATCAAAAATGGAATTGCAAACCGGCATGATGACAGCGTCTGCCGACATCACGACCTTGGCCAGCTCAAGCCCATGCATGCCAGCCGGCGTATCCAGAACGACGTGGGTTACACCAGCCGGTGGTCTGAGTACGCCTCTGTGGTCGGCGATCCATGGCAGGATGTTGGGCAGCGATGGATCGCGCCGCTTGAGCCAGGTACGCGCGGACTGCTGACGATCCATATCGCCCAGCATGACCGGCAAGCCCTGCCTGGCCAGCCACGCTGCCAGGTGGGTGGCGAGTGTGCTTTTGCCACTACCGCCTTTGTGATTGACGACCGCGATCACTGGCATGAAAATCATCACTCCCGTTCATAGAACGCCGATTCTGACGCACAGCGGCAAAAGTGTCCAGTCACCCGGTCAGGACCTACCAGGCAGTGATGCGGACAGCCCCGGCTCAGACCCTTGGCGGCGTACTCGTGCTCGGCCCATTCTGCGAGGCACCGACCGCTGGCAGCTGCCGGCGACCGATTGAGTAGAAGATCAGTTGCGCCAATCCGATGGCGATAGGGATCAAGCCCCACGCGGCGCCGCTGCTTTCTCCATTGAGGATCAGCGCTGCGGCGATGGCCATTCCCAAAAACAGCCAGATCAAGCCCCAACGCAAATTGCTGACGAGTGAGGACTCTGGCTTGCCCTGTCCCTGAAAGAACTCTGCTGGCAAGGGGGGTAGTTCCATGCCCCGCTCAATTGCCATCAATCGCTCCTTATGGTGCAATTCAAATAAGTGAATCTTCTTTTGGTGGTCCAGCCACAGGGCGAGCATCCCGACGCCGATCCCCATGATGATGGCCACCAGAGGAATGAAGAAGGGCAAAACGTGACGAAATTCAGACATATCAATTTCCTTGTGGAGTGAGTGATCAACATTGATACTCGCTGCGCAGTGAGATGGTTTCAGACGAAGTGAAAAATATTTCTGCAAATATCTGAAACCGATTGGAGTCCCGGAGGTACCAATACGTATGCAAGCCGCTTCGCCAGTCAGATCCGACCCCGCGCCAAGCGACGCGGCTGCACGCGATGCTGATATTCAAGCAGCACTGCATGCAGGCCAGACCTCAGAGGCGTTTTCGGCGCTCGTTGATCGGTACGAGGCGAAGGTATTTCGACTGTGCATGGCCATGTTGCGGGACTCAGCGCTGGCGCAAGATATCGCCCAGGAGGTCTTCCTTCGGGTCTGGCGATTCCTGTCCCACTACGACGCCCGAATTGGTGCCTTTTCGACCTGGATCTTTGCCATTACGCGCAACCAGTGTCTGTCGGCCTTGAACAAACCGCGTGCCAGCGAGGTCTCGCTCGATGAGTCCGAAGTTTGGCAACAGGCGACACAGATCCCCGTTCCCTCTGCCACAAACGATGCTGCCTCCCTGGCCTGGCTTCGCAGTCTCGTGGATGCCTTGCCGTCAACGTATCGCACCACGCTGACCCTCTACTATTTTGAGGAGTGCTCGGTGGCAGACGTGGCGAACCTGCTTGGAGTACCCGAGGGCACGGTCAAAACGCACCTGCGGCGTGCCCGCATCATGCTGCACCAGGCCTTGAAGCAGCACGGCCTGGCTGATTTCACACTGTGGTCATGAGGAGGACGAACGATGTCTAATGACTTTTCCATGCCGATTGAAGCTTGCGCGAGTTCAAGCGACCCTGATTCCCTCGACCGCGCGTTGCGCCAGATCATCGTGCCGCCCTCATTGCCACCAGGTTTCAGGTCAAAGCTGATGGCGATCGCCTCGACCGATGGTCGTCACCTGGAAGCACGCCGCTTTGACCTGACCGTGGAGCATCAAGGAGAGATCCAGCAACTACAGTCAGCTTATGTTCAGCTGCGGCGTCACAGCCTTGCCGTCGTCATTGCAAGCACGTTTGCCGCAGGCGTGTGCGCGAGCCTGCTGCTGCCATGGCTCTATAACCTGGTGGGATCTGATCTTGCGCTCACCATGCCGCTTGTCGCCGCGGTGATCGGAGCAGCGGCAGGTGCAAGCATCTGGATTGAGCGCTTCGGTCGCGCAGCACGACGGTCCTCTGCTGATCAGGTGCTGCGCCAGCTTTGATGCAAGAGGCGCAGGACACCTCGATACCGGAGCCCTTCGCAGCCAGCTCCGCAGTGCGGAAGAAGATAGACCACAGCCTCTGTTCCAACTGGGCGCAAAAAGTGTCAGGCGACCAGGCACGCTGACTTATGTACTGGTATCGATCTACTACCTCAGCTTCGGACTTCCTTGACACAAGACTACTAGCAAGAAAGTACTCCGGGATCATTCCCCTCGTCACCATTGGGTTTCACACTCGACCCATCGCTGACTCATCCATCCACACGGCATTTGCAAGCGATTTGAATTGAAAAACGGAGGGAATCATCATGAAGTTCAATCGCCTTTTCACCATAGCAGTCTTGCCACTGGCCAGTGTGGGTACAAGTTTTGCCAACAGCTACGACCTGCCGGTCTATGCCACCAGCTACCAGGCGTTTGGTTATGCCCCGCACAACAACGCCTCAATCTCAACCGATGGCAGTTTCAGCGACACCTTCACGATCATGACGGCTTCGACCGAGAGGCTACAGATCGTTGG
>CAITZZ010000330.1 GCA_903897005.1 uncultured beta proteobacterium | reverse complement strand
CGATTGACGATCAAGTCTGGCAGGATGACGCCAGACAACGCTTCTTGCCGGTACACCAGCGCGCGCTGGGCTACGTGTTTCAGGACGCCAGTCTGTTTGCGCACTTAAGCGTTTCACAAAACCTGAATTACGGCATGCAACGCGTGCCGACCGCGCTACGACGGGTATCGCTGGGACAGAGTATCGAACTGCTCGGCATAGCGCACCTGCTAGAGCGCAGACCGGATGCGCTGTCGGGCGGTGAGCGCCAGCGCGTTGCCATCGCCCGCGCCCTGGCCAGCAGCCCGCGCATCCTGCTGCTGGATGAACCGCTGGCAGCGCTGGACGCCGCGCGCAAGGCCGAAGTTCTGCCCTACCTTGAAAAGCTGCACAGCGAGCTCGACATACCGGTGCTCTATGTGAGCCACGCCATCGATGAGGTGGCGCGTCTGGCCGACCATCTGGTGCTGCTGGAGTCCGGCAAAGTCACTGCCAGCGGCGGCGCCGAGGACCTGCTCACACGTCTGGATCTTTCTCTGGCGCATGGCGATACGGCGGGTGCGGTACTGACACTGACGGTCAGCAAGCATGACGAACAGGACCACCTGAGCACCGCAAGTTTCAGCGGCGGCCTCCTGAGTCTGCCGATACAGAACAAGGACATCGGCCAGAGCCTGCGCATCCGCGTTCAGGCGCGCGACGTCAGCCTGACCCTGCAAAAGCAAAGCGGCACCAGCATCCTCAATATTCTGAGCGCCACCGTCCGCGCCATCGCGCCCGACAGCCCGGGTCAGGTCATGGTCGCGCTGGACGTGGGTGGCTGCACGCTCTTGGCGCGCATCACCGAGCGCTCGGCACGCACACTGTCGCTGGCACCGGGTCTGAATTTGTACGCGCAAATCAAGGGTGTTGCGATCCTGGGTTGAACACCCAACATCCCGTTTCGTGTTGAGGACAGAGCTGGCCCACTGCGTGTGGCTGCGGTCTGTCCCACAACGTCATACTTTGCCAAGGTAGTCGCGCTTGCCGATCTCAACGCCGTTGTGGCGCAGGATGTTGTAGGCGGTGGTGACGTGAAAGTAGAAATTCGGCAGCGCGTTGCCGAGCAAATACTGCATGCCCTGGTAGTGCGTCTCGGTGTCGCCGCGCTTGACCACGATGTCTTTCTCTTCCGTGCCGTCAAGCTGCGCCGGCGTCACGCTCTGCACAAAAGCGAGCGTCTTGGTAATGCGCGCCTGCAGTTCGACCAGCGTCTTCTCGGTATCTTCGTGCACCGGGTTCTCCAGTCCGGACAGCCGCGCGACCAGTCCCTTGGCGGCGTCGCAGGCAATCTGCACCTGCCGCCCCATGGGCAGCATGTCGGGGTACAGGCGGTAACTGGTCAGCGCCACGGGATCGATTTTTTTGGCGTCGACGTAGCCCTGCGCCTTGTCCAGAATCGCCGATAGATTGCCCAGCGTGCGGACGAAACACGGAACGCTGGCCTGGTACATCGAAATCGTCATAAAAACCCCCTGAAGAAAATTGGCAACAATGCGTAGCGCGCATCTTAGACCCTTGTCGGCACGATTGCAGCGCCGACCTTAAACTCCCTCCTTTCGAACTCCACCGAAATCAGCCATGGAATTTCTCACCGACCCCAATACCTGGATTGCCTTCTTCATGCTGGCTGCACTCGAGATTGTGCTGGGCATCGACAACATCATCTTTATCAGTATCCTGGTCGGTCGCCTGCCGGCTGAGCAACGCGAGCTGGCACGCCGCCTGGGGCTCGGCTTTGCGATGCTGTCGCGCATCGCACTGCTGTTCAGCCTGTCCTGGGTGATGACACTCACCGACACGCTGTTCAGCGCGTTTGGCACCGAAATCAGCGGTCGCGATCTGATCCTGTTGGGCGGTGGCCTGTTCCTGCTCTACAAGGCTTCACACGAAATCTTTCTGGAGGTTGAAGCCCACCCGACCAAGGAAGCCAGCGCCGGCCTGGATGCGGTCAACACGGGCGCCACCCTCTTCGGTCGGACCATTGTCCAGATCGGCATCGTCGATATCGTCTTCTCGCTGGACTCTGTCATCACCGCAGTCGGCATG
>CAITZZ010000329.1 GCA_903897005.1 uncultured beta proteobacterium | reverse complement strand
GGCACCAATATGCTCAAGATCTGCAGGGTGTCCTGAAACCCTGCTTAGACCTAAGACTGTTCACTCAATGTCATTGCGGGCTCGACCCGCAATCCATGCCCCAAGAACACCTGGATGCCGGATCGAGTCCGGCATGACCAAGTAAACGGCATTCGCTCAGACCGCGTAGATCGCGGCCAGCACAGGTTCTGTTTTCCCTTTGGCACTGATGCTGATCCGCTCCTGGGTGGGGTCTGCCGGTTGACTCAGTGGACCGGCCAGTAACTGGCCACCTCGGGCGTGATCGCACAGTCGTTTGGCCGTGTTCACCGTGTCGCCGATGACGTCGTGGATCTGGGCGGTTTGCGTGCCGAAGAAGCCTTCCACCACCGGCCCCACCCATAGGCCTGCTCCCGCCGTAAGCTGCATGGGTGCCAGGGTGGCGAGTGCAGCAGCCAGGGCCTTGCGCATGAGCGGGATGGCCGACGCGTTGGCATGCAGCACCAGCAGCACCTCGTCGCCGCTCATCTTGGACTTGACCAGGTCCGCGCCGCAGGCATCGAGTATGGCAGCGTAAAAGCCGTTGAGCATACCGATCACCTGTTCAGGCGGGTGCGTTTCACTCCATGCGGTAAAGCCGCGCACGTCGATAAAGCCGATGGCCCGCTCAATCCGACTGGCTGCGTGGCTGCCGCTGTCACGCAGCACGTCCTTGACCACCTGGCTGCCAAAGCCCCAGCGTGACAGGGTCTTGAGCTGCTGCGTCAGATCGACGATCACACTCTGCTGTCGGCGCGCCAGCAGGGACAAAGAGATATAAGCGCCGGCCTGCATGATGGCCAGGACGAACAGATAGAGGTGTGAGGATGAGGAAAAAAAGTCAAGAATGCCTTCCAGCCATGGCATGCCCTTGACGTCCAGCGCGATGTAAAAGAGCAGCGGCCCAAGAGCCTGTGCGGTGCGGGAAAGGCAAACACCGGCGACGGCGCGCCCCGGCTTGTCGTCGTGCTCCTCCAGTGCGGCGCCCCATGCATACATCAACATCAGGACGATGAAGGTGAGGTGCTTGGGTCGGTCAAAAAATGAGATGCCTTCAATCAACGATTCCATCAGCGCATAGGCCGCCAAACCCACCAGCCGACTCCACCAGGGCAGTGCCAATCCCTGAAACCTGCGCCGCGCGAGCCAGGCGCTTTGCCCCAAGGCCGCGATGGACAGCACGTAGACATCGGGCTTTGTGAACATGAAGTTCCATTCCCAAATAGCTTCCAGCATCAGCAGCAGCAGGGCAAGGTGACCAACTCCCTGAAACAGGTCGGTCAGGAAAAAGCTTAACCAGGACCCTTTCAGGGTGGCATTGACTTGCTGGTCAAGGGAGTCTGTTTTTGGAATTTCCATGGAACACTTCAGGGGCAATTTTCATTCTATGACAAGGCTCGCCCAGGCCGGGCACCCCATGGCCCGGGCTGCTGCTGAACCGTGTCGCTAAAATTCACTCAAGTCAGCAATCAATCACCCACTATCAAAGGACTCCATCATGGCTCTGGTCTCAATGCGCGAACTGCTCGATCATGCAGCAGCCAACGGTTACGGTATTCCCGCTTTCAATGTCAACAACCTGGAGCAGGTGCAAGCCGTCATGATGGCGGCCGATGAGGTGGGCGCACCGGTCATCCTGCAGGCGAGCGCGGGTGCGCGCAAGTACGCTGGCGAGGCCTTCATCAAGCACCTGATCCAGGCCGCCATCGAGGCCTATCCGCATATTCCGCTGGTGATGCACCAGGATCACGGGCAAAGCCCCGAGATCTGCCAGGGCGCCATCAACCTGGGCTTCAGCTCGGTCATGATGGATGGCTCGCTGATGGCCGATGGCAAAACGATCTCCAGCTACGAGTACAACGTCGAAGTCACGCGCAAGGTGGTTGATCTGGCCCACGCCACCGGTGTCACCGTGGAGGGCGAACTGGGTTGCCTGGGCTCCCTGGAAACCATGAAGGGTGATAAGGAAGACGGCCACGGCACCGACGCCACCATGACGCGCGAGCAGATGCTGACCGATCCCGAGCAGGCGGCCGATTTTGTCAAGCGCACGCAGTTGGACGCTTTGGCGATTGCCATCGGCACCAGCCACGGCGCCTACAAGTTCACGCGCAAGCCCACCGGCGATATTCTGGCGATCAACCGCGTGATGGAAATCAACAAGCGCATTCCCAACACGCACCTGGTGATGCATGGATCGAGCAGCGTGCCGCAGGAGTCGCTGGCGATCATCCGCCAGTATGGCGGCAACATGAAGGAAACCTACGGTGTGCCGGTGGAGGAAATCCAGAAGGCCATCAAGTTCGGCGTGCGCAAGATCAATATCGACACCGACATCCGCCTCGCCATGACCGGCGCGGTGCGCAAGTACATGTTTGAAAACCCCGAAAAGTTTGACGCCCGCGACTGGCTCAAGCCCGCGCGTGAGGCCGCCAAGGCACTGTGCAAACAGCGTTACCTGGAGTTCGGCTGCGAAGGCCAGGCCAGCAAGGTCAAAGGCAACAGTCTGCTGGTGGTGGCGGCTCAATACACGCGGGGCGAACTGGCTCAGGTCGTTCGCTGATATGGCCGCCGCCCTGCACACCTCCCAGCTCACGTCCCTGCCGCTGCTGGCCAGGGGCAAGGTGAGGGACAACTACGCTGTCGGTACCGACCGCATCCTGATGGTGGCCAGCGACCGCCTGAGTGCCTTTGATGTGATCATGGGCGAGCCCATTCCCGGCAAGGGTGCGCTGCTGACGCAAATGGCGCTGTTCTGGTTTGACAAGCTCGGCCCGAAGGGATTGAACATCTGCCCGATTCACCTCACGGGCGATGCGCCCGAGAGCGCGGTGACCGCTGCCGAGGTGCCGCAAGTGGTGGGGCGCTCGATGCTGGTCAAGCGCCTCAAGCCCTTGCCGGTCGAAGCCGTGGTGCGCGGTTATCTGGCTGGCAGCGGCTGGAAGGAGTACCAGCAGAACGGCGCCGTCTGTGGCGTGAAATTGCCAGCCGGTCTGAAGAATGCTTCCAGGTTGCCCGAGCCCATTTACACGCCGGCAGGCAAGGCGGCAGCCGGCGACCACGACGAGAACATCACTTTCGAGCAGACGGTTGCGGTGATCGGTCTGGATCTGGCCACGCGCATGCGCGACATCAGCATTGCGCTGTACAAGGCGGCCAGCGAGATTGCCCTGAAGAAGGGCATCATCATTGCCGATACCAAGTTCGAGTTTGGTCTGGACGCGCAGGGCACGCTGACCCTGATGGACGAGGTGCTGACGCCCGACTCCTCCCGTTTCTGGCCGGCCGAGAGCTACCAGGAAGGCATCAACCCGCCGAGCTACGACAAACAGTTTGTGCGCGACTGGTTGGAGCAGGTGCAAATCGACGGCAAGCCCTGGAACAAGACACCACCCGCACCGCGCGTACCCAATGAGGTGATTGCAAAGACAGCCGCCAAGTACCAGGAAGCGATGACGCGGCT
>CAITZZ010000328.1 GCA_903897005.1 uncultured beta proteobacterium | reverse complement strand
TGCGTATTCCGGCGATCGTGACCGGTGATTCCGGTCGATCGTGACCGGTTGCGCAGCGTGCAAGAGTTGCGCTGCGCAAATTGTAGGGCAGGAGTTGCGCATTGCTCCAAACGGTGCCCGGTTTGGGCTGTTCTGGAGGTGTAAAAGGGAATTCAAGAAGTCTGGGGGTGGGGCCACCGGGCCAAGCCCGCAGGGGCGGGGCAGGACGCTGCCCCGGGCAAGCGCAGCGCGTCAGGCCCAAGGCAATGCCGTGGAGCAGTGGGTAACTGATGCCCCGGCGCTCAGCGCCGGCTGTCCACACCCTGGTGGTGTGGGCAGATCAGTTATCCACGGCGGGCGCGAGTCGCACATACGGGTGTAAATGGCCTGTGCCCGCTGGTGCGTTCAGGCAGCCTTTTGATGGTGCTCCTCTGTGTCCAATGTGACCTTGGCTGGGGTTGATTTTTTGTTGCCCCGCAACGATTCACCCATCAAGTTGAAGCGGTGATTTTTTTGCATCACCCGGTCCAGAATTGCGTCGGCTATTGTTGCGTCGCCAATCCACGCATGCCAGTGCTCAATGGGCAACTGGCTGGTGATGATGGTGGCCTTGTTACCAGCGCGGTCATCAATAATTTCCAGCAAGTCAGCGCGAGTCTGGCTGTCAATGCCGGCCATGCCCCAATCGTCGAGCAGCAACACATCGGTCTTGGCCAAGGCGAGGAGCCACTTGCCAAAGGTACCATTACCGTGGCGAATACGAAGTTCCTCCCCCAGTCGCGGCACCCGCTGATAGAGCGCGGTATGCCCGCGCCGACAAGCGTACTGGGCCAATGCACAAGCCAGCCAAGTCTTGCCCGCCCCCGTCAGCCCAGTGACCAGCACGCTGTGCCCACTCTCGATCCAATTGCCCAGCGCCAGGCTCATCACCGCACTGCGATCCAGACCGCGCCCGGCGCGCGTGTCAATGTCCTCAATACACGCTTGCGGGTATTTCAAGTGAGCCGCCTTGAGCAGGCGCGCCTGGCGCTTGTCGCTGCGCCAATGCACCTCGCGGTCCACCAGCAACGCCAGGCGTTCTTCAAAGCTCATGCCCGTCATCCCAGGCTGCGTGAGCTGCTCCTGCAAGCCTGTGGCCATGCCAGCGAGTTTCAAGCTGCGTAGCTGCTCCAATGTTGCGTTCATCATCATGGTGTATTGCCTTGGTTGGTTGGTTTGTGCCTGATCGGTCGCGCCGCCCATCAGTGGTAATGGGCTGGTCCGCGCACATTGGCGTGCGCAGGACTGACCCACTCAGGCGTGGTGCCGGGAGTCACTTGATCGCGCCCATTGATCAAAATCTCACGCACATCGGCACTCCTGGTGGTACCGAGCTCCATGGCGATCAAGCAGGCCGCCTCCAGGCGGGGTTTGCCATAGCGTTTTGCCAGTGAGAGAAGTGCCAGACAAGCCCGGTAGCCATGCTCGGGGTGTTGGCGTGTATGCAGAATGCGTGTGACCAGACTGCCGGTGGCCACGCCGATGTCTTGACCCCAGTGGATCAGTCGCTCAGGACTCCACTGCATGTGCGCGCGGTGCGCCGCTGAGAGGTGTTCGGCCACCGTGGTGAAACCACCCTTGTGAGCGCAGCGCATGTGGCTGGCCACCCGCTGGCCGCGATGCAAAATCTCCACCGTGCGTTGCGTGGCTCGGACCTCCAAAGTCAGGCCCACCAGTGCATGAGGCACGCTGTAGCGGTGGCCCTCAAACTCGATGTGCTGGTCGATGTGAACCTTCACCGTCTTGAACACGGCCAACTCCCAAGTCTGCAGTGGCAGCGCACGCAGGGCCGGTGCGTCGATCTCGGCAAAGACACTGGCGCGGCAACCTGGCAACTTCTGAAACGCCTTGTTGTTGAGCTGTACCAGCAGCGGCGCAATGGCCTCGTTGACTTCGTCAACGGTGTCGAACTTCTGGTGGCGCAGGCGCATCAGAATCCAGCGCTCTACCACCTGCACCGCCGATTCGGCCTTGGCCTTGTCTTGCGGGTGGCGCGGGCGTGCTGGCAGTACGGAGGTGCCGTAGTGGCGGGCAAAGTCCAACACCGTGTCATTGGCCCGGGGCTCGTAGCGGTCCGGGTTGGCAATCATGGCTTTGGGGTTGTCGGGGACGATGAGCTCAGTGCAGCCGCCATAAAAGCGCAGCGCCTGTGCTGTGGCACCGAGCCAATCGGCCATGGTTTCCTGCGCTGTGGCGTAGGCGAAGGTGTAGCCTGAGGCACCCAGGGCAGCGACGAAGATGTGAGCTCGACTGGCGTCTGTCAGGCCCAGCGTGGGGCCGGCGTAGTCGATGAAGAGTTTCTCGCCGGCGCGGTGGACTTGGCGCATCGAGCGTTTGAGCGTCTTGGCGAATCGGCCATAGTTCTCGCAGAACTGGGAGTAGCTGTGGATGCAAGCATCGGGATGGCGTTCGCTGTGCTCTTGCCATAGCAGCATCAGGGTCATGCCTTTGCGGCGCAGTTCCTGGTGCATTTGCACGTAGTCGGGTGCCACAAAGCTGCTGGCGCGCTGGGGTGCACCCACCAGACGGGTGTGCAATGCCGTCTCGTCCATGGCTTGAACTTGCGGCCAATGCAAGCCCGCCTTGCTGGCCAGTTTGACGTATTTGGCCACCACGCCTTTGGAGATGCCCAGTGAGTCAGCTATGTGCTGGTGCGAGTGGTGGAGTTCGAGCTTGAGACGCAGGACGTCTTTGATTTGACGCATAGTGATCCTTCGGGTATCGGGCATGTCGGTTTCCCAGCAAAAGCTGGCAAGACTAGCCCGTTTGGATTGGGAAAAATATGCGCAGCTCCTGCACGCTGCTTGATCGATTCTGTGATGCTGTGGCGAGCATCTGTTACAGCTTCATGACTGCTCGTCCAGGCCAGCCCCGGACATTGGTCACGACAAACCGGAATCAGCGGTCACGATAAACCAGAACAGCCGGTCACGATCGGCCGGAACGACTGGTCACGATGAACCAGAATCGCCGGTCACGACAAACCGGAATGACCGGTCACGATCGACCGGAATACCCAATCTCGGAGGGCACGACCATTGCAAGTCGTCCGCCAGGTCGAAGGAGGGCCATCGACGCCAGAACGAACGAGACCCATGCATTAGTGTGTTTTGTAAACGGAAGTGCAAGTGTCTTGAAAATTGCCTCAGCACAAACTTGGAATGGTTCGGGCAGATATTGATATCGAATGAATGGTGGATTGCCGACGATTGCATCAAATTTTGTTGATCTGTCTTCCAATGCGTCCAAGGACCATTGAAGGAAGTCGCTGCAGTGGATTGTTGTGGCATCCAGTCCAGCATCTCGCGCGCCCTCCCGTGCTTTCACTGCCTCGACCGGGTCTAACTCGAATCCCATAATTTTGGACTTCTGGAATCCACTAACCTTTGATAGAGCGCTAAAAAAAACGCCATCGCCGCAACTCGGTTCGAGGACGCTTGTGGGTGAGATTTCCTTTACCCATTGCGCAATGAAAATCGCCAAATCAGAGGGCGTGTAGTACCCGCCTCTGAGCTTTTGTTCTGTTTCGTTTTCAATGAAGTTCATTTTGTCTTCTAAGTTGTCGCTTACGGACGGCCCTGTTTGCCGTAGGGCGGTGGCAAGGACTCTGCTGCGAACAAAAACGGCTGATGACGATCTGACAAAAAACGTTCTGTTTGCCAAATTAGCCATTGCTTAAAAGTTAGGCCGTCGACTGCTAGAGCTGCATACAACTGCCTTTTCAGTTCGGGCTCTAACTCAGCAACTATTCTTCCGCTCGGACCTTGACTCATGGAGATTTCTCCAAAATTTATGTTACTTATGTGATGTTACATTGAATCTGTATAAAAAACCAGTAAATGTTTTCATGCCGTTCTAGATCTGCTTGAAAGTGTTTCGCGTGCAGTCAACGCGGTGCGCCGCATGCTGGCTGAATGTGCCGCGTGCCTCGGGGCTGCAGCGCCCGGTGTTTGTGGGGCACAACCCATGCGGCACTTTCTGGTAAATCAGCTGTATCCGGCGCATCCGTCGGCAAGGGGTTGGAGCGTTTGATGTCGCAAATTGCGACATCAAGTTGAGCGTCAAATGGCTGTACATAAAATCAGTAGATTGGTAAGATCAAGCCCTGACTGTGGGGGTGTGACATGAATGAATCTTTGGCGACCCTATCGCCGCAGGCCTTGGCGGGGCGCATTGTGGTGATCCGGGGGCAGCGGGTGCTGCTGGATGCTGATTTGGCGCAGTTGTACGAGGTGGAGACGGGGGTTTTCAATCAAGCGGTGAAGCGCAATTTGCGCCGCTTTCCTCCCGACTTCATGTTTCAGCTGACCGGCGAGGAGTTCAAAAACTTGATATCACAATCTGTGACATCAAGATGGGGCGGGCGGCGCAAGCTGCCTCTGGCATTCACCGAGCACGGCGCCATCATGGCCGCCAGCGTGCTCAACTCCGACCGGGCGGTGGAGATGAGCGTGTACGTGGTGCGCGCCTTTGTGCAACTGCGCGCCGTACTGCTGGATCACAAAGCGCTGGCCGACAAACTCACCGCGCTGGAGCGGCGGGTTACGCATCATGACAACTCCTTGGCCGAGGTCATAGACGCCATTCGCGCTCTGATGGCCCAGCCCAAACCCGCCAACCGCCCCATCGGGTTTACGGCGGATGTGACGGGTAAGGCTGTAAAGCGCCTGGTGCCTTGATAGCTGGAGCGGTGACTTTGCCCGTGGCCACATAATCCCAGCGAGAGAACACCATGATTGCCCTCATCGAACAACACCGCCCCGAAGTTGCCGCACTGTGCAGCCGTTTTGGCGTGCAGAGCCTGGAGGTGTTTGGCTCGGCGGCCGACGGCGCGTTTGACCCGGCGCACAGCCATATTGATTTTTTGGTCGAATTCCTTCCGGGTGACGCGGGCAGTCTGTTCGATAGCTACTTTGAACTGCAGCAAGCACTGGAGCAATTGTTTGCCCGCAAGATTGATCTGGTAACGACCTCAGCGCTGGAAAATTCTGACGTCATTGCGATGGTGAACCAGTCACGTCAAATCGTGTATTCAGCCACGAGCAAGACTGGCGACGAGGTTCGGGACAAGTTGGCGCGTCTGGAATTGAGTGACGCTGACGTAGCGGATGCTGTGGCCTGGGTCCGAAAATCTGAGTGAAAAGTAGCTTGCATTACTAGGTCGAATCATTTATATTCTGTATTCGTAAATCAAGAATACAGAATTCAATGCAACTCAAACCCCAAGACTTTGTCGTGGCCCTCAAGCTAGTGGCTTGGGGTGAGCAGCGCTGGACGTATGCGCGGTTGGCTCAGGAACTGGGCTTGAGCGCGTCTGAGGCGCACGCCTGTGTCAGGCGCGGCGTTCAGGCAGGTCTGCTGGTTGACGCTGCATTGCTTGCTCCACCGTCTGAGCCGCCGCCAGGAGTGCAGGAGGCTGCGGCTGTGTACCGGGTGCGAAGCAGGTCACGACGGGCTCTGTCGGACCAAGCCAGCGGCGCGGGTAACCCAGTGCGGGTGCATACGCGCAATCTTGCCGAGTTTGCGGTGTATGGCGCCAAGTATGCGTTCCCAGCGGAGAAATTGCCGATGGCCGTGGGAGTGCCTACCAGCCACAGTGCTCCGGCCTTTGCAGGGGTGTTTGCGCCAGGGTCTGATGACTGGGTTTGGCCGCACCCCCACGGCACTGCGCGCGGGCATGGGCTGGAACCGCTGCACGCCAGTGTTCCTTTTGCAGCCATGCAGGACCCAAAGCTGTACGAAATGCTGGCTTTGTTTGACGCCTTGCGTGTGGGGCGCGCGCGGGAGCGAGGCATGGCGTTAAAGCGCCTGCCGGTGCTGATCTACCCGGAAACGCCGCAGCAAGAACCGGGACGGCAATATGGCTAACCCGAACCTGGAACTGTTGACTGCGATAGCCAATGCCATGGGTCATTTGCGGGAACAAGTGGTCTTTGTGGGTGGTTGCGCCACCGGCTTGCTGATCACACAGCCACTGGTTGCAGACGTGCGGGCCACCGAAGACGTGGATGCCATTGTGGAAGTGGTCTCGCTCGCAGCCTATCATGCGGTTGCGCGGCAACTGATGGCACTTGGCTTCAAACAAACCATGGCAGACAACACGCCGCCATTTCGCTGGTTTTGGCGTGGCATGCAGTTGGACCTGGTGCCGTTGGACGAGAGAGTGCTGGGATTTGCAAACCGGTGGTACCGACCCGCATTTGAAGTGGCGCAAACGGCGACACTACCTTCGGGTTTGCAGCTCAGGCATCTGTCCGCGCCCTATTTCATGGCGACCAAGCTGGAGGCGTTCAGGGATCGGGGCCACAACGATGTTTACCTGAGCCATGATCTGGAAGACATCATCACCGTGGTGGATGGCCGCGACGAACTGTTCGCAGAAATGCTAAGTGCGCCAGCGGAGGTCAGTACTTTTGTTGCCGCGGCAATTCAAGGTATTCTGAAAATTCCAATTTTTCCGAACGTTCTGCCAGGCATCGTGTCGCAGAGCAACCGTAGCGGCATCGTCCTTGATCGGTTGGCGAAAATCGCAAGTATTCAAGTGCAGGGAAACCCATGAACTCAGCCACCATCGTCCAGAAACTCTGGAACTACTGCAACGTGTTGCGCGACGACGGCATGAGCTACGGCGACTACGTGGAGCAGCTCACTTACCTGCTGTTCCTCAAGATGGCCGACGAGCGCAGCCGAGCGCCCTGGAGCCAGCCCAGCCCGATCGTCAAAGGTTTTGACTGGCCTGCGCTGCTGGCCAAAGACGGCGACGAGTTGTTTGACCACTACCGCCACACGCTGGAGAAGCTGGGTGCCGAGAAGGGCACCATCGGCCTCATCTTTGGCAAGGCGCAAAACAAGTTTCAGGACCCGGCCAAGCTGCGCCGTCTGGTGGTGGACCTGATTGATTGCGAAAACTGGTCGGCCATGGGTGCCGACGTGAAGGGCGACGCCTACGAGGGTCTGCTGGAAAAGAATGCGCAGGACACCAAGAGCGGAGCCGGGCAGTACTTTACGCCACGCCCGCTGATTCAGGCCATGGTGGACTGCATTGCGCCCAGACCGGGCGAGACGATTTGCGACCCGGCCTGCGGCACCGGCGGCTTTTTGTTTGCTGCGCACAACCATGTGGCCGATCACAACCCGAACCTCACGCGCGAGCAAAAAAAGCATCTGAAAGAAAAGGCCTTGCGTGGCTGGGAGCTGGTGCAAAGCACGGCGCGCCTGGCGGCGATGAACATGATGCTGCACGGCATTGGCTCGGACAAATCCGTGCCCATCGTGGTGGCTGACGCGCTGGCAGCAGACCCCGGCGAGCGCTTTGATGTGGTGCTGGCGAATCCGCCGTTTGGCAAGAAGAGCAGCACCATGATCACGGGGGCCGAAGGGCGGGTCAGCACCGAAAAAGACGTGATTGAGCGCGACGACTTCTGGGCCACCACGTCCAACAAGCAACTCAACTTTGTGCAGCACATCAAGACCCTGCTCAAGCAGCATGGTCGCGCCGCCGTGGTGCTACCCGACAACGTGTTGTTTGAAGGCGGCGCGGGTGAGACCATCCGCAAGAAGCTGCTGCACGAGTGCGATGTGCACACGCTGCTGCGGCTGCCCACCGGCCTGTTTTATGCGCAGGGTGTGAAGGCCAATGTGATTTTCTTTGAGCGCAAACCCGCCAGCGAAGTACCGTGGACCAGGAAGCTGTGGATTTACGACCTGCGCACCAACCAGCACTTCACGCTCAAGACCAATCCGCTCAAGCGCGAGCATCTGGACGAGTTCGTCAAGCTCTACAACCCGGCCAACCGCCATGAGCGCAAGGCGACGTGGAGTGCAGAGGCACCCGAAGGCCGCTGGCGTGTTTACGACTACGCCGAGTTGATCGCGCGCGACAAAGCCAGTCTGGACATTTTCTGGCTCAAGGATGATTCACTGGCGGACAGCGACAACCTGCCGCCGCCGGATGTGATTGCGCAGGAAATTGTGGACGATATGGAAGCAGCGCTGGAGCAGTTCCGGCTGATTGCCGGCGACCTGAGCCCGAACCCGGATCAGTTGATTTGAGCGGCCGTCGCCTCAGGCGCAGCGACTGGCACACGGCGGGCGCCGTCAAAGCGGCGGCTCCAGTACGCCAGTGACATGCTTTCGACCCGCACCTCAGAGCCGGGCTTGGGCGAGTGGATGAAGTTGCCTTCGCCAACGTAGATGCCGACGTGGCTGAAGGCGCGGCGCATGGTGTTGAAGAACACCAGATCACCGGGTTGCAGGTCGGCGCGGTCGATCTTCTGTGTCGCCGCCGCTTGTTGTACAGCCTTGCGTGGCAGGATCAGGCCAACCGTTTGCTCGTACATGGCTTTGACAAAACCACTGCAGTCAAAACCGCTCTCCAGCGTGTTGCCACCGCGCCGGTAGGGTGCGCCCAGAAAGCCCATGGCGGTGATAACCAGTTCCGAAGCTTTCACGCCAACGGTCTGTCGCACCTGGTCAATTTGTGCCAGCAGGCCTTTGTCGGCCAGCAACTTGTCCAGGTCATCCGCAGGCGCGCTCGGGTTGGCGTGCACGCTGGCAGCCAGCAGCAGGGCGGCAAGGGTGGCGGGGATTCGCGTCGGGAACAGCATAGCGGCCGAGTATAGATGCAGTGCCAAACCCGATGGACCGGGCTTACCCGACTGCGGTTTAATAGCGTATGGCCGATCCCGAGCCAACTTTCAGAAAGATTGCCATGTTGCTAGACGCCAGCCAGTCCCAACTCGTTCTGGTCGACTACCAGAGTCGCCTGATGCCAGCCATTTTTGAAAACACCCTGGTGCTGGCCAACGCGCTGCGCCTGGCGCAGTTGGCGCGGCTGATGGAGGTGCCGGTTTGGGGTACCGAGCAAAACCCCTCGCGCCTGGGCGAGAACGCGCCCGAGATCCGGGTGCTGTGCGACCAGACGCTTAGCAAGATGCAGTTCAGCGGCGTTGAAGAAGGCCTTGGTGAATGGCTGCGCCCACCGGCCAAACCGGTGGCTGGCAACGCGCGCAGTCTGCCCAAGCATCTGCAAAAACCTGCGACTCAAAGTGACGAGCGCAACACCATCGTGGTAGCGGGTTGTGAAGCCCATGTCTGCCTGCTGCAAACGGCGCTCGACCTGCTGGAAGACGAGTTTGAAGTCTGGGTCGCGACCGATGCCTGCAGCTCGCGCACCGAGCGCAACCGCGACGCCGCTTTTGACCGCCTGGCCGGCGCCGGTGTGGAGCTGGTGACGACCGAGATGGTGGCCTTTGAGTGGCTGCGCAGCGCCGAGCATCCGGCTTTCAAGGCAGCGCAGGCGCTGATCAAATAAGCTGACCGTCCACGATCCGGATCTGGCGCTGGCAACGCGCTGCCAGGCGCGGGTCGTGCGTCACGATCAGGCAGGCCGATTGACGCTCCCGGTTCACGCTCTGCAATAGCTCAAAGATCTCGTCGGCACTGTGCGTGTCGAGGTTGCCGGTGGGCTCATCGGCCAGGATCAGACGCGGCGACAGCGACAAGGCGCGCGCAATGGCCACGCGCTGCTGCATGCCGCCCGAGAGCTCCGAGGGGCGCTTGTGGGCGGCGTCCTTCAGTCCCACCTGCTCCAGCAGTTGCATCGCTGTTTCCTGTGCCTTGGCGCTGGACCAGCCCAGATCGATGATGGAGGGCATCATCACGTTTTCGAGCGCGCTGAAGCCGGGCAGCAGGTGGTGAAACTGGAAAATGAAACCAATGCTGCGTCCACGCAGCGCGGTGCGCGTGGCATCCTCCATGCCCGCCGTGTCCTGACCATCGACACTGAGCCGGCCGCTGGTCGGTGCTTCGAGCAGGCCGATGATGTTGAGCAGCGTGCTCTTGCCCGAACCCGAGGGGCCGGTCAGCGCGGCAAACTCGCCGTTCGCGATCGTCAAATCAATGCCGTGCAGGACTTCGGTGACCACCGGCGTGCCCAGCCCGTAGCTCTTGCGTATACCTTGCAGTTCGACGATGGCGCTCATACGGGATGTCTTGACTGTGTCATGCGCGTATCGCCTGCACCGGGTCCATGCTGGCCGCGCGCCGCGCCGGCAGGGCAGCGGCCAGCAGACCGACCACCAGCGCCAGCGCGCAGGCCCAGGCCACCACCGAGGGTTCGATGTCCGGACTGATCAGCAAGGTGCCGTCGGCGTTGCGCGAAACACGGGAAAAGAAATTCAGCAAGGCCAGTGACAGTCCTGAACCCAAGGCTGAACCCAGCAGGCCATAGAAACCGCCTTGCAGCAAGAAGACCGACATGACGCGCCGCGGTGTGGCACCCATGGCACGCAGGATGCCGATCTCTTTTTGCTTTTGCACCACCGACACCACCAGCACGCTGGCAATGCCGACCGCCACGATCAGCACCACAAAAAACCGGATCAGGTTGTTCGACATGCTCTGGCTTTTCAGGGCCGTCAGCAGCTGCGCGTTGGTCTGCATCCAGCTGTCCACGCTGAGGCCGGTTTGCGCCTGCAACTCCAGCGCGGTGCGTTCGGCCTGAAACAGGTCGGTCACGCGCAAATCAATTTCGGTAATGCCGCCGCTCAGGTCCAGCAGCGACTGCGCCATCTTGATGCTGCTGTAGACCCAGCGCCGGTTCAGGTCGCGGTTGCCAATATCAAAGATGCCGGCAATGGTGAGCAGGTCGTTGCGGCCTTCCATGGTGATGATGCGGATCTTGTCGCCCACCGCCACGCCAAGATCCTTGGCCAGCTCGATGCCGATCACGGTGTTGGCGCCACTCACGTCAAAGCGTCCCAGCGTCAGGTACCTGTCCATGCGCACGATACGCTGGTAGGCCTGCGGATCCACGCCCAGCAAGGCGATCGGCTGGTTCGCTTCAGCGCGTGCGGCAAAGCCGGCACCCGACAAAATCGGCGAGACTGCCTGCACGCCACGGGTCTGCGCTGCCAGCCGCGCCACGGCCTCCCACTGGTCAATCGAGCGCAGGCGCTGTGCCCTGGGTTGCGCGATGGCGGCGGTGCTGCTGCCGGGCAGGCTGGGCAGGTTCACAGCGCGCGGCGGCTTCATCACGATGTGCGCCTGGCTGCCCAGTGTCTTGTCGATGATGGAGGCCTGCAACTGACTGATCAGCGTGGTCAGGAAGATGATGACCGCCACACCCGCCGTGACGCCGGCCAGGATCAGCAGCGTCTGCATGCGGCCCTCGCGCAGGTAGCGCAGGCAGACCATCCAGGCAAAGGGGAGTCGCATCGGATTGCTGAAGCTCAGCTGGTAAAGCCGGGCATCGCCGGCACGTTGCCGGGCGCGGCGCGGGTGCTTTGTTCACGCACTTTGTCGCCCTCTGCCAGCGTGCTGCCGGGCAGGATCGCGCGGTCACCTTTGGCCAGTCCCTTGACAATCTGCGTGCTGCCGATTCCCTGCAGACCGGTTTGCACCGGCACAGCCCGGGCTCTACCGTCCCGGTTCACCCAGACAAAACTGGCGCCGTTGGCGTCGCGCCGCACCGCGTCGCTTGGCAACATCAGGGCGTCAGCCACCTGCGCGGTCACGATTTCCACCGACACCGTCATGTCGGGGCGCAGGTAGTCCACGCTCGGCTCCACGCGCAGCTTGAGTTCTACCGTGCCACGCTGCGCATCAACGGCTGGGGCGATGTAAATGAGCTTGGCCGCGAACGGCCGCTGCGGATAGGCATCGGCGTTGGCGCTGGCCATCTGACCGAGTTGCAGGTACTTCAGGTTCTTTTCATCCACACCGGCCTGGATGCGGGTTTCGCCGCCACCGACCAGCGTCAAAATTGACTTGCCTGCTTGCGCCGTGTCACCGGGGTCGGCGCTGCGGACGACCACGGTAGCGGCAGCTGGGGCGCGCAGACTGAGTTGGTCGAGCCGCGCCGAGGCGACTTGCTGCTGCGCCACCGCCTGATCCAGGCGCGCCTGCGCTAAAGCCAGTTCGACGCCACCGTTCTGATTGCTTTTGAGCTGAATACTGGCAGCCAGCAGTGCCGCCTGACTGGCGTTGGCGGCGCGCTCGGCTTCGTCCAGACGCGACTGCGAGACAAAGCCCTGGCGCAGCAAGTCCCGGGCGCGAACCCGTTCCTGCTGTGCCTGCAGGTCTGCAGCTTTGGCCTGGGCCAGCACTTGCACGCTGACCGGATCACTGACGGTCTGAATCTGGCGCAAGCGCGCCTGGGCCTCCTGCACGGCAGCGCGGGCCTGCACCAGCGTTGCCTGCGCTTCGTCGTCACGCAGTCGTACCAGCACCTGGCCGGCCTGCACGTGGTCGCCTTCGCGCACCGCAATGCTCTCGATGCGGGCCGTGTTCTGGCTCGACACTTCGGTGCGCGCCAGATCGACGATGCGCCCGCTGGTCACCACGGACTGCAGCATCTTGCCCTGGGTCACCAGAGCCAGTTCGACGGGGGTGCCGCGGCTGCTGAAGAAGAGCGCGGCAATGGCGCAAAGCCCCAATCCGGCGGCCCAAAGCGCATGCGTGCGAGTAAATTTCATGCAGCGATTGTGCCGCAGGCTAGGGCGTCAGAGGTCCAGCCGCCACCGCTTGTTGGGCAAGCCGCGAGATGAGCGACACCATGACGGATCGAGCCTTGTCGTCAATCGGCATGTCGGGAACACGCTGCAATGCGCTTTGCTCGTCCACCAGGCCCGCGCGCAGCAGGACCACATTGAAATCGCGGTCCTTTTCACGATTCGCGGCGCACTTTGAAAGGAACAGGTCCAACACATCAAGGCAATAGGCAATGCGCTCGTCGGTTCCCGGCGTCTGCAGCCGGACCAGGCGGCTCTCCCAGCTGCTAGCCAGAATGGCAGTGGAGGAGTCAACACCCTGTGCGTAGTAACCGTAGGTGTCATGAAACCGGGAGCCCTCACCCAGGGCGCCGTCAATTTTGTCTGCGAGTTCTTCTGCGTCCTTGGGGTAGATGTCGACCTCGGTCGAAAACAGACACTCGCGAGGTGGTCGTGCAACGGACCCCAGAATGCTCTGGCTGCCTATCACAACGAACTCGTACCTGTCGGTGAGGGTGCCCGCCGCGCGAATGAGGTGTTCAAGCTGTTGTAGCTGCATGCGCCCTCTGCTTCATTTCTTTCACCCGGCGGATGATCCCCAGGCGCTTGTCTTGTGGCAGCAGGGTCGGCAGCGGGGAGGCCTGGCGCAACTGGTTTCCGCGCTCATCGGCTGCCACTGCCATGTGCCACTCCCGCGTTTCGAGGATGCGTTTCCACTGGTCCAACAGGGGGTAACTCAGCGGGTCGCTTGTCGCTCGCCAGCGCTCCAGCGTGGCTTCAGCGCGGTCTGCGAGTCGCGGGTTTTGTTTGAGCATCCGCACCGCTGCCACGTGCATAAGCAGGCTCTGGTAGTCCTGAGCCCGGTGCTGCTCCAGATTACCTGGCGGCGCAGGTTCGACGGTGTCTGCCTCTCCGGTTGCAAGCAGCGCGACGTCGGCTGCCAGGCCGAGTGCTGCCATTACCGAGAGATAGGCACCCATCGACGGTGAGGGCAGCCCCCGCTCTACGGCTAGCAGCGTCGTACGCGAAATTCCAAGCTGCCTGGCCAACTCCACAGCACTTGTTCCCCGTGTCTCGCGGGCCGACCTCAATCTTTCACCAAGCTGCACAAGAAGCTGGCGCTCAAGAGGAGCTTGATTGAGGGGAGGGCGAATCCAATCCATGACTGATATTCTATTCAATACCGTAACAAGTGTCCAATATTATGGACAAAAATAACAAACAAATCTGCTTCCTGCAAAACCTTGCTAACAGTCAGTTTGCAGCAAGTTGAGTGTCCATAATTATGAATTCAGTTTTTGACCCGCCGGAGACACACAATGACAAACTATGCTGATTTCCACCGTCGCTCCCTGACAGACCGTGACGCTTTCTGGTCTGAACAGGCCAAACTGGTGGATTGGAAGACCCCGCCGCAACAGATTTGTGACTACAGCAACCCGCCGTTTGCCAAGTGGTTTGTCGGCGGCACCACCAATCTGTGCCACAACGCGATCGATCGGCACCTGAAGGACAGGGCGGATCAGGCGGCGTTGATCTTTGTCTCGACCGAGACCGATGTAGAGAAGGTGTACACCTTCCGCGAACTGCATGCCGAGGTGCAGCGCATGGCCGCGGTGCTCAAAGACTTGGGCGTGCAAAAGGGTGACCGGGTACTGATTTACATGCCCATGATTGCCGAAGCCGCCTTTGCCATGCTGGCCTGCGCCCGCATCGGCGCCATTCACTCGGTGGTGTTTGGCGGTTTTGCCTCGGGCTCGCTGGCTTCCCGCATTGAAGACGCCTCGCCGAAGGTGGTGGTCAGCGCCGATGCCGGTTCGCGTGGCGGCAAGGCAGTGGCCTACAAGCCCCTGCTGGACGAGGCGATTCGCCTGTCAAGTCACAAGCCGGCGGCAGTCCTGCTGGTGGACCGCCAACTGGTCGCCATGGAACTGGTGGCCGGGCGTGATCACTTGTGGGCTGCTCTGCGGCAAAAGCACTTCGACACCGTGGTCGATTGCGAGTGGGTCGATGCCACGCACATCAGCTACACGCTCTACACCAGCGGCACCACCGGCAAGCCCAAGGGCGTGCAGCGCGATACCGGCGGCTACGCCGTGGCGCTGGCCGCGAGCATGAAGCATATCTACTGTGGCAACGCCGGGGAGACCTATTTCTCCACCAGCGACATCGGCTGGGTGGTGGGCCACAGCTACATCATCTACGGGCCGCTGATTGCCGGCATGGCGACCATCATGTACGAGGGTCTGCCGACCCGGCCCGACGGCGGCATCTGGTGGAGTCTGGTCGAGAAGTACAAAGTCACCGTGATGTTCAGCGCGCCGACAGCGGTCCGCGTGCTCAAGAAGCAGGACCCGGCGCTCTTGAAGAAGTACGACCTGTCGAGCCTGCGCGCGCTGTTTCTGGCCGGCGAACCGCTGGACGAACCGACGGCGCAGTGGATCAGCCAGGGCCTGGGCAAGCCCATCATCGACAACTACTGGCAGACCGAGACCGGCTGGCCGATTCTCTCGCTGTGCAACGGCGTGGAGAAGGCGCAGAGCAAATTCGGCTCACCCGGCAAGGCGGTTTACGGCTACGACGTGAAACTGCTGGACGACCAGACCGGCGCCGAGCTGACCGAACCCAACCAGAAGGGCGTGGTCGCCATCGAGGGGCCGCTGCCGCCGGGTTGCATGCAGACGGTTTGGGGCGATGATGCGCGCTTCGTCAGCACCTACTGGAAGACGGTGCCGGGGCGGTTGGTGTACAGCACTTTTGACTGGGGCATCAAGGACGCCGATGGCTACTTCTTCATTCTGGGGCGCACCGACGACGTGATCAACGTCGCCGGGCACCGGCTGGGCACGCGCGAGATCGAGGAGAGCATCTCGGCGCATCCGAACGTGGCCGAGGTGGCGGTGGTGGGCGTGGCCGATCAGCTCAAGGGTCAGGTGGCGATGGCGTTTGCCGTGGCCAAGGACGCCAGCCTGCTGGGCGACGAGAGCGCGCGGCTGAAACTCGAAGGCGAGATCATGAAGCTGGTCGACAACGACCTGGGCGCCGTGGCGCGGCCGGCCCGTGTGCGCTTTGTCACGGTGCTGCCGAAAACCCGCAGCGGCAAACTGCTGCGCCGCGCTGTGCAAGCCGTCTGCGAAGGCCGCGACCCCGGCGACCTGACCACCATGGACGACCCGGCCGCGCTGCAGCAGATCCGGGATTTGATG
>CAITZZ010000327.1 GCA_903897005.1 uncultured beta proteobacterium | reverse complement strand
GTAGTCAAGGCTGTTGCGAATCAGGTGCACGATGCAGGTCTGCAGCGTGGTGGCCGGGAAGACGGCGCCCAGCGCCTCAGGCATACCTTTGAGGCCGTCGGTGACGGCAATCAGGATGTCGGCAACGCCACGGGTCTTGAGATCATTGAACACCTTCATCCAGAACTTGGCACCCTCGGTGCCCTCGATCCACAGTCCCAGGATGTCGCGCGTGCCATCGGGCAGTACGCCAAGGGCCAGGTAAATGGCCTTGTTGCGCACCACGGCGTCTTCCCTGATCTTGACTCGCAAGGCATCAAAGAAGACCACCGGGTACATCGGCTCCAGCGGGCGGGTCTGCCAGGCGCTGACTTCGGCCATGACGGCATCGGTGACCGAACTGATGAACTCCGCAGAGACTTCGGTGCCATAGGACTCAATCAGGAAGCCCTGGATCTCGCGCATGGTCATGCCACGGGCGTACAGGGCAATGATGTGCTCGTCAAATTCGGTAAAACGCCGTTCGTGTTTGGGGATCAGAATGGGCTCAAAACTACCGTCCCGATCACGGGGAACTTCGATGCGCACGGGGCCTTCGCCCGTGAGCACTGTCTTGGCGCTTTTGCCGTTGCGCTGATTGGCTGCCGATTCGGGCTTGGCCGAGCCTGCCGGGTAGCCCAGGTGGTGGCCCAGTTCGGCGCCCATGACCCGCTCGATCAACGCCTTCTTGAAGGCAATGGAGGCAGCGTTGACTGCCTGCGCGCTCATCGGTCCGGTGACAAACTGGTCAATCACTTCCTTGGGAATCTTCGGCAGTGCCGCACTCGCAGCCGCTATGGCCGCGTTCTTCATCTTCGTCTTGCTTGGCATAAATGCTCCTTGAAGTCATATTTATGCCTCAAACACAAAATTCAGGAAAGGCCCTCGCTGACAAACTTTTTGGTATTCAAACGCCGCGATTCGATTCAAAATAGCTCTCTGGGGCACGAAGCCACTGCTCAAGAACTACTGCTCTCAACGCTGTTTTTGCAGGAAACTTTCGTCGAAAAGGGAGAGAAGCCATGCCACCTTGCACTGAAAATGCGACCTTGCCACGACCGCGCTTTGTTTCTTCCCTTGTATCTTGGCTGGTCTGTGCCCTTGGGGCTGCCACGGTTCACGCCGCGGGGCCCTCGTCTGAAACCCCCACTCGCTCACCAGCTGTTGCCTGCGCAGAAACGCCAAACCGTTTTGAAAATGGCGCGCTTGAGCGGTGCACCCTCACGCACGAGTACCGCGTGGGCGAAGTCACCCTCCCTCCTGGGTCCGTTCTTACCTTCTCCAAAGATGGCGTGTTAGCAGAGGCATTTCTCGGCGACCGGGCTGTGATCTATGGTCAAGAACTCCCTCGTCAGGCTACGCTGTTCTTCGACACGAAGGGGAGGATGCGGCATTTTTGGCTTCGCGAAGAAGCCTCTGTTCAGGGTCATCAACTCAGGTCCATGGGGAAGGGGTACACGGGCTACCTCGGCCACATGCTGTATACCAACGGAAAACTGCGCGCATCCTGGCTGGCCGGAGAGGAAATGATAGACGGCGTCCCTTGCGCGTCGAAACTTCCATTACTGCGGGGCGCATGGCACGCAGTCAAGCTTGGGGCACAGGCCATGGTGTGGTTCTACGATGACGGCCATCTACAACAGGCGATGCTTGCACGCGACGCCATCATTCAGGGGCATGCGTTCAGGAAGGGCGAGGTCATCTCGCTTCGTAGAGACGGCACGCTCGATGCAGCGGCCAAGAGACTTGACTGGAGTGGATGGAAGGATTTTCCCGACGACTGAATATTGAAGGGATCCACAATCGCATAAGTCCATACCCACCGGCACTTTGACTCGCTGATCAGCTTGCTCCAAACCGGCTGGATAACTCAGCGAAGTTCAAAAAAGAAACCCCGGCGTTTTAAGAACCGGGGTTGAAATATCTGATGCTCGTCGTCGAGACACCAGATCATTGGAGACTTGTTTTCCTAGAGCGCGACAGCTTTGCTTGAAGTATCCGGCATGCGCCGCAGGTTGTATATCCCACAAAGGGGGCAAGGGGGAACCCTATGCTGAGTATTGGTGGACAAAAAACCCCCGGCACAAAGTCCGGGGTGGTAAGCCTGTTTGCTGTCACACATCAAGGCCCTGCTCAGGGAGGAAAAGCAGGAAACGCTTTCGCGCTCAGGTGCAATGTAGCATCACATGGTTGGCGTAAACATTGAGATTTATTAAGCGCCAAGAAGCAGGCTCGGTAGCGAGTGGGCTAAGACCGCATTCGCTGCACTGTCGGTCTGCACACTTCGCCATACCTGACCGACCTGAACCAACAATCATGAAATTGGCTTACCTAGAAGCTGACCGTTGCGAACGACTCTTGACGCTGCACAAAAGCCCCACAGTCCGCGAAATTTTCATCGTGGTTGTGAATGTCAGCTTACCTATTTCCATCGGGTTAGCTGAACGACCGCTCGGCCCTACTGCGGCGACCCGCTTTGGGCACGATGCCGTAGGCCATGACCGACTGCTGAAGGGGGTTGACCTGAACCATCGGACAACGGTCTGTCGCGAGCACCCGCATTCAGCCTTAAAGAGCCGGCCATCCCTGCCCATTGCTGACCTTCAAAATTTGAGCGACCGGAACCGGGAAGAATGTAATTCGGGTCTGCAGGTAGCCGACACCTACGATTGTTCGCTTACCGGAAGTCCAGTTGTCGTCCGTCACTCCCAAAAACACCCTATCGACAGCACACACGTGGAAGTTCACATGCCCGTTCAGGTCGAGGCCGAAGCGGTGGATGAAGGCGATTGCGCCAATGCGAAGAGCCGCCTTGTCCATATCCGCCGCACCGGGGAAGTTGGCAGATAGGCTTTGCGCAATGACCGGCAGGTGGGAAAAGATGAAGAATTTTTCCCATTACCCCGCGAGAGCCTGACGAATGCGCAAAGCAGGTGGCGGTACAAGCAAATTTCAGCATGCGCCTGGACGTCAAACCATGCAGCTCTGTCATCACGATGTGAGTTGCTTTCAATGCCACATGTTGCCCCAGGCCCCGCCAATGGGCGTGTGCCAGAATCTGCCATGCCATACGTCCTTAACACCCGTGGACCACGCCTTGTGCTGTGGTTGGTGCTCTCTGTCCTGGGGGGTGTGCTGTTGGCTCGCACCGAGCTGGCGCAGCTCCGCGAAGCGTTTGAGACCGACGCGCGCATCAGCCACCGCCTGCTGAGCCAACGCGCGGTACAGCACGAGGCGGTGCTGGCCACGCTGGCGCTACTGCAGCCCACGACACAGGCTGGCGTGGCCGACCCGGCAGAACAGCGTTTGTCATCGGTGTACCCGCAAATTCTGAGTGTGCAAAGGCGTGACCCCGGCAGCAACTGGTCCAGCACCAGCCTGGCGGATGCCGAAAACGCCTCGCGCCAGACGCGGCACGCGGCGCTGGCCAACCTGAATTTCACGGCCCAGCAAGGGCGCTACCAGTTGGTGCTGGCGGCCCAACCCAGCAGTTTTGCCTTGTTGATTGACGTGTCCGCCAGCGTACCCTGGAATGATTGGTCCATGCCGGCGCAAAGCAGCCCGGTGCGGGTGACGCTGGAGCACGCCGGAGGCGTGTTTGTGGTGCAGCCAGGGCGCGTCACCGGGTGGGGCTGGCGCTTTGAGTTTCACAAACATCTGGCAAGCGTTAGCCAGCCATTTGATGTGGTGGCTGTGCGCCAGGTGGGCTGGCTCGAGTTGCCCTGGGGTTTGATCGCCGTGTGGACATTGCTTATGGCTGCCCTGTTGGTGGGCTGGTCGGCTTGGCAGCGCCAGCGCAGCGCACGCCGCCGTGCCGAGGAATTGCTGCGCGTGGGGCAGGTGGCGCGCCTGAACACGCTGGGTGAACTGGCTGCGGGCATGGCCCATGAACTGAACCAGCCGCTCACCGCCATTCTGGCCAACACCCAGGCTGCCAAACGCCTGCTGCAAGACGACCCCGACGAACTGCCCACCGCACTGCAGGCCATGGATCAGGCCGTGGCGCAGGCCCGCCGCGCAGCCGATGTGTTGGCCCGGTTGCGCCGCACGGTTGAGCAACCCAACTCGGCTGAGCCGAGTCAGGTGGTGGACCTGGCGCAGGCCGTGCGCAATGCGCTTGACTTGCTGGCGCCAGAGTGCAAGCGCCGAGGTGTCAGCGTCACCGTGCAGGCGGTGCAGCCTGCCCATGTGTTGGCCGAGCGAGTGGCGCTGGAGCAAATCGTGCACAACCTGCTGACCAATGCATTGCAGGCACTGGACCTGGTGTCGGCGGCAGAGCGTCAACTGACTGTTCACATTGAAGTGGCCTCAGGCATGGGTGTGCTGCGTGTGGCAGACAGCGGGCCTGGCATTGCACCGGACACCTTGCCCCATGTGTTCGAGCCTTTTTTCACCACCCGCGAAGGCGGCTTGGGGCTGGGCCTGAGCCTGTGTGAAACCCTGGCCACAGGCATGGGTGGGCAACTGAGTGCCCACGCCAATGCGCCACATGGCGCTGTTTTTACCCTTACCTTGCCACTGGCAACCGGCCCATGAATGCACCGCTGTCACCGTTGATCCATTTGATAGACGACGACGAGGCTGTGCGCGCCAGCCTGGCGCTGCTGATCGGCACCGTGGGCTTGCGGGTGCAGACCTGGGCTGATCCGCAGGACTTTATCCAGGGTTTTGACCGCCAGGGCATTGGCGCCATCGTGCTCGATGTGCGCATGCCCGGCACCAGCGGACTGACCGTGCTGGACGCGCTGATGGTCCAAGGCGTGGATCAGCCCGTGGTCATGCTCACCGGGCACGGCACGGTAGAGCTGTGTCGGCGGGCATTCAAATCGGGTGCCACCGAGTTTTTGGAAAAACCGGTGAATGACGAGCTGTTGCTCGAAACCCTGCAAAACGCCGTGCGCCAGCATGTGCGCTCGCGTGAACGGCACCAGGCCAGCCGACAGGCGCGTGAACGTTATGCGCAGTTGTCCGAACGCGAGCGTGAGGTGCTTGGCCTGATTGTGGAGGGCTTGACCAACAAGGAAATTGGTCGTGCGCTGGGCCTGTCGCCCCGTACGGTGGAAACCCACCGCGCCAACCTGTTTGGCAAACTGAAAGTGGAGTCGCTGGCGCACCTGATACGCCACTACGCCACACTGGCCACGCAATCCGACGCCTGAGTCATGCGGCCGCTTTGCCAAGTGGTTCGGAAAGACTCCGTAGTTCTACGCAGCCCCGCGCGTAGCCGCCCGAATGGTCAGCGCGCACAGGCTTGATTACATTTTCTCCAGGAGGTGAACAGTTGATTCACTACCCATTTTTCAGGAGAAAACCCCATGCGATCCATTCATTTCACAGCCACCCTCGTTTTGTCATTGGCCACTTTGGGCGCCAGCGCCCAGGCCGTTCGTGTTGAAAAAAACATGTCACTTGAACTGGCCACCAAAATTGCTGCCGCCACCGTGGCCGCGTGCAGCGCCGACAAGTTCAATGTGACCGCCACCGTGGTTGACCGTGCCGGTGGCGTGCGTGCAGTGCAGCGTGCGGACAACGCAGGGCCGCACACTCTGGCCGCGAGCCAGGCCAAAGCATTTACCTCGGCCTCTGGCAAAAATACCACCACTGCCATGTGGGAAGGTGTGCAAAAGAATCCGGCTTCGGCCAATGTGGCCATGATTCCGGGCTACCTGCTGCTGGGCGGTGGTGTGCCGGTAAAAGTGGGCGACGAGGTGATTGGCGCCGTTGGTGTGGGTGGTGCACCCGGCGGTCATCTGGATGAAAAATGCGCCATGGCAGGCATTGCCAGCGTGCAAGACATGCTGAAGTAAGCCAGCTTCAACCCAACCCAGACAAGACATGGAAAGAAGAACCTCATTCGTCGCCTGGCTCATGGCCGCGCTCCTGGCCATGGCGGCCTTGGCCGGCCCGGCCCAAAGCCAGGTGGCCCCCAGTGCGGCAGAGGCCGCGCGTTACACCGGCTTGCATGCGGCAGCGCACAAGGGTGATTTGGTGCAGCTTAGAAAGCTGCTGGCCAGCGGCGCCAGTGTCAATGCGCGAGACCCGTTTGGCCGCACGCCATTGCATGTGGCTACGTTTGCCAGGCAACCAGAGGTCATTCGTGTGCTGGTCTTGGCGGGGGCGAACCTTGAGCTGCTGGAAAACGACCGCTACGACGCGGTGACGGTTGCGGCGGTGGCCGACGATGAAGACACTTTGCGGGTGTTGCTGGGCTTGGGCGCCAGTGCCAAACTCACCACCAGCCGATATGACGGCACCGCGCTGATTGCGGCCGCCCACTTGGGACACGACGGGGTGGTGAGGCAGTTGATTGCTGCGGGTGCTCCGCTGGACCATGTCAACAACCTGCATTGGACAGCCATGATCGAGGCCATTGTGTTGGGCCAGGGTGGTGCAAGGCATCAAGCGGTGTTACAGGCGCTGCTGGCGTCCGGTGCCAGCACCCGGTTGACCGACCGCGAGGGCAATACGCCGCTGGCGCTGGCCAAAGCCCGAGGTTTTGCGGCCATGGTGGACATGTTGGAGAAGAAAGGCGCCAGGTAGCTTGTGCGATGACGGCAATGATCAGGGCAAAAGCATCAGGGCTTCAATCGGCCGCTCAGGCCGACCCCGCAGCGCATAAGATTCCGCACTCGATTCCAGAGTGAATCGAAGAACTTCTCAAAGGAACAGATTCATGACACGGTTGACCGCCAAAGACTTTCAGCCCGAAGTCCTCCAGTTATTTGATCGATACGTACATGGTGACATCAGCCGCCGAAGATTTTTGGATAGCGCAGCCACCCTGGCCGGGTCTGCTGCGGCAGCTGCTGGTTTGCTCGCAGCACTGAACCCACAATTCGCGAAAGCCGAGCAGGTAGCACCAGGCGACGCACGCCTGCAAACCCGCTACCAGGCCTTTGACTCTCCACAAGGAAATGGGACAGTGCGCGGCTACCTCGCCAAGCCAGTTGGCGTCACCGGGAAACTTCCAACAGTGCTGGTCATCCACGAAAACCGTGGGTTGAACCCACACATCGAAGACATCACTCGCCGTTTGGCGCTTGATGGATTTCTGGCCTTTGCGCCCGACGCCCTCTACTCCGTGGGTGGCTACCCTGGCGACGAAGACAAGGCACGTGAACTCTTTTCAAAGCTGGATGCGACCAAGACTCTAAACGACTTCCTCGCCGCCGCCCGTGCTCTGCTCGCTTTCCCGGAGAGCACCGGAAGAGTGGGAGCAGTCGGCTTTTGCTATGGTGGTGGTGTTGTGAACATCTTGGCCACCCAGGTCCCTGAGCTGGCCGCTGGTGTTGCGTTCTATGGCGGACAGCCGCCCTTACAGGACGTGCCAAGAATCAAGGCCCCCTTGTTGCTTCACTATGCTGGTGTCGATGAGCGGATTAACGCCGGATGGCCAAAATTTGAGGTTGCACTCAAGGCTGCAGGAACCCGGTATGACGCTTTCATTTATGCCGGCGTGCAGCACGGATTCAACAATGACACTACGCCGCGCTTCGATGCGGAAGCAGCCAAGCTTGCCTGGCTGCGCACTGCGCTCTTTCTTAAGAGGAACTTGGCATAGCTGCGCACCAGCAACTCGTACATGATCTTCAGGAATTTCAACCACCTCGCAATGGAGATAACGTGCAGGCATTATTCCAAACTGAGCGACCGGAATGCTGACGGGGGTGCGCGCGGCTTTCAGTATTGCGTGGGGATCCTGATCTTTGGACATTCGAGTACACCGTTATGACGACAATCACTGCCGAGGGTTTGCTGCTGCGTCCGTTCGAAGACGGGGATGCCACCGCTTTCACGTCGGCGGTTCGTGAGTCTGCGCAGAGTGTTGGCCACTGGATGCCATGGTGCCATGCGGACTACACCAACAAGGACGCATTGGAATGGTTTGCTGTTTGCAAACAGGGGCTTGAAGCACAGACCGCTTATGAGTTCGGCATCTTTTCAGAAGATGGCTCAGAGTTCCTGGGTGGTGCCGGTCTGAACCAGATCAACAGGCAGCACGCCATATGCAATCTTGGCTACTGGGTCAGGTCGTCGATGCAGCGCCAGCAGGTTGCCTCGCGCTGCGTCAGGCTGCTCTCCCAATACGCATTTGAAACGCTGGCACTGCGGCGTGTTGAAATCGTCGTTGCTGCCGGCAATCATCCCAGCGAAGGGGTGGCGCGGAAAGCCGGCGCGATGCTTGAGTGCGTTGCGCGCAACCGCCTGCTCATTCGTGGCGTTTCGGTTCCGGCATCTGTCTTTTCGCTGGTTCCCTAATTCAGCTGTAGCTGCGCGCGTCCTCGATCACCTTGCCATCATTGGGCAGGCTTCCGGGCAACAGGAATTCGACCACGCCGCGGAGTTTGGTGACGTCGCGAATCGCCTCACCAATCTTGGCGGCCAGTGCGTCCGGCCCACCGCAGGCGGTCTCTACCTTCAGTGTCATGGCGTCATTGGCCATCTCGCCGGTTACCACCAGACGGGCGCGCGCCACCTCGGGGAAGCGCTTGACGATGTCAGCAACCTGAGCCGGGTGCACAAACATGCCGCGGATCTTGGTGGTCTGATCCGCACGCCCCATCCAGCCCTTGATGCGGGTGTTGGTGCGCCCACTCGGACAGGGGCCAGCCAGCACCGCCGACAAATCCCCGGTGCCAAAACGGATCAGGGGGTAGTCCGGGTTCAGCGTCGTTACCACCACTTCGCCGACTTCGCCGGGTGCGACCGGGTCACCGGTGCCAGGGCGCACGATCTCAAGAATCACTTCCTCGTCGAGCACGAGGCCTTCGCGTGCGCTGGTCTCGTAGGCAATCGAACCCAGGTCGGCGGTGGCATAGCACTGGTAGCCCGCAATGCCGCGCTCGGCAAACCAGTCGCGCAGGGAAGGCGGAAAGGCTTCGCCGCCAAACATGGCTTTCTTCAAGCTGGGCAGGGCCACGCCCATTTCGGCCGCTTTGTCGATGATGATTTTCAGAAAACTGGGTGTGCCGATGTAGCCGGCTGGGCGCAGCTGTGCCATCGCCTGAACCTGCTGCTCCGTCTGGCCAGTGCCGCCGGCAAAGACGGTGCAGCCCAGCGCATGGGCACCGGACTCCATCATCGACCCGGCCGGAACAAAGTGGTAGCTGAAGCAGTTGTGAATCAGTTCACCGGGACGAAAGCCCGCTGCAAAGATGGCGCGCGCCATACGCCAATAGTCCTTGGCTGCACCTTCGGGTTCATAAATCGGGCCGGGGCTGGCAAAAATTCGCGGCATGCGCTTGCCATAGCCGACGGCGCTGAAACCGCCAAATACGTCGCCACCGTCAATGGCCCGGCTGGCTTGCTGACGTTCCAGCAGTTCATGCTTGCGAATCACGGGCAACTCGGCCAGCGCCTGTCGGTTCGTGACCCGGGCCGGATTGACGTCTTTCAGGATTTGCGCCAGTGCGGCCGATGATTCTCTGGCATGTGCCACCTGGAGCGGCAGGGCAGCCAGCAGGGCGGCTTCGCGCGCTGCACTGTCCCGCGTTTCCAGCGCATCGTAATGTTCAGACATATTGCTTTTCCTATAAGGCACTGACTACCACTGCGCCAGCGCGTGGGGTGAACCTGCTCAAGCCAGCCAGCGCTTGCGCCGTTTGTAACTCTTCACGTCCTTGAAGCTCTTGCGCTCGCCGCCGCCCACACCCAGGTAGAACTCCTTGACGTCTTCGTTGTTGGCGAGGTCGCTGGCCACGCCATCCATCACGACGCGGCCCGACTCCATGATGTAGCCGTAGTCAGCGTACTTCAGGGCCATGTTGGTGTTTTGTTCCGCCAGCAGAAAAGTGACCTTCTCCTTGCGGTTAAGGTCTCTCACAATTTCGAATACTTCCTGCACGATTTGCGGTGCCAGGCCCATCGATGGCTCATCCAGCAGCACCATGCTGGGGCTGGCCATCAGGGCGCGGCCGATGGCACACATTTGCTGCTCGCCACCCGATGTGTAGGCGGCCTGACTGGTACGTCGCAACTTGAGGCGTGGAAAATAGGTGTAGACCTTTTCCAGATTGGCGGCCACTTCGGTCTTGCTCTTGCGCGTGTAGCCACCCGTGAGCAGGTTTTCCTCAATGGTGAGGTGGGCAAAGCAGTGACGCCCTTCCATTACCTGCACCACGCCGCGCTGCACCAGCTGGGAGGGCGAGAGGTTTTCAATACGCTCGCCACGCAGTTCAATCGAACCCTTGGTGACTTCACCGCGCTCGCCTTGCAGCAGGTTGGAAACTGCGCGCAGAGTTGTCGTCTTTCCTGCGCCATTGCCACCCAGGATAGCCACGATCTTGCCCTCGGGCACGTTGAGCGAGACACCTTTAAGCACCAGGATCACGTGGTTGTAAATGACCTCAATGCCATTGACGTTGAGAACGATGTTTGTGGGTTCCATAGCGTTATACCTTTTACCAATCGGAAGCACTGCACGCAGTGCTTCGGGTTGGACTGTCACCCCAGCCTCCCCTTTGTCATTGCGGACTTGATCCGCAATCCAGGCAGGTGCCTCTGCACCCCTACCATGGATGCCGGATCAGGTCCGGCATGACATCCCGGAGGCCCAGGATGACAATTCGATCAGGACTGGCAATCCGCCACAGTGCGGGTTTCCAGCTTCTTGTCGGCAGCGTACTTGGCAGCTGTCGATTTGACCAAGGGCTTCAGGATTTGCTCATCAGCCTGCATCCAGTCGGAGCTGAAGTTCCATTTCTTGCCATCCCAGGTGTGAACACGTGCCCAGTTGGAGCCCATGTGGTCGGCGCATGAGGTGCTGATTGGGCGCATCACGCCAGCAAAGCCCAAAGCGTCGAGCTTCTTCTGGTCAAGCGCGAGGTTTTCCAGACCCCAGCGCGCCTGCTCGCCACTCATCCACTTGCCCTTGCCGAAGCGTTCCTGGGCACGCTTTACGCCTTCAACGCCAAGCATGGCACTCATGGCACCGCGCATATAGAGCACCTGGCCCACTTCTTCCTTCGGACCGGTTCCCTGGCCCTTGGCGTGAACTTCCTTCAGAATGTCCTGCACCACTTTGGACTGCGGTTCTGCGCCATGCTGCAGGGCAGCAGCGTTGTAGCCCTTGGCACCTTCGCCAACGTCCTTGACGTCCGGCTCGGCACCCGACCACCAGACGCCATACATTTTCTCGCGCGGGTAGCCGGTCGCTTGCGCTTCCTTCAGCGAGGTCGAATTCATGACGCCCCAACCCCACAACAGAACGTAGTCAGGTTTGGACTGGCGAATTTGCAACCAGGTGGCTTTCTGGTCAACGCCTGGTGCTGTGACCGGAAGCAGTTGCAGGTTGAAACCATGGATCGCTGCGCGTTCTTGCAACAGGGCAATCGGCTCCTTGCCGTACGGGCTGTCGTGGTAAACGAGGGCGATCTTCTTACCCTTGAGCTTGTCAAGGCCACCTTCTTTTTTGCCCAAGGTCTGCACCAGCACGTCGGCCGCCAGCCAGTAAGTGCCAACCAGCGGGAAGTTCCACTTGAACACGTTGCCATCCTGGCTTTCGCTGCGGCCGTAGCCAGCAGTGATCAAGGGGATCTTGTCGCCGGGAGCTTTCTCGGTCAGCGCAAAGGTAATGCCGGTGGAGAGCGGTTGGAACACGGTGGCGCCACCGTGCTTGCCCTTCAGACGCTCATAGCATTCGACGCCACGTGCCGTATCGTAAGCAGTCTCACATTCCTCATAGATGATCTTCACGCCGTTGATGCCGCCGCGGGCGTTGACCAGTTTGAGGTAGTCGGCATAACCGTTGGCCCACGGCACGCCGTTGGGTGCATAGGCGCCAGTGCGGTAGGGCAGTGCAGGGAAGAACTGCTCCTTGGGTTGCGCAAAGGTCCCGGCGCTGGCGGCGACGAGGATGCTGGCCAAGACGATATTTTTGATTTTCATGGAAGTCTCCTAAAGTACTGGCACTTGCATGCCGTGGTTAACGAACGGGAAAACGTGAACGAAGGGTTGCGTCAATGGGGGAAGGGCCACAGGCGCAACTTCTGCTTGCCGATGGACCACAACTTGGCCAGGCCATGCGGCTCCACAATCAGGAACCAGACGATCAGGGCGCCAAAGATGATCAGCTCGGCGTGCGAAATACCCGCGGTGGAAATCTGGACGCCGACAAGATCCCCGAGCACGGGCAGAAACTGGTTCAGGACAATGGGCAGGATCACGATGAAGCCGGCGCCAAAGAAGGCTCCCATGATGGAGCCCATGCCGCCAATAATCACCATGAACAGCAGCTTGAACGACAGGTCCACCGAGAATGCCGCTGGCTCCCAGGCGCCCAGGTAGATAAAGCCCCACAGAGCGCCGGCGACGCCGATGATGAAGGAACTGATGGCAAAGGCACTGAGCTTGGCGTACATCGGGCGGATGCCGATCACGGCGGCGGCAACGTCCATGTCCCGAATCGCCATCCACTCGCGCCCTATGGCTGAGCGCACCAGGTTCTTCGCCAGCAGTGCCAGCACCACCAGAATGGAAAGGCACAAAAGGTACTTGGAAGTGGGGCTTTCAATTGGCATACCCAGAACCTGCAGGCCTGAGACCGAGACCGAGCCCGACGGAGCGTCGTTGGTGAACCATTTGATGCGAAGAAACATCCAGTCGCTGAAGAACTGGGCCGCCAAGGTTGCGACCGCAAGGTACAAACCTTTAACACGCAAACTTGGCAGGCCGAACAGGATGCCGAAAGCGCTGGCGCACAGGCCACCGAGGATCAGCGCCACCAGCAAGGGCATGCCCGGAACCCGGACAAAAAAGTTGAAGGCCGCGTAGGCGCCGACAGCCATGAAGGCACCGGAGCCGAGTGATATCTGTCCGCAGTAACCGACCAGGATATTGACGCCCAGGGCCGCCAGCGACATGATCAGAAAGGGGATGAAAATAGCCCGGAACATGTAGCCGCTGCTGAGCATAGGCACGACGATGAAGGCAGCGGCGATGATCAGCAGGATGGCCCAGCGATCCTGCGTGATCGGAAAGATCTGCTGATCGGTACGGTAGCTGGTCTTGAATTGACCATTTTCTCTGTAAAACATGGTGTTTCTTTTCTTCCTGGCGGTCAGACGCGGTCAATTATTTTTTCGCCGAACAGGCCTTGTGGCCTGAACAGCAGGAACAGCAAAGCCAACACGTAGGCAAACCAGATTTCAATACCGCCGCCCACATAAGGTCCCAAAAACACTTCTGACAGCTTTTCGCCGACGCCGATGATGAGACCGCCAATAATGGCGCCCGGCACCGAGGTCAGGCCGCCCAGAATCACCACCGGCAGTGCGCGCAGTGCTACGGTGGTCAGTGAAAACTGGACCCCCAGCTTGCTGCCCCAGATCATGCCGGCGACCAGGGCGACCACGCCCGCGACGCACCAGACGATGACCCAGATCCGGTTCAATGGAATGCCAATGCTTTGCGCTGCCTGATGATCGTCGGCTACTGCACGCAGCGCGCGCCCCGTTGCTGTCTTCTGGAAGAACACGCTGAGCAGCGTTACCAGCACCGCCGCGATCAGCGCTGCGTAGAGGTCTTCCTTGTTAATCAGGATGCCGCCGTCAAACAATGTTTCGAACGCCATGATGGGCTCTTTGGGCATGCCGACATCGATCTTGTAGATGTCGCTGCCGAAAATGGTTTGTCCCAGGCCGTCAAGAAAATAGCTGATGCCCAGGGTGGCCATCAAGAGTGTCGTGCCTTCCTGATTGACCAGATGGCGCAGTGCCAGTCGCTCGATCAGCCAGGCGACGGCAAACATGATGATGCCCGCGATGACAAAAGCAGCCAGATTGGCGGCAATGGGATTGGTCATTCCGGTCCAGAGTGGAATCCATTCGGAAAAGCGCGCCATCGCCAGGGCTGCAAAAAGCACCATCGCGCCCTGCGAAAAGTTGAATACGCCTGAAGCCTTGTAGATCAGTACAAAGCCCAGCGCCACCAGCGAATAAAGCATGCCGGCCATCAGGCCGCCCAGGAGTGATTCAAGAAAGAATGCCATTTTTTGTCCTTAGTGACCGGTGCCCAGATAGGCGCTGATCACCTCTTCGTTATTGCGTACTTCGTCAGGCGTGCCATCGCCAATTTTCTTGCCGTAGTCCAGCACCACGACCCGGTCTGAAATATCCATCACGACGCCCATGTCGTGCTCGATCAGGACCACGGTGGTGCCGAATTCTTCGTTCACATCGAGCACAAAGCGGCACATGTCCTGCTTCTCTTCGACGTTCATGCCGGCCATCGGTTCGTCGAGCAGCAAGACCTGCGGCTCCATGGCCAGGGCGCGCCCCAGGTCAACGCGCTTTTGCAGACCGTAGGGCAATTGCCCGACCGGCGTCTTGCGATACGCCTGTATTTCCAGGAAATCGATGATGTGCTCAACCGCCTCGCGATGCATCTCTTCTTCGCGCTGGGCCGGACCAATGCGCAAGGCCTGCCACAGCAGGTTGCTCTTGATCTTCAGGTTGCGCCCGGTCATGATGTTGTCAATCACGCTCATGCCCTTGAACAGCGCCAGGTTCTGGAAGGTGCGTCCGATCCCCATGACAGCCACCTGGTGACTGTCCATGTGGCTGAAGGACTTGCCACGAAACGTGATCGATCCCTGCTGCGGGGTATAGACCCCGTTGATGCAATTGAGCATCGAACTCTTGCCGGCACCGTTGGGTCCGATGATGGCCCGGACTTCGTGTTCACGAACGTTGAAAGAGATGTCGGTCAAGGCCTTGACGCCGCCGAAGCTCAGAGAAATGTTGTTGACGTCAAGAATGACGTCGCCAATTTGTTTTGTTGCCATGATTCTCAGTCTTGTGTTCAGGCAGCCGCTTTGACCGGTGCAAAGGTCTTGGTATCTTCTATTTTCAGTGTGGCACTGACGCTGCCGGTGCGGCCATCTTCAAATTTCACCTGGGTCTCGATGAACTGCGTGGTCTTGCCGCCATAGAGGGCGTCAATCAACACATCGTACTTCTCGGCAATGAAGCCGCGCCTGACCTTGTTGGTGCGGGTCAGTTCGCCGTCGTCAGCATCAAGTTCCTTGTGCAGCACCAGGAAGCGGCTGACCTGAGAGCCGGCCAGCAATGCGTCCACGCTGAGGTCGGCGTTGACCTTTTCCACGCATTCCTTGATCAACTGGTAAACCTCGGGCTTCTGCGCCAGATCGGTATAACCGGCGTAGGGAAGATTGCGGCGTTCGGCCCAGTTGCCGACAGCGTCAAAATCAATGTTGATCATGACGCAGACTCTCTCGCGGCCATCTCCATAGGCCACGACTTCCTTAATATGGGGAAAGAACTTGAGTTTGTTCTCGACATATTTGGGCGCAAACATGGCGCCGTCGTTGCTGCCGCCCTTGATGCGCCCGACATCCTTCACGCGGTCGATGATCTTCAGATGGCCGTGGGCGTCGAGGAAGCCGGCGTCGCTGGTGTGGTACCAGCCATCGGCAGTCAGCACTTCGGCGGTGGCAGCCGGGTTCTTGAAGTATTCCTTGAGCAAACCGGGTGACTTGACCAGGATCTCTCCGTCCTCGGCGACCTTGATTTCAACACCGGCACAGGGCACGCCAACGGTGTCGGCGCGCGCTTCATTGTCGGGCTGCAGGCAGACAAAAACGGCGGTTTCGGTGGAGCCATAGAGCTGTTTGAGGTTGATGCCGATAGAGCGGTAGAAGCTGAACAGGTCCGGACCGATGGCTTCGCCTGCGGTGTAGGCAACCCGTACCCGGCTCATGCCCAGGTTGTTACGCAAAGGCCCATAGACCAGTGCATTGCCGAGCGCATACAAAATTGAATTGGCAAAGCCGATCGGCTTGCCGTCCATGCGCGTCGGCCCGACGCGCTGTGCCACGCTCATGAAGTAGTGAAACATGCGGCGTTTCAGGGCGCCAGCATCTTCCATGCGGATCATGACACTGGTGAGCAGACCTTCAAATACCCGGGGCGGTGCGAAATAGTAGGTGGGTCCCACTTCTTTCAGATCGATCGTCACGGTGGCTGCCGACTCAGGGCAATTCACGACATAGCCGCAGGAAAGCCATTGGGCATAGCTGAAGATGTTCTGGCCAATCCAGGCTGGCGGCAGATAGGCCAGTACATCTTCGGAATGGGTCAACCTGTCGAATTCGGCACCGGCGCGCGCCCGGTTCAGCAAGGAATCATGGGTGTGCACCACCCCCTTTGGGTTGCCTGTCGTGCCTGAGGTGAAGAACATGGCGGCCACATCGGTGGGCTTGCTCTGATTCACTTCTGCCTGCAGGAAACCAGCGTTCTGGGCGGCAAAGGCCTTGCCAGCAGCCAGCAGGTCCTCCAGCGAAGCCAGACCGGGTTCGTCGTAGTTGCGCAGGCCGCGCGGATCGTCAAAGTAAATATGACTCAGCTGTGGGCATTCGTCGCGGATTTCCAGCAGCTTGTCGACCTGCTCCTGATCCTCGGCAAAGGCGAAACGCACATCGGCGTTGTTGATGGGAAAGACACACTCTGGTGCTGCTGCATCCTGGTACAGGGGAATCGGAACGGCGCCGATCGCTTGAACGGCCAGCATGGTGGCGTACAGGCGGGGTCGGTTGGCTCCGATCACGATCATGTGCTCATTGCGACGCAGGCCGGCCAGGTGCAGGCCGCAAGCCAGCTGGGTCACCAGCGTAGCCAGGTCGGCCCAAGTCAGGGCCTGCCAAATGCCATACTCTTTTTCACGCATGGCAGGTTCAGTCGGTCGCTGCGCTGCGTGATCTAGAAGAAGTTGAGGAAATGTGGTCTGCATCCCGGTGCCTTGCTATTCGAATGGGGTGAATAATAGTCACTCGTTTGACGTCAAGTTGTCGTTTGGACGACAATCCATACTTTTCTGGGTAGGTGTTTTCCCTGCACTTTTTAAGCTGTCCACAGAAGGAGAACCAGGCACCAATGAGCTATGACAAGTCACTGCATCAGCGCAGACGCCCCCTGACGGCCCTCGAACTCGACGCCATTCCCTGGATTCATCTGCTGACATCCGCCGAGCGCCAGCGTGCCGTGGACGACCTCAAGATCACGGATGCCAGTGCCGGTGATTACGTGTGCCGCACCGGTCGTCCCGTGACGTACTGGTTTGGTGTGATTGATGGCTTGCTGAAGATGAGCAGTGACAACGCCGAAGGCAAGACCATGACGTTTATTGGCATGCCGCCCGGCGGCTGGTTTGGCGAGGGTACCGCACTGAAGCGTGAAAGCTACCGCTACAACATTCAGGCACTGCGAAGGAGTCGGGTGGCCGGCTTGCATGTGGATACCTTTCATTGGTTGTTGGACCACTCTATCGGTTTCAACCGGTTCATCATGAACCAACTCAACGAGCGGCTGGGGCAGTTCATTGCCGCCCGTGAGATCGACCGGATGAACAACCCGGATATTCGGGTTGCGCGCAGTCTGGCTGCGCTTTTCAACCCTGTGCTCTACCCCGGTGTCGGCGAGGTTCTGCGCATTACCCAGCAAGAGCTGGCCTATCTGGTGGGCCTGTCGCGCCAGCGAGTCAACGAGGCACTGACCGCTTTGGCCGAACAGGGATCGATTCGAGTTGAGTACGGCGGTTTGCGGGTGCTGGACCTGCAGGCTTTGCGCGCCACGGTTTTTACCAGCAAACCCGTTGTTTAATAGGGGTAACTGAAATCCGGTCCGTTGCGGATCGAAACACCTGGAGACTTCAATGAGATCGAGCGTTGATTATTTTCGCCGTTACGGGCTGACCTTGGCGGCAGGCTTTGCCATGCTGTGTCTCGCCACGCAGGCGGCAGCTCAGACGAACTGGCCAAGCAAGCCCGTCAGAATCGTGGTGCCCTTCGCGCCTGGCGGAACCACCGACATTCTGGCCCGCGCAGTGGCTCCGGAGTTGTCCAAGGTCTTCGGGCAATCCTTCATTGTTGACAATCGCGCTGGCGCTGGAGGTAACCTGGGCGCTGACATCGTGGCCAAATCGGCGCCCGACGGCTACACCTTGCTGATGGGAACCGTTGGCACCCATGGCATCAACAAATCGCTGTACAGCCGGATGCCCTACGATCCGCAAAAGGACTTTGCACCCGTCACCCTGGTGGCCGGTGTGCCCAACGTGATGGTGATGAACACGGAAAAAGCCAAAGCGCTGGGCATCAACACGGTGCCGGACTTTATCAAGTACGCAAAAGCACATCCGGGGCAACTCAACATGGCATCCAGTGGCAACGGTACCTCGATCCACCTGGCCGGCGAGCTGTTCAAGACCATGACGGGCACCTTCATGACCCACATCCCCTACACCGGCTCTGGCCCGGCCATGCTGGGCATGATTTCCGGCACGGTGGATGTGATGTTTGACAATCTGCCGTCCTCCATGGCGCAAATCAAGGGTGGCAAGCTCAAGGCCTTTGCCGTCACCAGTTCGCAGCGATCAGCTGCCATGCCGGATTTGCCGACGATCGAGGAGGCGGCGAAACTGAAAGGTTTTGAGGCGAGCAGCTGGTTTGGTTTGCTGGCGCCAGCCGGTACGCCACCGGAGGTCGTGTTGCGCCTGCAGCAGGAAACCGCCAAGGCACTCAGTCTGCCCAGCATCAAGGAAAAGTTGCTGGCACAGGGAGCCATTCCCAGCGGCAATACGCCACAGGAATTTGCAGCACTGATTGACGCTGAAATCAAAAAGTGGGCACCTGTAGTCAAGGCTTCCGGCGCCAGAGTTGATTAAGTTCGCCCAGCCCGTCAAACACCCCAGACTATGGCGTGGCCCGCTTTTTCGCAGCGCTGCAGCATTTCCATCAAGGGCAGGGCGCGCTGGCGCAGTGAGATGGCCTCAAAGCGGGGCGGTGCTTCATTGCGCTCAAGTGCCTGTGCCAGGGCTGCCTTTCTGTCGGCTGCTTCCTGGGACACGGCCGCCGTCAGCGCCGCCAGCGCCGCCGGCATCTGTTCGGGCAGGATGATGCCCTTGTCGGCGTCACCGTCACCGTCGCCAGCGCTGATTTTTCCGATGATCTCCAGCATGCGCCGTCCGTTGGGCTGCAGCATGATGAGGTCGCCCGTGGCTTTGGATTTGAATTTGTAGAGCATAGGAGTAGTCAAGTGGCTGATCTGCACATCTTGCGCCATCACACCTTGGGTCTGCCGGCCGCGCGAAAACTCGCCTTTCAGTGGGCGGAACAGGTTGAAAAGGATTTTGGCATGAGTTGCACTTACGAAGAGGGCAAGAGCGCCGACGAAGTCTGTTTTACACGAGCCGGCGTCGACGGCACCCTGGCAGTGACCAAGGACCGATTCGAGCTGACGGCCAGACTCGGCTTTCTGGTGGGTGCCTTCAAGGGCAGGATCGAAAGCGAGATCGTGAAAATGCTTGATGACATGCTGCCTCACCCTGCTGCCGCAGGGCCGGGTCGGGGCAAGAAGAAGTAGCGACCCCGGTCGCGGCATTCAGCTCAGGGATTCAATCAGGTCGATGTACTGCTGCATGGCATCGTTGGCGCTGGTGCCCTTGAAGCCGTTCCAGGCGTCCCATTTGGCGCGCCCCACCATGTCACCAAAGCCTGGCTTCTTTTCCGTGTTGTCGCCCGTACTGGCCTGCTTGTACAGGGCGTAGATCTTGAGCAGCGTGGCGTTGTCAGGACGCTCGGTCAGCTTTTTTGAATTGGCAACGGCGGCTTCGAATTTTGCTTTCAGGTCAGACATGGTTTCTCCGGATCAGGTGGGTACCCAACACACTTGGGGTATTTGCGCAGTATCTTACTTTTGGTTTTGGCCACAAAATAGGGGACATTCCCGAAGAATTGCTTACTTGTCAGTGTTTTCTCGAATCTGGAGTTCTTGATGGTTACTCGAATCAAAGCCAGGAGCGTCACCCAGCCGGTGGCTGAGGTCGTGCTTCCTGCGGCAAAAATGGCTCAAAAGACCGTGCGCCGGGCGGCGCGCGTGGTCCAGAAAAATGTTTCTGATGCGGTTGGCGGTACGCTGGGCCTGACCGGTGAGCGCATGAGCAAGGTCGACACCGCCTGGTTGCGCATGGATTCCCCGAGCAACCTGATGATGATTGTCGGTGTCTGGATCCTCAAGCCCGGCGTCAGCTACAAGGCTGTGTGCGAGCGCATCGAGCAACGCCTGCTCAAGTACCCACGGTTCGGCCAGCGCGTGCAGCAGGACGCAGCGGGTGCCACCTGGGTCCGGGATGAAGATTTTGCTATCAAGCGGCACGTGGTGTTGGAGAAACTCGGTGCCAGGTCCAAGGGGCGTGAGCAGCAGGCCTTGCAGGAGCGTCTGGCTGACCTCGCAGTGCAGCCGCTGGACATGAAGCACCCCTTGTGGCAGTTTCACCTGGTCGAGCATTACCAGGGTGGTTCTGCCTTGCTGGTGCGCATTCACCATTGCATTGCCGATGGCATTGCGCTGATTTCTGTCACGCAGTCGCTGGTCGATGGCGGGATCTTGCCGCCGCAGCGGCGGGCCAAGGCTGCGCCGCATGGCGGACTGGAAGGCGCCGAGGACTGGTTGATGGATACTTTCATCAAACCCTTCACGGATGTGACCGTGAAAGCGCTCGGGGCCGCTGGCGATGGGGCGGTCAACGCTGTGGGGATGATGATGGGCCCGCAAAAAGGCGTGGAAAAGGGAGTCGCGGGCTCGGTTGAGTTGGCAAAAATGGTGTACCAGGCGCTGCGCGATGGTGCCGCGCTGGCGCTGATGCCGGATGACTCGCCGACACGCCTGAAGGGCGTGCCGGGGCAGACCAAGCGGGTTGCCTGGTGCGAGCCGATTCCGCTGGAAGAAGTCAAAGCCGTGGGGCGGGCATTGAACTGTTCCATCAACGACATCTTGCTCAGTTGCGTGGCCGGCGCCATTGCCGAGTACCTGAAGTCATTTGACGACGAAGTTGCGGGCAAGGAAATTCGGGCCATGGTGCCGGTGAATCTGCGTCCCCTCGAGGAAGCCTACAAACTGGGCAACCGGTTTGGTCTGGCGCCCGTCGTCCTGCCCATTGGCATCGAGAATCCGGTGGAGCGTGTCTACGAAGTGCGGCGCCGCATGAGTCAGCTCAAGGGCAGCATGCAGCCCCTGATGGCTTTCGGTTTGCTGTCGGTGGCGGGGCTGTTGATCAAGCCGGCCCAGGATGCCATGCTGAGCCTGTTTTCCAAGAAGACCACGGCGGTCATGACCAATGTGCCAGGACCACGCGAGAAACTCAAATTCTGCGGTTCGACCCTTGAGCAAAGCCTGTTCTGGGTACCCCAGTCGGGTACTGTGGGTCTGGGCGTCTCGATACTGAGCTATGGTGGTGGTGTGCAGTTTGGCGTGATCAGCGATTCGACGCTGTGTCCTGACCCGCAAAAAATCATCGACCAGTTCGAGCCGGAATTTGCCAAACTTGCGATGGTGACCTTGATGCTGCCCTGGAGCGATTGAGACTCAATCTTCCAGTTCGCCTTTGGCCATTTCGATATCAAGCCGCTCCATCGCGTCCAGCGCTTTGGCGGTGGCTGCTTGCTGGTACAGGCGGGTCGCTTCTTTCATCATTCGGTCGCCTTCGAGCATCAACATGGCATTGGCGTATTCGATCATGCCAATGGCTGATTCAAAGTTGAGCTTGAGCGCCTGCTGCAGCAGGGCCAGTCCGGTATCTTTCTTTGCACCGTAAGTCATGCCTCCAATGAGGGAGCCCACCTTGTCAATGACCTCGGCATGAAAGGCGCCCAAGGCAATATGGGCATCAGCGTGTTTTGGCTGCAAGCGGATGACGTTTTCCAGGGAACCTTTGACCTTGCTGCCAAGCCCCTGCGCCAGGGCTTTGGCTACGCTGATTCCCTGACTGTAGCGACCCAGCGCATAGGCATGCCAGTACAGTGCACTGACGTCCTGCGGATCTTCCTGGACTTGGGCGGCTGCGCGCTGAGCCACTTCCTGGTAGAGGTCAAGCCTGGTCTTTTCCTGCTTTTCCAGATAGGTGGCGTAAACGCAGGCCGACTTGTTGGCTACGGCGAGACCCGCCCCACCAATTTTGAGACCGAGGTCCATGGCTTTCTTGAATTCACCACTGTGGAACAGCGCCCAGGCTTGCAGCACCCTGGCATCGGTGGGAAGGGGTTCGGCATCGCCCGCGTGCAAGCGGGCCCAGTACTTCTTGACACTTGCCGCGTCAAAGACGTACTCGCCTGCATAGGGGAAGGCAGTCCAGTTGGCCATGCTTGTCTCCGGTGCCCATTCTGCTAATTGTTTTCATTATTGTAGGCGCCAGCGAGTTTAAGCAAATGGGTGCGTTGGCTTTGTTCCAGATACGGTACCAGCAGGTTCAGCACGTGTTGTGCGCCGCGCAGCAGGGCCGCTTGTGCGTTTTCGGTTTCCAGCGCACGGCGAGGATCGCGCACATATTCAAAACTCAGCCAGTAGGTCAAAACCACCACCATGCTGGTGGCGGTGGCCTCAATTTCCCGAGAGTCAATGGCAATGGCACCCGAGCGGCTCATGCTGTCGAGCATGGTCCTGACGGCGCGGGTCTTGTTTTTCAGAACGGACTGGAAGTGCGTCTCAAGGCGCCGGTTCTTGCTCAGCAGGTCGTTCAAATCCCGGTACAGGAAACGATATTGCCAGATCAACTCAAACAGCGTGTGCATGAAGAACCATGCATCCTCCACATCGCGCACGCCGTCGCTGGCGTTGAGCAACTCGTTGAGGCCGTGCTCGTAGCGATCAAACAGGGAGTTGATCAGTTCTTCTTTGGCCGGATAGTGGTAATAGAGGTTGCCCGGGCTGATGCCCAGCTCGGCCGAGATCAGGGTGGTGGAAACGTTGGGCTCGCCAAAGCGATTGAACAGTTCGAGTGTTACTTCCAGAATGCGCTCGGCAGTGCGCCGGGGTGCCTTCTTCACCATAGAGGTGCTCTCCCGTGCGTCACAGGCAGTACGGCGTGACCGAGGTCGTCCATGATTTCCTGGAGCTTGCTGATGGCTCGCCCAACCTGGGTGGAGGCTGGAAGCGGGGCGCTCAAATGTCGCTTCGGGTCGTCCAGCGCTTCATGGTGCAGACTGATGCCGTGGCGCCACAGCTTGGCCGACAGACCGGTCTTGCGCGAACGCAGCAGTTGGCGGGTTTGCTGGTAAGCGTGCTCTGCCAGGCGACGCCGCTGCGAGTAGCTGAAGGTGTTGGCCAGATACAGTTCGGGATCCCGATGATCGGGTTCGATCAGGATGATGTCGGTGTCCGGATAGGCGTGCTCGTACTGTCTCATGCCCAGCACCATGCGGGAGTGAATCAGCGAGCGGAAAGTCTGGCTCAGCACGGCCGGCAGGCCGCCGTCCACAATGCGTGGTATGTGGTGCTTTTCCGTTGACAGGCCGCGCCGCATGACTTTGGCGACCTGGGGTGCTGTGGCGTCAAACGGAACCAGAGGGTTCAGGCACAGCATCAGATCGATCCCCTGCTCCAGAGCGACCGATGCGTGCATGGTCTTCTTCAGGGCGCCGTCCACATAGTAATTGTCATCAATTTCGACTGGCGGAAACAGTCCCGGCAAAGCGGCGCTGGCCTGCACCGCTTTGGAAATCGGGATGTGGTCCCAGCCGGGTCGGCCAAAAGGCGCGGCCTCGCCACTGTCGAGATTCGTCGCCACCAGGGTCAACTGGGTTTTGAGCTTGCGGAAATCGTTGCTGCGGCCTTTTTGCGAAAAAAGACGTTCCAGTTGCTGTTGCATGTGCTCGCTGGAAAAGATGCCAGCCGGCAAGCTCGGCCCCAGTTTCTGCAGCGCCTGGGTAAAGGGTTTGCCCCCGGCGGTGACCTGCCACAAGGCAGACACCAGCAGCGCTGGCAACATGATGCCGCGACGCGCAAATTCTCCGTAGGCCGGCATCATCAGCCAGGAAGGGTCGAAGGTCTCTGCCAGCGGGCCGTCGTTTTCAATGAACAACGCACAAAGTTCCCGCGGCGTAATGCGGTTGGCCAAGCCGGCGGCAATAAAACCACCGGCCGAAACGCCGACGTAGTGTTGCAGCTTGGTGAAGTCGATCCCGTTAAGGGACTCTTCCAAAGCACACAGTGCACCAATTTCGTAAATGGCGCCCAAGGGCCCGCCACCTGACAATGCCAGTGCGATTCTTGGGGCTTGTGATGGTTTGCGCTTCATAAGAACAAAGTGTAGGCCTGAACGTGTTCAATGGTTGCTGCGATGCAGCAACGCCTGTTGGCACAATGCATAAAGGGCGCACAGGCGCCCTTTATGTCGATCATGGCACTTTGCGTACCGGGCACCCTCAGCGCCTTGAATCAGCTCACGATCGGCATTGCGATCAGACCGTGGGTGCTGCTCGTTTTGCAGCGGGCTTTGCAGCTTTCCTGAGTGCCGGCTTCACAGCGACCTTGATGGTCTTTTTCGCCGGCGCTTTCGGGGCTGCGCCTTTGGCTGACAGCTTCTGCACGCTCTTGTTCAACTCGTCAATGCGTGCTATCAGGGCATTGACATCCTTGGCTGACGGAACGCCCAGCTTGTTGAGGGCCTTGGCGACGCGATCTTCAAAAATGCTTTCCAGTTTGTCCCATTGACCTGAGGCCTTGGAAGAAATGTCGGTCGCCATGCTCGACATCTTGCTGCTGGCTTCCGATATCTTTTCTTCAGCCACGGACTGTGTCTTGCGTTGCATGCTGACACCTTCCTTGATCAGCGCCTCGATCGCCTTGGTGCCCTCGGCTTGCGCCTTGGTAAAGGCGCCCAGGCCAGCCTGCCAGATCTGTTGTGCCGAGTCCTTCACGGAGCCTGGCAGTGGCAGAGCACTTTTCTTGGATGAATTCGATTTTTTCAGCTTTGTGACCATGGGAGACTCCAGATGGGTTGATAAATTTGGGAACTGGCGCTCACTGTAAAGGCAGTTCGGGGCACTGTGTAGATGGGGCCTCCTAAATTGCTAGAGAGGGCCATCTACCGGGCCGCGGGTTTGTGCTGAATTGCGGGAACTGAAATCTGGGCAAGAATGCGCCATCTGAATGGAGGTCTTGATGCAATACTTTGTTACCGGTGCGACCGGATTTATTGGAAAACGGCTGGTCAAGAAGTTGCTTGAGCGCAAGGGCTCGGTGGTCTACTTTCTGATCCGCAAGGAAAGCCGGGACAAGGTGGCGTCGCTGCGCCAGTACTGGAGTGCCAGTGCGGCGCGCGCGGTACCCGTGTTTGGCGACTTGACCGCAAAGAAGTTGGCGGTCTCTGCGGACGATCTGAAGAAGCTCAAAGGTCAGATTGATCACTTCTATCACCTGGCCGCTGTTTACGACCTGGGCGCCGATGAGGCGAGTCAGATCGCGGTCAATGTGGAAGGCACCCGCAACACTGTGGAACTGGCCAAGCTTATCGGTGCCGGGCATTTCCATCACGTTAGTTCGATCGCAGCGGCCGGCTTGTACGAGGGCGTGTTCCGCGAGGACATGTTTGACGAAGCCGAGAATTACGAGCATCCCTATTTCATGACCAAGCACGAAAGTGAAAAGATCGTGCGCCTCGAATGCAAGGTGCCCTGGTCAGTCTATCGCCCTGCCATGGTGGTGGGCGACAGTGTCACCGGTGAAATGGACAAGATCGATGGTCCCTACTATTTCTTCAAGCTGATCCAGCGCATGCGCCAGCTGTTGCCGCCGTGGCTGCCCTCAATCGGGCTGGAGGGCGGGCGCATCAATATCGTGCCGGTCGATTTTGTGGTGGACGCGCTCGATGCCATCAGCCACCAGGCAGGTATTGACAAGAAGTGCTATCACCTGGTCGATCCCGTGGGATACCGCGTTGGCGATGTACTCGACATCTTCAGCCGTGCGGCGCACGCGCCCAAAATGAACCTCTTTGTCAACGCCGCCCTGCTTGGATTCATTCCGCGCAGTGTCACCAAAGGCCTGATGGCGCTGGCGCCGGTACGCCGGGTGCGCAACGCGATCATGACGGACCTGGGCTTGCCGCAGGACATGCTGACCTTTGTCAACTATCCGACGCGTTTCGATTGTCGTGATGCGCTGGCGGCCCTGAAGGGTTCGGGCGTCGCCTGCCCGAATCTGAAGGACTATGCCTGGCGACTCTGGGACTACTGGGAACGCCATCTTGATCCGGACTTGCACATCGACCGCTCACTGCGCGGTACCGTGGGCGGCAAGGTCGTCCTGATTACCGGCGGCTCCTCCGGCATTGGCCTGGCAGCGGCGCACAAGTTTGCTGAAGCGGGCGCCATCACGATCATCTGCGGGCGTGACAAGGACAAACTGGAGGAGGCCTGCCAGCAAGCCCGGGACAAAGGCTACCGCTTTGTCGCCTACCCGGCAGACATCGCCGACATGGCGGACTGCGACCGTTTTGTGAAGCAACTGCTTGCGGACCACGGTGGCGTCGATTTCCTGATCAACAATGCCGGGCGTTCGATCCGGCGTGCCATTGAATCGAGTTATGACCGCTTCCACGACTATGAGCGCACCATGCAGCTGAACTATTTTGGCTGCCTGCGTGTCACCATGGGCTTCCTGCCGGGCATGGTGGCGCGCAAGAAGGGCCATGTCGTCAACATCAGCTCGATCGGGGTTCTGACCAACGCTCCGCGCTTTAGCGCCTATGTGGCCTCCAAGGCGGCGCTGGATGCCTGGACGCGCTGTGCGTCCAGTGAGTTTGCCGACCAGGGCATCTCGTTTACCACGATCAACATGCCTTTGGTGCGCACGCCCATGATTGCACCCACCGGCCTGTACAACAACGTGCCAACGCTGGCGCCGGAAGAGGCAGCCGACATGATCGCGCAGGCCTGTATCTTCAAGCCGGTGCGCGTTGCCACCCGGCTCGGTATTACCGGACAGTTGCTGCACGCCTTGTTGCCGCGCGTCGCGCAAATTGCCATGAACACGAGTTTTCGTATGTTCCCTGACTCTGGCGCGGCGAAGGGCGCAAAACCGGGGGACAAGCCGGTCAAGCAGCAACTGTCGCATGAGGCGATTGCTTTGCAGCAGATGATGCGGGGGATTCACTTCTGAGCCTGGCGCGCCAGCGGCGATAATCCGGGGGCGCT
>CAITZZ010000326.1 GCA_903897005.1 uncultured beta proteobacterium | reverse complement strand
TTCGGGGCTGCCCGTGTCGCCGGCCTGGCGTGCGTTGTCCTTGACGACAGCGGCTTTGATACTGGATGCGATCATTTCATTTTCCTGTGTAGTAGAACTTGCGTCAGGCGCTGGAACTGCCCCTGACGTGCGCTTGTGCAATGTGCAAAGCCGTGCGATTGTAGCCGATCCGGGATGACAATCAGAGCGCCTGTGCTGTCAACCAGGCCTTGAGCCGTGCCACCCCTTGCACCAGGCGCTGCGGGTCTTTCGACGCAAAACACCAGCGCAGCCAGCCACGCGCCTCGGGCGCGAAGGCTTCCCCGGGTGCCAGGCCGAGTCCGGCTTCCAATACCAGGCGCTTGGCCGTCACCAGCGAGTCGTCATAACCCGGCAAGCTGAAAAAAGCATACATGCCACCGCGCGCCGTACTGACCTGCAGGCCCGGGATCGTCTGTAACTGCGCGACCAGGGTATCGCGGCAGAGTTTCAAATGGGCCACCACCTTGGGCGTCACCTCATCGGTTCGCTGCAAAGCGACAACACCGGCACGCTGTGTGAAAACGCTGGCGCACGAGGTGTTGAATTCAATCAGCTTGCCCATGTGTCTGGTCATGGCAGGCGGCATCACCAGCCAGCCCAGCCTCCAGCCCGTCATCAGAAAGCTCTTGGAGAAACTGTGCACCACCACCAGCCGATCATCGGGCAGCGCAACATCGAGAAAACTCGGCGCACAGGCATTGGCGCTGGACTCGAAATAGAGACGCTCGTAGACCTCGTCGGCCAGTATCCAGGTTCCGGTCTTGCGGCAATGCTCCAGAATGCACTGTTGCTCCAGACGCGTCAGCGTCCAGCCGGTCGGATTGTTGGGCGCGTTAATGATCAGCACTTTGGTGGCTGGAGTCACTGCAGCCAGCAGACTGCTCATGTCAAGTGTCCAGACACCATCGATCGGTTTCAGTGGCACGCACTTGAGTTGCGCTCCCATGATGACCGGTTGTGCCGTCAGGTTGGGCCATACCGGGGTGACTGCTACCACTTCGTCACCCGCGTCAACCAGTTGCTGCATCGCCAGCATCAGCGCATTGACGCCACCACTGGTGACGGCAATCCGATCCACGCCAATCGTGCCATGACGCGCGCTCATGTAAGCGGCGATTTCCTCGCGCAGTTCGGGCAAGCCCAGGTTATGCGAATAGAAGGTTTCGCCGCGCTGCAAGGAATCAATTGCCGCCTGGCGGATGAACTCCGGTGTGACCTCATCGCTTTCCCCGAACCAGAAGGCCAGCACATCGCTGCGACCCATGCCGGCATTGGCGACTTCACGGATTCTGGACTCTTCAAGGTTCTGGATGACTAGGCGCATGACGGGTTCAATTCAAGGTTGATTCGGTATGGGTCGTTGCATCCTGCAACTACCGGGTAGTTCGGCCTGGGCAGCGCTGAGGGTCTTGATAACGCGAAAACCGTAGCCCGAGCCCTCGACATCAAATTTCACGCCCGGACTTCCCTGGCGCTCCATCAATCCCACCACCAGTGACTGCTGGAACTGGTGATCGCTGCGTCGCATCTCGGCACTTTGCGCCGCGAAGCTCACGCTCGCCCTTTCCAACTGCGCAGCCACTGCCAGCGGCTCCGTCGTTGCGGCCGCTTCAATCGACTGCGCCAGTGCTTCGAGCATCAGTTGCATGCGCATGTGGACATAGTCGTCGGCAGGCTTCGGAAAGCGTTCACGAAACGACTGGTAGAAGGCTTCACTGGCAGCAGACTGCACATTGGGTAGCCAGTCGGCTACAGCCAGCACCCGGCCGATACCAGCCTCACCGATGGCCGAAGGCGCGCCCAGGGCATTGCCATAAAAAGTATAAAACTTGCCCTCGAAGCCGACCTCTTTGGCCGCCTTGACCAGCAGCGCCAGGTCATTGCCGAAATTGCCGGTGATGACAGCCTGGGCGCCACTGGCCTTGATCTTGGCCGCATAGGGCAGGAAATCCTTGACGCGTCCCATCGGATGCAACTCGTCGCCGACGATTTGCACGTCCGGTCGCAGCAAGCCAAGCTGCCGTCTGGCTTCCCGCGCGACCGCCTGGCCAAAGCTGTAATCCTGACCGATCAGGTAGACACTTCGCAGCGTCTTGTCGTCCTTGAGTACCGACATCAATGCCGTCATGCGCATGTCGGCATGAGCGTCAAAACGGAAGTGCCAGAAGCTGCATTTTTCATTGGTAAGGCTGGGATCAACCGCCGAGTAGTTGAGAAAAAGCACACGCCGACCGGGTTCGCGCTCATTGTGCTTGTTGATGGCATCGATCAGGGATGCGGCGACGGCCGAAGAATTCCCCTGCACAATGAACCGGGCCCCTTCGTCGATCGCTGATCTGAGCGCCGACAAGGACTCCTCGATCTGCCCTTTGTTGTCGAATCGCTCCAGACTCAGCAGGCGGTTGCTGGCCGCGAGTTTGACGCCGCCACGCGAATTGATGCGCTCCAGGCCCCAGATCAAATTGCGGGCTACTGCCTCGCCCGTGTTGGCAAAAGGGCCACTCAGGGTCTCGATCATCGCAATCTTGATGGGTGGCTGTGCCGTCTGAGCCAGGCTCAGGGTCGGCAGACATAGCGCCACAAGTGCCAATTTCAAGGCCTTGCGCCTAACAATAAACATAGGATGGTTTCTCTTGAAAACGCCTCTATCGTGCGCAGATTCGACACAAGCGACGCTTCATGTTGAACGCCGCGAAGTGTACAAGGAGTTAGATCATGTTTTTTGCCACCACCACGCCCGCCAGTTTCCGTCATTCTCTGAATTCGCCCGTTGCTCGCTCACTGGAACGCTTCCTATCCGATGCGCAACTGACAAGTCAGAGAAAGTCCTGCGCTGTGGAGCAGGACGAGAAGTTCTATACGCTGAGCTTTGACGTGCCCGGCATCGCCAAGGATCAATTGACCATTGGCATCGAAGGCAGCGTCGTGCGCATCGAGACTGTGCAAGGTGCGCCACGCCATTACAAATCAGCCTACGAACTGCCCCAGGAAATTGACATTGGCAGCAGCGAAGCGAAACTGGAAAACGGCGTATTGACCCTCAAGCTGGGCAAGCAGTTGCCGGTCAATCGCGTCACCGCACTGCAGATCAACTGACGCTCAGGGCAGCCAGCGACCAGCGCGGCTTGACGTCGAAAGCATAGGTCTCACTGGGCGCTTGCTGACCCGATTGCAAGCGCATGGCGGCGGCCATCGCAATCATGGCGCCGTTGTCGGTACAAAGTGACATTTCCGGATAGTGCACACGCACGCCGAGCTTTCCGCAGGCGACGTCGAGTTGCTGGCGCAATTCGCGGTTGGCACCAACCCCGCCTGCCACCACGAGGCGATCGAGCCCGGTTTCACGCAAGGCACTCAGCGCCTTTTTCACCAGCACTTCAACAATTGCTGCCTGCGTTGACGCCGCCAGATCCGCCAACAACTGCGCCGGCCACACTTCGACCGGTTCAGCCCGCGCGGCCGAAAGCTTCTTGACCTGCACCATGACAGCCGTCTTCAGGCCGGCAAAGGAAAAGTCAAGGTTGCCGCTTTTCAGCAAGGGCCGCGGCAGATTGAAAGCCGCCGGATTGCCATGCTCTGCCAGACGCGCCAGGCCCGGCCCCCCCGGATAGGGCAGACCCAGCAATTTGGCTGATTTATCAAAAGCTTCACCCGCCGCGTCATCAATCGTCTCCCCCAGGATGGCATAGCACCCCACCCCATCGACTCGCATCAATTGGGTGTGGCCACCGGACACCAGCAAGGCAACAAAAGGAAAATTCGGCGGGTCGACACTGAGAAAGGGCGACAGCAAGTGGCCCTCCAGGTGATGCACTCCCAGCACCGGTTTGCCGAGTGCAGCAGCCAGGGCGCAAGCCACACCGGAACCCACCAGCAAGGCTCCGGCCAGACCCGGCCCCTGGGTGAAGGCCACCACATCCACCTCAGCCAACTCCCGACCCGATGCTGCGAGCGCCTGGACTGTCAGTGGCAAGATGCGGCGAATATGATCGCGACTGGCGAGTTCCGGCACCACCCCGCCGTAGGCCTGATGCATTTCAATCTGGCTGTGCAGGGCCTGCCCCAGCAGCACGGGCAAGTCTGAGCCACGCCACTGAACCAGCGCCACACCGGTCTCATCGCACGACGATTCAAACCCCAGAACCAGCATCTCATTGTTCATGACGTGGGAGTTTAGGTGATGGGATAATCAAAACACTAACGCAGAAGGAATTGAAAGATGACTGACACACAGCAATGCATTGATGAACTGGTCAAATCAAACCCGGTGGTCCTTTTCATGAAGGGCAGCGCCAGTTTCCCGCAGTGCGGTTTTTCGGGCCGCGCGATTCAGATACTGCAGGCATGCGGCGTTGATCTCAAGACGGTGAAGACGCTCAATGTGCTGGAAGACGAAGCCATTCGCAATGGCATCAAGCAGTACAGCAACTGGCCCACCATTCCGCAGCTCTACGTCAAGGGCGAATTCATTGGTGGCTCGGACATCATGCTGGAAATGTACGAAAACGGCGAACTGCAAAAACTGATCGCCTGAGCAGGCGTGCGGGTTTCAGGATTCCCAACGCTTCTTGGCGCCTAGAACGGCATTGGGGTATGGCGCCTTCCCGCGCGAGCCGTTGTAACGCCCCAGTGCCAGAAACAGGTCGCCCTTTTCCAGAGCCAGGTAATGGCGAAGAATGACGCAGCCAAAACGCAAATTGGTCTGCATATGAAAGAGCTCACTGGCGTCACCATCGCCTAACAGGCGCGTCCAGAACGGCATCACCTGCATGTAGCCGCGCGCACCGACACTGCTCACAGCGAATTTGCGGAAGTTGCTCTCGACCTGAATCAAGCCCAGCACCAGTGCTGGCTCCAGTGCGGCGCGCCGACTCTCATACCAGAGCGTCTGCAAGAATTCCTTGCGAACATTCCAATCCGGTTTTTGCTTCTGCAGGCGCGGACTGACGCGGCCCAGCCAGCTCAAGTAGGCCAGACGCGACTCGGTATCGGAAAATTCCGGCACGGGCGGCGCGCTATTGGAGATGGCCGCCGTCAGGGCCCCGCGCACCGAATCCGCCAGCGGCTCCTCCAACTGGGCACCGGCCAGCGCCTGGCCTCCGACCGACAACAGCCCCAGCCCTGCCGTCAGGGCCACCAAGCTGCTGCGCCGTGAAACCATCCGCATTGCCGGCCGTGCGCTCAGGCCTTCAGTCTGGATTGAATCAAGCCGACCACTTCAGTCAGCGCTACCGGCGTCGCTGCCGCGTCACGCCGATGCTGATATTCAACTTCACCGGTCTTCAGGCCTCTGTCACCGATGGTGACGCGATGCGGCACACCAATCAGTTCCCAGTCGGCAAACATGGCGCCCGGGCGCTCGCACCGGTCATCCAGAATAACATCCACACCAGTTGCCAGCAGTTGCGCATACAGGCTGTCTGCCGCAGCTTTGACATCGGGGAAGCGATCCGGGCTGATCGGACAGAGCACGACCGTAAAAGGCGCCAGCGCATCGGGCCAGATGATGCCGCGGGCGTCATGATTTTGCTCGATAGCCGCCGCTGGCAAGCGCGTGATGCCGATGCCATAGCAGCCCATCTCCATCAATTGCGGTTTGCCGTTGAGGTCCAGATAACCCGCGTTCATGGCCTTGCTGTACTTCGTGCCAAGGTAGAAGACATGGCCGATCTCGATGCCTCGTTCGATCGCCAAAGCGCCCTGTCCGTCGGGTGAGGCATCACCTGCTACCACGTTGCGCAAATCCGCGACTCGAGGCGGCTCCGGCAAATCACGGCCCCAGTTGACACCCGTCAGGTGAAAGTCGACCTCGTTGGCGCCGCAAATCCAGTCACTCATGATGGCGACGTCCCGATCGACCACGATGTTGACCGGCTTCTTCAAGCCGATCGGCCCCAGATAGCCCGGCTCACAACCAAAGCAATCCACGATTTCAGCGATCGTCGCAAAGCGGTAACCGGCAAGACCTTCCAGCTTACCGACCTTGACCTCGTTCATGTCATGGTCGCCGCGCAGCAGCAGCAACCAGATCACGGTCTTTGTGACCTGTCCGGCCGCGTCCAGGCTGTCTGTCGCCAGCACGAGCGACTTGACCGTGCTTTGCAGCGGCACGGCCAGCAACCCAGCGACATCAGCACAAGTGCTCTTGCCCGGCGTGGCTGTCTTGACGAGAAGGTGCGCTGGCGCCGGCCGCGGTCCGGCGGGCGCCAGTGCCTCCGCCTTTTCCATGTTGGCGGCGTAATCGCTGCCCGGGCAATAGACGATCGCGTCTTCACCCGTGGCGGCAATCACCTGAAACTCCTCACTCAAATCACCACCAATGGCGCCACTGTCCGCCGCGACAGCGCGATAGGTCAGACCGAAGCGGTCAAAAATCCGCCGGTAGGCATTGGCCATGACCTGATAACTGGCCTTGGCACTGGTCTGGTCACGGTCGAAACTGTAGGCGTCCTTCATGATGAACTCACGCCCGCGCATCAGACCAAAGCGGGGCCGTCGTTCGTCGCGAAACTTGGTCTGAATCTGATAGAAATTCTTTGGCAACTGTTTGTAGCTCTTGATTTCCTGCCGCGCGATGTCGGTCACCACCTCCTCGCTGGTCGGTTGAATCACAAAGTCGCGATCATGACGATCCTTGACACGCAGCAGTTCCGGTCCGTTGGTCGTGAAGCGCCCGGTCTCCTGCCACAGTTCGGCTGGTTGCACCACCGGCATGCTCAGTTCCACGGCACCGGCACGATTCATCTCCTCGCGCACGATCGCCTCGATCTTGCGAACCACACGCAGCCCCATGGGCATCAGGGTGTAAATGCCAGCGCCAAGCTTCTTGATCATGCCGGCACGTGTCATCAACTGGTGACTGACCACTTCGGCGTCAGCCGGCGCTTCCTTGAGGGTGGATATGAAGAATTGAGAGGCTTTCATGGCAGGACTTTGAAAAAACTAAGGGCTGGGCCTCTTGATGCGCGGCGCTTGCTGTGCATAATGGACGCAGTTTAAGAATTGGGGTTTGATTATGCTTGACCGGGACGGCTTTCGGCCCAACGTCGGCATCATCCTGCTCAACCAGAAGAACCAGGTGTTCTGGGGCAAGCGAATACGTACCCACTCGTGGCAGTTTCCGCAGGGTGGCATTGATCGGGGCGAAACCCCTGAGCAGGCCATGGTCCGTGAACTGCACGAAGAGGTGGGGCTCCATCGGGAGCATATTCGTATTTTGGCCCGGACCCGGGACTGGTTGCGCTACGAGGTGCCGGACAGATACATTCGCCGCGATGCGCGCGGCCATTACAAAGGCCAGAAGCAGATCTGGTTTTTGCTGCAGTTGCTGGGCAATGACTGGGATTTGAACCTGCGCGCCACAGACCATCCGGAGTTTGATGCCTGGCGCTGGAATGACTATTGGGTGCCGCTGGATGTGGTGGTCGAATTCAAACGCGGCGTCTACGAAATGGCCCTCACCGAATTGGCGCGCCATCTGCCTCGCAACGAATACAGGAACCGCTTTCTGCGACAGGGAATGCGACCGCATGAACCGGAGGCGGAGCAGGAGCAGCCGGGTGTGACAGCGATGCATGTGGAACTGCCGCCGGGAGGTACTTTGGAGCCCGTGCCACAGGCCGGCCTCTTTTCGCAAAGCCCTGCCAACGGTCAGGACAATGGAACGACCCCGACCCCGTCATGAATGGGTCAGGACCAGATTGTCCCGATGCACCATTTCAGGTTCTGCCACATAACCCAGCAGCTTTTCAAATTCGCTTGAGGGTTTGCGACAAATCAGGCGTGCCTCGGAACTGGCGTAATTGGCCAGACCGCGTGCCATTTCCACCCCCGCAGCATCGCGAATGGCGATCACGTCGCCGCGTGAAAAGTCCCCATCGACACTGGTCATGCCAATCGGCAACAAGCTCTTGCCGTCTTCACGCAACTTGGTCACAGCCCCGGGATCGACAGTGACCGAGCCGCGCAGTTGCAGGTGATCGGCGATCCACTGCTTGCGCGCCTGGTTCTTTTGCGTCTGCGCCACCAGCAAAGTTCCGATAGCCTCACCATGACTCAGCCGCACCAGTACGTCGGGCTCGCGCCCCCATGCGATCACGGTGGAGGCACCTGATCCGGCGGCCCGCTTGGCCGCCAGTATCTTGGTGATCATTCCGCCGCGTCCAAGACTGGAGCCGGCACCACCGGCCATGGCTTCGAGCGCCGGGTCACCGGCTTTGGCCTGCCGGACAAATCTCGCCGCAGCATCCTTGCGCGGATCGGCACTGTAGAGCCCTTGCTGGTCAGTCAGGATCAGCAACGCATCAGCCTCAACCAGGTTGGCTACAAGCGCGCCCAGCGTGTCGTTGTCACCAAACTTGATTTCATCGTTGACCACGGTGTCGTTCTCATTGATCACCGGCACCACCCCCAACTTCAGCAGCGTCAAAAGGGTGGAGCGGGCATTGAGGTAACGCTCCCGATCAGCAAGATCGGCGTGGGTCAGCAGAACCTGGGCACTGCCCAGGCCATTTTCACGCAGCTTGGTTTCGTACATCTGCGCCAGACCCATCTGTCCGACGGCAGCGGCAGCCTGGAGTTCATTGATCTCACGCGGTCGGTCGATCCAGCCAAGGCGCTTCATGCCCTCGGCAATGGCGCCGCTGGAGACCATGATTACTTCCCGTTTGTCGCCCACCAGCAAAGACATCTGACGGCACCATTCACCAATCGCGACCTCGTCCAGCCCGCGTCCTTCATTGGTGACGAGGCTGGAGCCGACTTTAATCACGATGCGCCTGGCGCCACGCAATACCTGAAAAGTGTCCTCCATCGGCGTCATGCTTTACTCCGCGTCAGGCGCGAAACGCCGATCCACCGCTTCTGGCGCCTGCTCAGCCTTCTGCTGAGCCTTCACCTGTTGGTAGACAACCTTGACCATCGCTTCGCAGCCCTCACGTGTCAAGGCCGAAATTTCAAATACAGGTCCCTTGAACCTGAGGCCCTTGACCAATTCCTTGACGCGCGCTGGGCGCTCATCGAGCGGCACCATGTCCAACTTGTTCAGCACCAGCCAGCGCGGCTTGGCGTGCAGTGCGGGATCGTACTTCTTCAACTCATTCACAATGGCTTTTGCCTGGGCAACGATGTCAACCGCTTCGTCAAACGGCGCCATGTCAATCACATGAAGCAGCAGTCGTGTCCGCTGCAGGTGGCGCAAGAACAGGTGCCCGAGTCCAGCGCCTTCGGAGGCGCCCTCAATCAGGCCTGGCAGGTCCGCCACCACAAAACTCTGCTCCGGGCCGACACGCACGACACCCAGATTCGGATGCAGCGTCGTGAAAGGATAGTCCGCAATGCGCGGACGCGCGTTCGAGATGGCCGTGATCAGGGTCGACTTTCCGGCGTTCGGCATACCCAGCAGACCGACATCGGCCAACACCTTGAGTTCAAGCTTGAGGTTGCGTTTCTCACCCGGCCAGCCTGGTGTCTTCTGGCGTGGCGCGCGGTTGATCGCGCTCTTGAAGCGCATATTGCCAAAACCACCATCACCACCTTTGGCAATCGTGATCACCTCGCCCGGGGTCAGAAGTTCGAATAGCACCGCACCGGTCTCTGCGTCCGTGATGACGGTGCCAACGGGCATCTTCAGGGTGATGTCGTCGCCCGCGGCGCCAAACATGTCCGAACCCATGCCGTGCTCACCACGCTTGGCATCGTACCTCCTGGAAAAACGAAAATCGACCAGGGTATTGAGATTCGGATCAGCTACCGCAAAAACGTGGCCGCCACGACCGCCGTCACCACCGTTGGGGCCGCCGAACTCTTTGTATTTTTCATGCCGAAACGAGACGCAGCCAGCGCCGCCATCTCCGGCAGAGATGTCAATAAAGGCTTCGTCTACGAACTTCATGATTTCATTCTATTGGTCAGTTGAGGACAGAGCTGGCTCACTGCGCGTAGCTGCGGTCTGTCCCACAAGTCCTCATAAACAAAAAACCCCGCGCAGCGCGCAGGGTTTCAGGCGGGAGTTCTCGGCAAATCAAGCAGAGATGACGCTCACCGTCTGCTTGTTCAATGCGCCTTTGGTGGCAAACAGGACGTTGCCGTCCACCAGTGCAAACAAGGTGTGATCCTTGCCAATACCGACGTTGGTACCGGGATGAAACTGGGTACCACGTTGACGCACGATGATGGAGCCAGCGCTGATGAGTTCACCACCGAACTTCTTCACACCCAGCATTTTGGGCATCGAATCGCGCCCGTTTCGCGTAGAGCCGCCGCCTTTTTTCTGTGCCATGACCTTTTCCTCTTATGCGGAAATCGCACCAACCAGCAGTTCTGTGAACTGTTGACGATGTCCTTGACGTTTCTGGTAATGCTTGCGACGGCGCATCTTGAAAATGCTGACCTTGTCGTGCTTCCCGTGAGCCACTACCGTGACACTCACTGTTGCGCCGGACACCAAGGGAGTTCCGACCTTGATTTCGGCGCCGTTTCCGACTGCCAAAACCTGGTCAAACACAATCTCTTGGCCTACGTCCGCAGCAATCTGTTCTACTTTAATTTTTTCGCCGGCTGCAACCCGATATTGCTTGCCGCCGGTTTTTATGACCGCGTACATGTTGACCTCTTCAAATTAGCTCCATGAACGAATTTTCACAGAGCCCAGCACTATAACACAGCCGGGATTTTTGTTCCGACAGGCCGCACGCTCCGGAGTTCATGCCCAACAGCTTTCTATAATCACGACACACAACTGCCTTTTCGCCTTGCAAGTCAACTCAACCAGCTCCACCACCCCTCTGTCCATCATCGCCCAGGATATGCGCGAAGTGGATCAGGTTATCGCCCGTCGTCTGGACTCGGGTGTGCCGCTGATCGGTCAGGTTTCACGCTACATCATTGCTGCCGGTGGCAAGCGCCTGCGCCCAGCCCTGCTGCTGCTGACTTGCGGCGCACTGAACTACCGTGGCGAACAGCGCTTCAATCTCGCCGCCGTGGTCGAGTTCATTCATACCGCCACGCTCTTACACGATGACGTCGTTGACGACTCTGCCCTGCGACGCGGCAATGCCACGGCCAACGAGACCTTCGGCAACCCGGCCAGCGTACTGGTCGGTGATTTCCTGTACTCGCGAGCCTTTCAGATGATGGTTGACGCTCAGAACATGCGTGTCATGGAAGTGCTGGCCGACGCCACCAACGTCATCGCTGAGGGCGAGGTGCTGCAGTTGATGAACATGCACAACGCGGCACTGGACGAGGCCGGGTATATCACGGTGATTCGTTCCAAGACCGCCAAGCTGTTCGAAGCCAGTGCCAGAGTCGGAGCTATTCTGGCCGGGAGTTCCCCAGCGTTGGAGGAACTTTGTGCTGCCTACGGGCAAGCCATTGGCACCGCCTTTCAGGTGATTGACGATGTACTCGACTACACCGGCGAAGCGGCTGTGATGGGCAAGAACGTCGGGGACGATCTGCGTGAAGGCAAGGCCACGCTGCCACTGATTGCAGCCATGCAGCGCGGCACTGCAGAGCAGCGCGAACTGATCAAAGCAGCGATTGAAACCGGCGGCGTTGCGATGCTGGATCAGGTTGTGGAGATCGTCAAGGCCACGGGTGCACTGGATGTGGCCCGACTCGCGGCAATGCAGGAAGCACAGCGTGCCATTGCTGCCGCCAGAGAGCTTCCGGAAGGCCCCTACACCGACTGTTTGATACAATTGGCGCAACAGCTCCTAGAGCGTCAATATTGAGTCCGCCTCGGCGGCAACAAGAACAAATCGGAATGTGGCGCAGCCTGGTAGCGCACTTCGTTCGGGACGAAGGGGTCGGAGGTTCGAATCCTCTCATTCCGACCAAATTTCTTCAATGAAATCAATGGTTTAGAGAAAACTGTCGCAGGCCCAACCTGCGAAAATTTGCGAAAAGGAGCGAATTGCTCCATTTTTGCGACAGTTGGGTCTGCTCCCGGTTTCGCTTACGTGTTAGGTGGCTCGTACCCGGCTGCTTGCGCCCAATCGTTAAACAGGTCGCGGAGCTCTTCAGGGAGGTCAAGCACGAAGTCAATGTCAAGTGGGTACGCATCCGTCAGGAAGTAGCGGCAGGCATCGAGCAGCACTTGGCCCTGCCTGGCGTCTTTCGGCCTCTTTTGAGCATTTCGTTCGGGCTTCTTGGCCAACCACAGCTTATGAACGGCCATCCACCGGGGGTCCGGAACATAGAGCGGGCAGGCTCTATGCCGCTGGGTTGCAAGCACCACAAATGCCGCTTTTCCGCGCAACAGCCATTCTTGCTCCACCAACGAGACCATCGGCTCGAAGGCCTCCTCTTTGGGCAGGGGCGCTCGACTTGGCGCCGCCAACAACTCAACCTCGTAGCCTGCACTGTTAACTGCTTGATAAGGCTTCTTGGGGTTCAAACGGTAACTGGAGTCAATGGACTTCAGCACCGCCATCAGAGACTTGCGACCTTTTGCATCTGAGTCCGGGACCAGCATTGCAAGGGATACGGACGAGCCTCGGCACCAGGCCAAGTCAAAATCCTGGGTGGGCTCATTGCCCGCTGGAAACTTCACGCCACACAGAGTCTCATAGGCTGCAAATGCATTGGTTCCAACAACAAGAAGGTCGTATCGAAGCAGGCCCGCAACATCCAACGCGCGCAGCAGTTCGCCCTGCTTGTCCTGCATCACCGGCAATCGAAGAGCGCGATACTGAAGGGCACGCTGCTCTATGAGGGCGTCGGCCTCGGCAGCCCGTTTTTTGGCCAGCTCCTTTTCAGCGACGAACGAGTGGTAAAGAGCCTCGGTCTCTGGCGAGCGCACGCCCTTGGTGGTAGCGCTGTCGTAGCCGCCTTTCTTTACTGCGAGATACTCAACATCGCCTTTGGGCTGCCAGAACATCGAGGTGGGCAGAGACGCCAAAGTCCGTCGCGCCTCATGCCATTGGTCATACGCCGCTTCGAGATTGGCAATGATTTGGCCCGAATCGGACCGAAAAGGGATGAAATCAGACGTGAGGTATGCCATACGACATTAATTATAGGAAAATTCCACCGACTACAAGCAATTTTGTCGATAGTCGGTGGAAAATGAGCAGCTACAAGTGCAGTGAATCGCACAAGATCAAAACGACCGGAGTGTGATAGCTGTTGCCAATCCTTCTGAAACGCCTTTGAGTAGTCGGCGTCCGTCTCACTTGCTCTTTGATGTCACCGTTAGCGGCCTTTTTTATTCCAGTCTGCTACAGATTTGCAGCACCGCGTTGCTGTGGTTCATGCTGTAAAAGTGCAATCCTGGCGCACCGCCGGCCAGCAACTGCTGGCACAGGTCGGTTACCACATCCAGACCGAAGGACTTGATGGATGCGCTGTCGTCACCAAAACTCTGCAGACGCAGGCGAATCCAGCGCGGAATCTCGGCGCCGCAGGCGTCTGAAAATCGCATCAACTGCGTCGAACTGGTGATCGGCATGATGCCCGGCACCACGGGAACACTCAAGCCCAGCGCATCCACCTCTTCGACGAAGCGAAAGTAGGCGTCGGCGTTGTAGAAGTACTGCGTAATGGCAGAGTTGGCGCCGGCCTTGACCTTGGTCGCGAAAGCCTGCAGATCGCTCGCCGGTGATTTGGCCTGGGGGTGCACTTCCGGGTAGGCTGCCACCTCGATATGGAAATCGTCGCCCGACTCGGAGCGGATAAAGCTCACGAGATCACTGGCGTAGTGGAACTCACCGCCGGTTCCGTAGCCGCTCGGCAGGTCACCGCGCAGCGCAACCAGGCGCTTGACGCCCATCTTCTTGAGCGTCACCAGTTGCGCCGCCACGGTGGCCCGGGTGGCGCCAATGCAGGACAGATGCGAGGCCGCACTCTGGCCTTCGACAAGAATGTCGCGCACGGTGTTGAAGGTGCCTTCCTGCGTCGAGCCGCCGGCGCCAAAAGTCACCGAGCAGAATTCGGGCTTGAGAGCGTACAACTGCTGACGCGCCAGACGCAGCTTTTCCACGCCCTCCGGGGTTTTTGGCGGAAAGAACTCAATACTCAAGTGCCTGGCTGCGTTGTCACTCATGATGGCTCCTGCTTTCGAGCAGCAATAAAAAATTCGCGGTTGCCGTCGCCCCCTTCAATGGGGGAGTCGAACCACGCCGTCACCGTCAGACCCAGCGCAGCGCAGGCATCGCGCAAGCGCTTTTCAATCAAAGGATAGAAGGCGGGGTCCTTCACGACCCCGCCTTTGCCGACCTGCCCCGGCTGCAATTCGAACTGGGGTTTGACCAGGGTCAGCAAGGTGCCGTCAGGTTTTAGCAAAGGAACAATCGCTGGCAGCACCAGCGTTTGCGAAATGAAGGACAGATCGGCCACGATCAGGTCAAACGCCGGCACGAACTCGGAGGCTTTCCCCTCTTCCACAGCAAACTGGCCCGCCAGCCCGGTACTGCGCTCGTAAGCCTCAACCAGGTCCGCCGCCACCAGTGAACGAGCATTGACATTTTCAATGCACAGCACACGCGGATCCTCCCGCAAACGCGGATGCAACTGGGCGCTGCCGACGTCGACCCCCACCACCGACGCTGCGCCGTGCTGCAGCAGGCAGTCGGTAAAACCACCGGTGGACTGGCCTACGTCCAGACAGGCCAATCCCTTGACCGACAAGGTCAAGTGCTTAAGCGCTGCTTCCAGCTTGAGGCCGCCGCGCGAAACATAGCGTGCCTCCGAGTCGTCCAGCAGCCGCAACTCGGCGTCTGCTGGAATCTCGTCACCGTTCTTGCCAACCGTCTTCCACTGCTCACCCTGCAGCCACTGCAAACCTCCGCCGATCAGGCGCTGCGCCTGAGACCGGCTGGCAGCGAGATGCCGCGTTACGAGAAGTTGATCTGCACGCATTATTTGTATTTGTCATGCCGGACACGATCCGGCATCCATGGATTGCGGGTCAGGCCCGCAATGACAAAATTCCTTTCATCAATAGCGATACGTGTCGGCTTTGTACGGGCCGGCCTTGCTCACGCCAATGTAGGCGGCCTGCTCGTCGGTCAGTTCGCTCAGCATGGCACCAACCTTCTTCAGGTGCAGGCGCGCCACCTTTTCGTCCAGGTGCTTGGGCAGCACATAGACCTTGCCGACCTTGTATTCCTTGGGCTTGGTGAAGAGTTCAATCTGCGCGATGGTCTGGTTGGCAAAGCTGGAAGACATCACAAAGCTGGGGTGGCCGGTGCCGCAACCCAGGTTCACCAGTCTGCCCTTGGCCAGCAGAATGATGCGCTTGGACGGCGTCTTGCCCTTGGCCGGGAAGATCACGTGATCGACCTGCGGCTTGATCTCTTCCCACTTGCATTTGTCGAGCGAGGCGACATCAATCTCGTTGTCAAAGTGGCCGATGTTGCAGACGATGGCCTGGTCTTTCATGGCCGCCATGTGCTTGTAGGTAATGACGTTCTTGTTGCCGGTGCAGGTCACGAAGATGTCGCACTTGTCGGCGGCATATTCCATGGTCACGACCTTGTAGCCTTCCATCGCCGCTTGCAAGGCGTTGATCGGGTCGATCTCGGTCACCCAGACCTGGGCCGAGAGCGCACGCAGGGCCTGGGCCGAGCCCTTGCCGACATCGCCATAACCGGCAACGCAAGCCACCTTGCCAGCGATCATCACGTCAGTGGCGCGCTTGATGGCGTCCACCAGCGATTCACGGCAGCCGTACAGGTTGTCAAACTTGCTCTTGGTCACCGAATCGTTGACGTTGATGGCGCGCAGCTTCAGGCTGCCCTTGGCCGACATCTCGTTGAGGCGGTGCACGCCGGTCGTGGTTTCTTCCGTCACGCCGATGATGTGCTTCAGGCGCCGGCTGTACCAGGTCGGATCGACCTTGAGCTTGGCCTTGATGGCGTTGAAGAGGCAGATCTCTTCTTCGCTGCCGGGCTTGGCCAACAACTTGATGTCGGTCTCGGCGCGGGCACCGAGGTGCATCAGCAAGGTGGCATCACCGCCGTCGTCCAGAATCATGTTCGGGCCTTCGGTCTTGGAACCCTTGGGGCCGAATTCAAAAATACGGTGCGTGTAGTCCCAGTAGTCGACCAGGGTCTCGCCCTTGTAGGCAAACACCGGCGTGCCGGCTTCGACCAGCGCGGCAGCGGCGTGGTCCTGCGTCGAGAAGATGTTGCACGAAGCCCAGCGCACTTCGGCGCCCAGCGCCTGCAGGGTCTCGACCAGCACGCCGGTCTGAATCGTCATGTGCAAGGAACCGGTGATGCGTGCGCCCTTGAGCGGCTGCGACTTGGCGAATTCCTCGCGGATCGCCATCAGACCCGGCATTTCAGTCTGGGCAATGTTCAATTCCTTGCGGCCCCAGGCGGCCAGGCCCAGGTCGGCAATCACGTGATCTTGTTTCTTGACAGTTTTCGATGCGGCGCTCATGGCTTACTCCAAAGTTAAATTTGAAAGACCACTGCCTGCACGCAAATCGAGGGGAGGGACTCACCTCACAGAACAGTGGGTGAGCGCGGTTGATAAGTCCGAGCCTCGTTCAACAAATGTGAACTGCAACGCTCCTCGGATGCCGCATTATACGAACATCGCTTCAATTCGCTTCGCCCTTTAGAATCCTTGGCCTGACTCCCGCCTGATCTGCATCGGAATTTATCTGTGTCTTTTGCCAACGAAACCCGCCGCCGCCGCACTTTTGCCATCATCTCGCACCCCGACGCCGGCAAGACCACGCTGACGGAAAAGCTGCTGCTGTTCTCGGGCGCGATCCAGATCGCCGGTTCCGTCAAGGCGCGCAAGGCGACGCGCCACGCCACCAGCGACTGGATGGAAATCGAGAAGCAGCGCGGCATCTCGGTGGCTTCGAGCGTGATGCAGATGCTGTACCGCGACCATGTCATCAACCTGCTCGACACGCCCGGTCACAAGGATTTTTCGGAAGACACGTATCGTGTGCTGACCGCCGTCGACTCCGCCCTGATGGTGATCGACGCCGCCAACGGTGTCGAAGCGCAGACACGGCGCCTGATCGAGGTTTGCCGCCAGCGCAACACACCCATCATCACCTTCGTCAACAAGATGGACCGCGAAGTGCGCGAACCGCTCGACATCCTCGACGAGATTGAGCGCGAACTCGGCATGCCCTGCGTGCCCATGACCTGGCCAGTCGGCCAGGGCAAGACCTTCGGCGGCATCGTGAATCTGCGCACCCAGGTGATGACGGTGTTTGAGTCCGGCAGCGAACGCCTGCCGCAGGACTTCGACGCCATGCCCCTATCGAATCCACAGGCCTTGATCAAGCGCTTTGGCCACGAGTTTGAAACCGCCATGGAGAGCATGGAGCTGGCTACCGGCGCCTCACCGAGCTGGGACCGCGAGGCCTTTCTGGCGGGCAGGCAGACCCCCGTCTTCTTTGGCTCCGGCGTCAACAATTTTGGTGTGATGGAAGTGCTGGAGGCGCTGGTTGATCTGGCGCCCTCGCCAGGGCCGCGCACCAGTTCGCTGATCGTCAACAAACAACCGGTGATTCAGGTCATGCAGCCCGAGGACGAAGCCTTCTCGGGTGTCGTGTTCAAGGTGCAGGCGAACATGGATGCGAATCACCGCGACCGCATTGCCTTCGTGCGCATGGCATCCGGCAAGTACACACCGGGCATGAAGCTCAAGGTCATGCGCACCGCCAAGGAACTGCGCCCGACCAGCGTCGTCACCTTCATGAGCCAGCGCCGTGAGGCCGTGAACGAAGCGTACGCTGGCGACATCGTGGGCTTCACTACGCACGGCGGCGTGCAGCTCGGCGACACCATCACCGACGGCACGGTCAATCTTCAGTTCACCGGCCTGCCCTTCTTCGCGCCAGAACTTTTCACCACCGTGGTGTTGAAAAATCCACTTCGCACGAAGCAGTTGCAGCAAGGTCTGGCGCAACTTGGTGAAGAAGGCGCGATCCAGGTGTTTCGGCCCGAGGTCGGCGGCAACATGCTGCTCGGCGCTGTCGGCCAGTTGCAGTTCGAAGTGGTGCAGCACCGCCTGAAAGGTGAGTACGACGCCGACATCCGGCTTGAGGGTAGCCAGTACACCGGCGCCCGCTGGATCACGGCCGACACGCCTGCCGAGCTGAAGACTTTTTGCGATGCCTACCCAATGCGCATGGCGCGCGACGCCGCGAATACCCTCGCCTTTTTGTGCACCTCACCGTACGACGTGCGCCTCGCGCAGGAGCGTTTCCCCAAGATTCACTTCCACCCCCTGCGTGAGCACGCCGGGCTGGCGCTGCAGTCGGCTGGTTAATCCATGAGTTTGAAACCCCTGTCCGATTTACCGCATGCGGTGGCAAGGGGCGTGCACACCGTCTTCAGCGACATCGACGACACGCTCACTACCGACGGTCAGCTCACCCCACTGGCGTATGCCGCACTGGACGCTTTGCGCCGCGCCGGTCTGCGCGTCATCCTGATCACCGGCCGGCCTGCAGGCTGGTGCGATCACATCGCGCGCATGTGGCCGGTGGACGCAGTCATTGGCGAAAACGGCGCCTTCTATTACTGGCACGACCATGCAGCGCACAAGCTGAAACACCGCCATCTGCTGAGCGAGGCTGAGCGCGCCGCCAACACCCACAAGTTGGCCGCCGTGCGCGACACCATCCTGCGTGAAGTGCCCGGTTGCGCTGTCGCCTCAGACCAGTTCTGCCGCCTCTACGACCTGGCCATCGACTTCTGTGAAGACGTGCCGGCCTTGCCGCAAAGTGCCATCGATCACATCGTGGCCCTGATGGAAGGGGCAGGCATGACGGCCAAGATCAGTTCCATCCACGTCAACGGTTGGTTCGGCCAGTACGACAAGCTCAGCATGGCGCATTTGCTGATGCGCGAGCGCTACGGTCTGGAACTGGCGCAGGAACGCGAACGCTGCATGTTTGCCGGTGACTCACCGAACGACGCGCCCATGTTTGCCTACCTGCCGCACGCGGTCGGCGTAGCCAACGTGATGGATTTTGCGCAGCGCATGAAAGCACTGCCGGCCTATGTGACACCATCGCGCGGTGGTGCCGGCTTTGCTGAGCTTGCACAGACGCTGATCAGCGCGCGACGCTGAAACCACGAAAGAAAACCCATGTTCTTTGCCACCAACCTCAGCACCGTCAGCCATGGCATCCAGCTTGCCGTGGCACCGGTCTTCGTTCTGACGGCAGTCTCCGCCATGATAGGCACCGTCGCCGGTCGGCTCGGGCGCATCATTGACCGGGCCCGCGTCGTCGAAGAACGCATTGAGGCGGCACCGACAACCGATCCAATGAGCGCAGCCTTCAAGGAACTCGCCGGGCTGCGTCAGCGTGGACGCCTGGCCAACCTGTGTATCGCCCTGCTGACCTTCTGCGCCCTCTTTATCGGGCTGACCATCGTCGCGCTGTTTCTCGGCGAGACCACCGAATTGCAGATTTTCCGCGTTGCAACGCTGTTCTTTCTAACCGGTGTCGTCTGCTTTCTGGCAGCCCTGCTGTGCTTTTTGACAGAGACGATGCTGGCAACCCGGATTCTGAATTTCGGCCGTTCCAGAAGCTCCTGAACCGTCAGGGCGCCTTGGCCAGGCCCAGTTTGTCGACCAGCGCCTTCTCCTGGGCGAAAGTCTCTGCGGCAAACTTGCTGTAGGTCGCTGAGCTCATGTACATCGGTACCATGTCGTAGCGTGCCAGCGCAGCCTTGTAGGCGTCCTGCTCGAGCACCTGTTTGAACGCGTCGTGCAGTCGCTTGACCACATCGACCGGCGTGCCTCTGGGTGCGCCAATGCCGAAGGGCGAGTTCTGCACCAGATCCAGACCCAACTCCTTGAGCGTGGGTGCCTCCGGGAACTTGGCCAGACGCTCGGCACCCCAGGTATTGAGCACGCGCAACTTGCCCGATTCGACCAGGGGCGCAAATCCGGTCGAATCAGCCGCCGACATGATGTGACCGCCCATCAAGGCCTGCATCAGATCGGCGCTGCCCTTGTAAGGCACATGCAGCAATTGCAGACCCAGCTTCTGCGCAATCAGTTCCATCGTCAGGTGGGGGCTCGTCAGTGTCCCGGTAGAACCGAAGGTCAGCTTGCCCGGGTTGGCCTTGGCCCAACCCACATAGTGTGTCCAGGTCTTGAGTGCTGAATCGGCCGGCACCACCAGCCCGAACGCGTAGCCGGTGACATTGAGCACGTAGCTGATGTCTTTCACCGGATCCCAGTTGATCTTGGTGGTGTAGGGCAGGCGGAACACGCCCAGCGGAATCTGCGCCAGCGTGTATCCGTCGGCCGCCGAGGTCTGCAGGGTCTGCGCCGGCAGCGTGCCGCCGGCCCCTGGCTTGTTGTCAATGATGACCGGCTGACCGAGGATTTTGGAGGCCCCATCAGCCAGCGAGCGCATCGTGATGTCGGTCGGCCCACCCGCGGGAAAAGCGATGATGAGCCGGATCGGCTTGGCCGGGAAGCTCTGCGCGTTGCTGTTCAATGCACTGGCAGCCAGGGCTGCGCCCGCAAGTTGGACAAGTTGACGACGTTTCATGAATATTGCTCCCGATGAGTGACTGATGGCACCGATTGGACATGCCGCAGGAAACAAAAACAAGTGGCAATACCCTGCGATCTGTCACCCCCGCTACAGCCGTAAGCGGCCGCCAGCCTGGCCAGACTGTTGCTCGAAACCGGCCAGCACATTGACCGCGTTGACGCCCAGCTCCGCCACCGCGTAGCCGCCCTCGAAAACAAAGACTGTGGCCAGCCCGGCTGCGGCGATGTCGGCACCAACGCGCAGGTAATCATCACTTTGCAGCTTGAATCCCGCCACCGGGTCGCCATCGAAGGTATCCAGCCCCAGTGACACCACCAGCGCATCAGCCTTGAAGCGCGCAACACCCTGCAGCGCCTGCCGCAGCGCCTCGCGCCAGACTGCAAAACCGGTGCCACGCGCTAGCGGCAGGTTGCAATTGCAGCCCAGGCCCGCACCCGTGCCACATTCGTCCGCATAGCCGAGGTAGAACGGGTACTCGGTATGCGGGTCGCCGTGGATGCTGGTGAAGAGCACGTCCGGCCGGGAATAGAAGATGGCCTGCGTGCCGTTGCCGTGGTGGTAATCAATGTCAAGCACCGCCACCCGCGCGGCGCCCTGATCGCGCAGATGTTGCGCAGCCAGCGCGGCATGGTTCAGAAAGCAGTAACCGCCAAAGAAGTCAGGGCCTGCGTGGTGGCCGGGCGGGCGCGTCAGCGCAAAGGCAGCGCGCGCACCGCTCGCCACCAGTTGCGCGGCACTGAGCGCGCAATCGGCGCCGGAGCGCGCTGCCTTCCAGGTACCCGCCATCAAGGGTGTGCCGGCATCAAAAGAAAACAGCCCCATGCGCGCAGAGAAGTTGGCCGGCAGCACATCGCAGCGAAAACCTCGGACCGGCCACAGCGAGGGCAAGGCATCGCGCGCCGCATTGGCCGGGTCCAGCGCCACCCACTCAATCCAGGCGTGGGCCAGAAAGTCGAGATAACGCGGTGTGTGGATGGCCTGCAGGACCCTGTCGTCAAATACGGTGGGCTGACGCACCGGACCCAGCTGACGCCGCTCAATCTCGGCCAGCACATGCTCAACGCGCTCCGGCACCTCAAAGCACGGCACCAACTGGCCACGAAACATTTCGAGCTTGCCCTGGTGCAGGGTGTGCAGATGGTTGTAGAAGGTGATCACGTTAGGGCTTGGTCATTCGGTTGCCAGTTTCCCCGCCAGACGCGCCTGCGCCACAGCCAGAGCGTCGTGAATTTTCTGCTGGAACACTTCGCGCGGCGGCAGCACCGTCAGGTACTCGGCGACGTGAATGCCTGCCTTGTCCAGTTCCAGCAATTCGATCTGCTCCGCCTTCTTGCCGGTGCACAGAATGATGCCCAGAGGTGGCTGGTCACCGGGCTCCTGGTCGTGCTTCGCCAGCCACCGCAGATACAACTCCATCTGGCTTTTGTACTCGGCCCGGAAGTCGCCCAGCTTCAGCTCCAGCGCCACCAGACGGCGCAGCTTGCGGTTGTAAAACAGCAGATCGATGTAGAAGTCGTCGTTGTCGAGCTGAATGCGTTTCTGCCGCGCCACAAAAGAGAACCCGACGCCGAGTTCCAGCAGGAACATCTCCAGTTCACGGAGGATGGCGTCTTCCAGGTCCTTTTCGAGATAGCGATCCTGCAACCCCAGAAAATCCAGCAGATACGGGTCTTTAAGCAGCAGGGGCGGTGTGACATCACCCTGGGCATGCAGCGCATCAAGCTCCAGACGGATCAGTTCTTCCGGCTTTTTGGACAGGGCGGTGCGCTCAAACAGCATGGAACCGACCCGCTCGCGCAGGGTGCGCACGCTCCAGCGCTGGACGCGGCACATTTCGGCGTAGAAGTCACGGGCAAGCGGATCTTTCAGGCCGATTAACTCCTGGAAATGACTCCAGGCCAATTGTCCCGACAGCGTCGAGACAATGGACTCCTGAGGGAAACATTCGGCAAACTGCACCATCCGCCATAAACTGCGAGCGCTGTAGCCCCGTCCATAGCGTGGCGTCAATTCTGCCGACAGCGTCGGCAGAATCTGTTGACCGTACTCAGCCCGAGCCTGCCCCAGCACGTCACTGCGGATGCGCTGCCCGATCTGCCAATACAGCAGGGTCAAACTCATGTTGACGGCCTGCGCCGCGGCATGTCGCGCCTCTTCTATCAAACTCTGCACGTCGATGAACAGAACCCCCGCATCGGGCGCGACCACTGGTTTCAATACGAGGTCTTTTGATTTTCGACTCATAAACCGTCCTTGCTATTGTGTGCTCTGCGTAGCATCACCTGCTGCTTGGGCGCCCCCTTGCCGGCAATTCTAGGGCAGCTCCCAGCGCCTACCGCGCGAGTACGTGGCGCAGCGCCACACCGGTATGCGTGCCCAGCGCCACCACGTTCTCGGGCGTGGCCGCAGCAACAACGCGACCACCGGCCTTGCCACCATCGGGGCCCAGGTCGATCACCCAGTCGGCTTCGGCGATCACGTCCAGATCGTGCTCTATCACCACCACGCTGTGACCGCCATCGACCAGCCGGTGCAACACCTTGATCAGCTTCTCAACATCAGCCATGTGCAGGCCAACGGTCGGCTCGTCCAGCACGTACAAGGTGTGTGGTGCCTTTTGGCCACGGCGCGTGATGTCGTCACGCACCTTGCTCAGTTCGGTCACCAGCTTGATGCGTTGCGCCTCACCACCGCTCAGCGTCGGTGAGGGCTGACCCAGCGTCAGGTAACCCAGTCCGACGTCCTTGAGCAACTGCAACGGGTGGCTGATGTTGGGCATGGCAGCAAAGAAATCGACTGCTTCGTCCACCTCCATCTGCAGCACGTCGCCGATGTTCCGGCCACGCCAGCTGACAGCCAGCGTCTCGGGGTTGAAGCGCGCGCCCTTGCAGGTTTCGCACAGCACTTTTACATCCGGCAGAAAGCTCATCGCGATGGTGCGTATGCCCTGCCCTTCGCAACCGGCGCAGCGCCCCTCGCCGGTGTTGAAACTGAAGCGGTTGGCCGCATAGCCGCGCGCCTTGGCTTCCAGCGTGTCGGCAAACAGCTTGCGGATGATGTCCCAGAAACCGATGTAGGTTGCAGGGCAGGAGCGAGGCGTCTTGCCGATGGGTGTCTGGTCCACTTCGAGTACGCGGTCAACACTCTCGAAACCGCTGACCGCCTCGCAACCGGTCCAGGCGATGTGCTCCCCCGCTGCCAGCGCATCGCGCCCTGCCTTGGTACTGCGCTTCTGCACGGCCGTCTGCACGTTGGCCAGCAGCACATCGCGCGCCAGGGTCGATTTGCCGGAACCCGAGACGCCCGTGACGGCAACCAGACGGCTCAGGGGAATATCCGTTGTGACGGCTTGCAGGTTGTGGAGGGTGGCGCTTGTTACCGTTAACCAGTGCTGTGCATTTTGATCCGTGAAATTGGGGTCAGAGTCCAATTTCGGAGTCGTCTTTTTCATCTTCGAAGGTTTGGAGTCGAAATTGGAATCCGACCCCAAATTCACTAGACGGCGCGGCTGCAGCGGATGCTTCATCGCATGCAGCAAATAGCGCCCGGTCTGCGAATCACCTGCTTGCACAATGTCCGCGACCAAACCCTCAGCCACCAGTCGACCACCGCGCTTGCCGGCGCTGGGGCCGATGTCGATGATGTGCTCGGCGTGACGTATCGTGTCCTCGTCGTGTTCCACCACTACCAGCGTGTTGCCCTTGTCGCTCAGGCTTTGCAGAGCACCGAGCAGAATCTGGTTGTCGCGCGCATGCAGGCCGATGGTCGGCTCGTCCAGCACGTAGCAGACGCCTTGCAGGTTGCTGCCCAGCTGCGCCGCCAGACGGATACGCTGCGCCTCACCGCCGCTGAGCGTGGGCGCACCCCGGTCCAGCGTCAGATAGCCCAAGCCAACCTGTTCCAAAAATTCCAGCCGACCCTTGATTTCGGGAATCAGATCGCGCGCGATGTCGGTCTCGCGCTGGCTCAGCCGCCCTTCAACCTGCAGCGCTGCGACCCATTGCCGGATGTCGGTCACGCTCAGGCCGGCAATCTCGGTAATGCCAACGCCATTGAAGCTCACGGCACGCGCCGTGGCGTTGAGTCGTGTGCCCTGACAGGTCGGACAGGCCGCATCGAGCAGATCCTCCACCTCGGGCTCGGCGAAGGTCTGCTCCCG
>CAITZZ010000325.1 GCA_903897005.1 uncultured beta proteobacterium | reverse complement strand
TCGGAACCCGATTCAATCAGCACCTGGGTCGACAGCACCACTTCCTTGCCGGCTTCGGTCAGACTGGCAGCAATGCCGAGCCAGTCTGCGAGCCGCAGTTCGCGCCGGCGTGAGCAGACCGCCTCGCCGAGGTAGACGATATCAACCGAGGTCTTGGCGATGGCTTCGTAAAAGGCGAGCACGGTCTCGCGCGGCCAGTAGTACAGGAGCGGGCCTAGAGAGAGTTTCATAGATCAGGATTCAAAACGCAGAGGACGCACGCAAAATCGTCCCGGCTAGGCGCGCCGCCGAAGGCAGTACGATTTTGTACGACGAGGCGGCGCAACGACGCTGGGGCGGTTTTTCGTGTGTCCATCATTTCCATGGCCTGTGGTAGGCGCCCAGCGTGTGCTGCTGCCCTTCGGCGACCTTGTCCAGATCGTTCATCCAGGCCGGCTTGGCGGAGTAGCGGTGCGGGTTGTCGCGACAGCTGTCGATCGCCTCGCGCCAGACCTTGGTCACCTGCGCCACATAGGCCGGGCTGCGCTGACGCCCTTCGATCTTGATGGCGCGCACACCCATCTTCATCAGCTGCGGCAGCAGCGAGAGCGTGTTCAGACTGGTTGGCTCTTCGATCGCGTAGTAGTTGTGCTCAGTGCCCACGTCGAAGCGGCCCTTGCACAGGGTCGGATAGCCAGCGTTTTCGCCGCTCTCGTAGCGATCGATCAGCACACCGTTCAGACGCGACTCGCGCCCCTGCGCGGTCTCGACCCAGCGCACGGCTTTGGGCGGCGAGCAGACGCCGTTGGTATTGGGGGCCTCACCCGTCACATAGCTTGAGAGTGCGCAACGCCCTTCGACCATCACGCACAGGCTGCCGAAACCGAACACCTCGATCTCGATCGGCGTTTTTTCCAGCACCTGTTCAACCTGCGTCAGCGACAGCACACGCGGCAGTACAGCACGCGAAATGCCAAAGTGTTCATGGTAAAAATTCAGTGCTTCATAGTTGGTGGCCGAGCCCTGGACCGACAGATGCAGGCGCAGGCTCGGATGCGTCTTGACCGCATAGGCCATCAGGCCCGGATCCGCCAGAATCACGGCATCAACGCCGCTCTGTGCCGTGCGGTCCACCGCGCTGCGCCAGACCTCAGGGCTGGCGGCCTGCGGATAGGTATTGAGCGCCACGAACACCTTGCGGCCGCGCTCATGGGCGTAGCGGATGCCGCTGTTGATGGCGGCCTCGTCAAAGTTCAGGCCGGCAAAATTGCGCGCATTGGTAGCGTCGCGAAAGCCCAGGTAAACACAGTCGGCTCCGTTGTCGACAGCGGCTTTCAGGGCCGGCAAGCTGCCAGCCGGGCAAACCAGTTCCATGGGTACAACAGCAGGCTGCGCCGCTGGCGCGCGGGGGTTGTCAGAAATGGAATTCATCATGCTTTGGGATTGAACCACCCACAGCGGGTGTGTCGCTGTCTGCCCGGTAAAGCAGACAAAATTTCATGTCATGAAGTTTACAGCGAAAATGAAGCGCAATCCCTGCTCAATATCAAGCTCACACATGAACCGAAACCTCTGGCTGCTCACCATTTGTCAGGGGCTTTTTCTGACCAACAACGTCACATTCATCGCCATCAACGGCCTGGTGGGTCTGAGCCTGGCGCCGCTGGGCTGGATGGCCACGCTGCCGGTCATGGCCTATGTGGTGGGTGGTGCCCTGTCGACCGGGCTGGTGGCCAGGACGCAGGAGCGCTTCGGGCGCAAAGTGTCGTTTCAACTGGGTCTGGCTGTAGCCCTGCTGGCCTGTCTGCTGTGTGCCTATGCGGCCGTCAACAAGAACTTCTGGCTGCTCTGCAGCGCCACCCTGCTGGCCGGTTACTACAACGCCAACGCCAATCTGTACCGCTTTGC
>CAITZZ010000324.1 GCA_903897005.1 uncultured beta proteobacterium | reverse complement strand
GAATTTGGTGGCACCCTCACCGTCACGCACAATGGCCTGCGCCAGTTTACGGGCCACGTCCAACATGGCGGCTTTCAGCGCCCGTCCGTCGGCGCTCTCCAGCGACGTGATCTCGGCATGACCGGCCTTATTGGATGCAATCACCACCAACGAGTCATTGGTTGATGTGTCACCATCCACCGTGACACGGTTGAAGGAACCTTCCGCCAGTTCCAGGGCCAACTGTTGCATGACAACGTGACTCACACAGGCGTCAGTAGCGATAAAACCCAGCATGGTCGCCATATTGGGGCGAATCATGCCGGCCCCCTTGCTGATGCCAGTCACGTGCACCGGCTTGTCACCAATATTGACCTTGGCTCCGAAGGCCTTGGGCACGGTATCGGTCGTCATGATGCCTTCGGCCGCACGCAGCCAGTTGCCGGGTTGTGCGTCGGCAATTGCAGCGGCCAGACCTGCTTCTATCCGGTCGTTGGGCAGCGGCTCCATGATCACGCCAGTGGAAAACGGCAAGATTTGCTGCTCCGTCACGCCGAGTCGCTGCGCCAGCACCACACAGGTACTGCGCGCCCGTGCCAAACCGTCCGCACCAGTGCCTGCATTGGCATTGCCGGTGTTGATCACCATCGCACGCACGCCGCGGCCCACCTTGAGATGCTCGCGACATATCTGTACCGGCGCTGCACAGAATCGGTTGGTGGTGAAGACACCGGCCACCGAAGCACCTTCGTCGAGCAGCACCACCGTTAGGTCCTTGCGCCCAAGCTTGCGTACGCCGGCCTCGGTCACGCCGATGCGAACACCGGATATTGGAAAAAGGGTTTCCGGATCAGGAAGCGGCAAATTGACAGGCATTGAATTCTTTCAGGCAAGTTTTCCGTGGCAATGCTTGAACTTCTTTCCACTGCCACATGGGCATTGCTCGTTTCGTCCCACACGCAGAAACGGATCAACGCCCCCGACAGCAGCAACCTGCACTGTTTCAGGATCAACCACGGTCTGCACTTCTCCGGTCTCAGTAGGGGCGCTGTAAGTTACGTTGGCAATGCTTTCACCACGGCTTTCCATGGCATCGGCAGCAGCTTCCAGTTGCTCACTCGACTGCACCTTGACGGTCATCAGCACCTTGGTCACTTCGTTCTTGACGGAGTCCAGCAACTGCCCAAACAGCTCGAACGCCTCGCGTTTGTATTCCTGTTTGGGCTGCTTTTGCGCATAACCACGCAAGTGAATGCCCTGGCGCAGGTAGTCCAGCGAACTCAGGTGATCGCGCCAATGCGTATCGATACTCTGCAACAAAACCATGCGCTCAAACTGCGTGAAATTCTCTGCCCCTACCAATTCGACTTTGGCATTGAATGTGGCATCAGCCGCCTGCACCACAGTCGCCAACAGGTCATCGTCAGTAATGGCGCTCGCGTCTTGCACCTGCTTGTGCAGATCCAAGTCGATTTGCCATTCGTCAACCAAAACTTTCTGCAAGACGGCAATGTCCCATTGCTCTTCCACCGATTCTGCAGGGATGTACTGACGAACCAGGTCGTGGAAGCATCCTTCGCGCAAAGAGGCAATCTGCGCAGTT
>CAITZZ010000323.1 GCA_903897005.1 uncultured beta proteobacterium | reverse complement strand
TTGCACAAGCGCACGTCAGGGGCAGTTCCAGCGCCTGACGCAAGTTCTACTACACAGGAAAATGAAATGATCGCATCCAGTATCAAAGCCGCTGTCGTCAAGGACAACGCACGCCAGGCCGGCGACACGGGCAGCCCCGAAGTGCAAGTCGCTCTGCTGACAGCACGTATCAACGAACTCACCCCCCACTTCAAGACCCACGCCAAAGACCACCACGGTCGTCGCGGCCTGTTGCGCATGGTGAGCCGTCGTCGCAAGTTGCTGGACTATCTGAAATCCAAAGACGCCGACCGCTATACCGCGCTGATCGCCAAACTGGGTCTGCGCAAGTAAGCGTCGACAGAATGATGAACGCCTGAGTTAGGTTACTAGCTCAGGCGTTTTTTACTTCGGAGCAGGCAATAACGGAGCGAAGCTGTGTCATTCCAGAGCAATTCAGGCCGAATTTCTCTGGAATGGCATCGTGTTCTGTGATGCCGAATCCGGGCTCGGGCGAGGTGGCCTGCACTTCCCAAATTGACCAGGAGAAACAAATGAGCATATTCAAAAAAGTTAGCAAGACCTTCCAATGGGGCCAGAACACGGTGACCATGGAAACCGGTGAAATCGCGCGCCAGGCCAATGGCGCTGTCCTGCTCGACATGGACGGCACGGTGGTGTTGGCAACCGTGGTTGGCAAGACCGAGGGTAAGGCGGGGCAGGATTTCTTTCCGCTGACGGTGGATTACCTGGAAAAAACCTACGCGGCTGGCAAGATTCCCGGCAGCTTTTTCAAACGTGAAGGCCGTCCCAGCGAGTTTGAGACGCTGACCAGTCGTCTGATCGATCGCCCGATTCGCCCGCTGTTTCCTGAAGGCTTCTTCAACGAAGTGCATGTGGTCGTGCACACGCTGTCGCTCAATCCCGAAGTGGATGCAGACATCGCCGCCCTGATTGCCACCAGTGCCGCCTTGTCGGTCAGCGGCATCCCGTTCAGCGGCCCGATTGGCGCCGCCCGCGTCGGCTACATCAATGGCGAATATGTGCTGAACCCGGGTCAGACCGCACGCAAGGATTCGGTGCTCGATCTGGTGGTCGCCGGAACCGAAGCGGCTGTTCTGATGGTCGAGTCTGAAGCCAAGCAGTTGAGCGAAGAGCTCATGCTCGGCGCCGTGGTGTTCGGCCATGAGCAGGGCAATATTGCCATCAACGCGATTCATGAACTGGTGCGCGATGCCGGCAAGCCGGTGTGGGACTGGAAGGCGCCAGCCAAGGACGAAGCACTGATCGCCAAGGTCGGCGCGCTGGCCAATGACAAACTGGCAGCGGCTTACCAGATCCGCAACAAGCAGGCACGCACCCAGGCATGTCGCGCGGCTTACGCCGACGTGATGAGCGCGCTCAAGGCGGAGGCTGCTGCGTTTGACGCCGTGAAGGTTGAAGGCATGCTGTTTGACATCGAAGCCCGCCTCGTGCGCAGCCAGATTCTGGCCGGCGAGCCGCGCATTGATGGTCGCGATACACGCACCGTGCGGCCGATCGAAATCCGCAACTCGGTGCTGCCGCGCACCCACGGTTCGGCACTGTTCACGCGTGGTGAGACCCAGGCGCTGGTGGTGACGACACTGGGCACAGAGCGTGATGCCCAGCGCATCGATGCACTGGCCGGCGAGTACGAAGACCGCTTCCTGATGCACTACAACATGCCTCCCTTCGCCACCGGTGAGACGGGTCGCGTCGGCACTCCCAAGCGGCGCGAAATCGGTCATGGCCGTCTGGCCAAGCGGGCTCTGATCGCGGTGCTGCCGAGCAAGGAAGACTTCCCCTACACCATGCGCGTGGTATCGGAAATTACCGAATCGAACGGCTCCTCCTCCATGGCTTCGGTCTGCGGCGGTTGCCTCTCGCTGATGGATGCTGGCGTGCCGATCAAGGCGCACGTGGCCGGTATTGCCATGGGCCTGATCAAGGAAGAAAACCGCTTTGCGGTCCTGACCGACATTCTGGGTGATGAGGATCACCTGGGCGACATGGACTTCAAGGTGGCAGGTACCACCAACGGTATCACCGCTTTGCAGATGGACATCAAGATCCAGGGCATCACCAAAGAGATCATGCAAGTGGCGCTGGCACAGGCCAAGGAAGCGCGCATGCACATCCTGGGCAAGATGCAGGAAGCGATGGCTGAAGCCAAGACCGAAGTGTCCAGCTTTGCGCCCCGCCTGTTCACCATGAAGATCAATCCCGAGAAGATTCGCGATGTGATCGGCAAGGGCGGCTCGGTGATCCGTGCGCTGACCGAAGAGACGGGCACGCAGATCAACATCGATGAAGATGGCACCATCACCATCGCATCGGCCGATCCGGCCAAGGCCGAGGAAGCCAAGCGTCGCATCGAGCAGATCACCGCCGAAGTCGAAATCGGCAAGATCTACGAAGGCCCGATCACCAAGATTCTGGATTTCGGCGCCCTGGTCAACCTGCTGCCGGGCAAGGACGGTCTGCTGCACATCAGCCAGATTGCCCATGAGCGGGTGGAAAAGGTCAGCGACTACCTGTCAGAAGGCCAGATCGTCAAGGTCAAGGTCATGGAAACGGATGAGAAGGGTCGCATCAAGCTGTCCATGAAGGTCCTGCTCGATCGTCCGAATCAGAACGGCCCCGAGCAAAACGCCTGAGACACAGCACGATTGCATGACGCTGGCTTGAGATCACCATGAAGGCGATTGAAATCACCGCTTTCGGCGCACCCGACGTGCTGCGCCCGTGCGAGCGCGCCATGCCGGTGCCGGGCAGCGGCGAGTTGTTGATTCGGGTCGCTGCCAGTGGTGTCAATCGCCCTGATGTGCTGCAGCGCACCGGCCACTACCCGGTGCCGCCGGGTGCGTCCGACATTCCTGGTCTGGAAGTGGCTGGCACCATTGAGCAGGGCGACCAAGAAGCGTTGGCCAGGTCCGGCTTCAAACTCGGTGACCATGTCTGCGCGCTGGTCGCGGGCGGCGGCTACGCAGAATATTGCGTGGCCCCGGTCGGCCAGTGTTTGCCGGTACCCAGGGGATGGAGCGATGTGCAGGCGGCGTCGCTGCCGGAGACTGTTTTCACGGTCTGGAGCAATGTCTTCGACCGGGGTCGGCTGCAAAGCGGTGAGACGCTGCTGGTCCAGGGGGGTTCCAGTGGCATTGGCGTCACCGCCATTCAATTGGCCAAGGCCATGGGTGCTCGGGTGCTGGTGACAGCGGGCAGTGATGAAAAATGCGCAGCCTGTCTGGCGCTGGGTGCTGACCACGCGATCAACTACCGAACGCACGACTTCGCAGCCGAGGTCAAACGCCTGACGGCAGGGCAGGGCGTCAACGTGATTCTGGACATGGTGGCGGGCAACTATGTTGCAAAAGAGATCGAGTGTCTGAGCGAGGATGGCCGTCTGGTCATCATTGGCGTGCAGGGCGGTATCAAGAGTGAAATCAATGCCGGCCTGGTGCTGCGCCGTCGCCTGACCGTCACTGGATCCACTTTGCGACCGCGTTCGCTAGCCTTCAAGGAAGCGATTGCGCAAGCCTGTCGGAAGCATGTCTGGCCCCTGATTGAAGGCGGCAGCATCAAGCCGGTCATTCACAGCACGTTTGCCGCAGCAGACGCCGGGCAGGCGCATGCCTTGATGGAATCGAATGTGCATATCGGAAAAATTGTCTTGACTTGGGGGGTCGCATGAAGAAGAAACTGATTGCTGGCAACTGGAAAATGAATGGTGGCCTGGTCGCCAACGAAACCTTGATCAGGAATCTCCTGGCCGGACTCGGAACACCCGCTTGTCAGGTCGCCTTGTGCGTACCGGCGCCCTATCTGGCGCAATGCCATGCCCTGTTGAATGGGACAGCTATCGACCTCGGCGCCCAGGATGTTTCGCCACACGAAGTCGGCGCTTTCACGGGCGAGATTTCCTGTGCCATGTTGAAGGAATTTGGAGCACGCTACTGTCTGGTCGGACATTCCGAGCGTCGCCAATACCATGCGGAGACCGACAGCGTTGTTGCACTCAAGGCGCAACGCGCCTTGGCCAATGGCATCACACCGATCGTGTGTGTGGGCGAGACGCTGGCAGAACGTGAAGCGGGCCGGACTGAAGAAGTGGTCAAGCGCCAACTGGCCGCTGTGATTCACGCCAATGGGCACTGCATCAGCGAAATTGTGCTGGCCTATGAGCCAGTCTGGGCGATTGGTACCGGCAAAACCGCCAGCGCCGAACAGGCACAGCAAGTGCACGCCGTGCTGCGCTCACAATTGAAGGCTGCCTCCAGTCAGGCCGATCGTATTCTCCTGCTTTACGGTGGCAGCATGAATGCAGCCAATGCAGCGCAGTTGCTGGCACAACCCGATATTGATGGCGGCCTGATTGGCGGTGCGTCATTGAAGGCCCCCGATTTCTTATCCATCATTGCCTCGGCCGGTTGATTCGCGCTAAGGTCGTTACTTGTTCAGGAGTGTTCCATGAGTATTTTTCTATCCATTCTTCTTGCCGTCCAGATGATTTCAGCGGTCGCCATGATCGGGCTGATTCTGGTGCAACATGGCAAGGGCGCAGACATGGGCGCTGCTTTTGGCAGCGGTGGCTCGGGTAGCCTGTTCGGTGCCAGTGGTAGTGCCAACTTTCTCTCGCGTACGACAGCTGTGCTGGCGACCGTGTTCTTTGTCTGCACTTTGGCGCTGGCCTATTTCGGATCCGTGCGTCCGGCCGCCAGTTCTGGCAGCGTGCTGGAAAATGCCGCCGTCACTGCGCCTGCGCCAGCAGCCGCTGCACCCGCCGTGGCCGCTTCCGGTGCGGCACAAATTCCGTCCAAATAATTGGCATCTGATTGCAGCGCCAGGTTCAGGAAACGGACAAATTTCAGGGTAAACTCACCCTGTCTTGAAAGCCAAAACCGCAAGGTGCCTCACGCAATCCAGACAGCAGAAAACCGCCTTCGTGGTGAAATTGGTAGACACGCTATCTTGAGGGGGTAGTGGCGAAAGCTGTGCGAGTTCGAGTCTCGCCGAAGGCACCAGACAGACCTGCTTGATGTGGATCAAAGCACCAAGCAAAAACTTGGGTCAAAATCGTTCGATGAATCTTGATCAGTACCTGCCAATCTTCCTCTTCATTCTGGTCGGCTTGGGAGTTGGCATCGCCCCACAGGTGATCGGTTACATCCTCGGGCCGAACCGACCTTATCCCGCAAAAAATTCTCCTTACGAATGCGGCTTCGAAGCCTTCGAAGATGCGCGCATGAAGTTCGACGTGCGCTACTACCTGGTAGCCATTCTGTTCATCCTGTTTGACCTCGAAATTGCTTTCCTGTTTCCCTGGGCAGTGTCGCTCAAGGACATCGGCGCGCTTGGGTTTTGGGCCATGATGGAGTTTGTCGGCATTCTTGTCGTCGGCTTTGTGTACATGTGGAAAAAAGGGGCCCTTGACTGGGAATGACGCGATGATTGAAGGCGTATTGAAAGAGGGTTTTGTCACCACCAGTTTCGACTCGGTGGTGAACTGGGCCAAGACCGGTTCGATCTGGCCGATGACTTTTGGACTGGCATGCTGCGCGGTAGAGATGATGCATTCGGCGGCAGCGCGCTATGACATCAGCCGTTTTGGCGCCGAGGTTTTTCGGGCCAGCCCGCGGCAGGCGGATCTGATCATCGTCGCTGGCACACTGTGCAACAAGATGGCGCCTGCGTTTCGCAAGGTTTATGACCAGATGAGTGAGCCGCGCTGGGTGCTGTCGATGGGCTCGTGCGCGAACGGCGGCGGCTACTACCACTACAGCTACTCTGTGGTGCGGGGCTGTGATCGCATCGTCCCGGTTGATATTTATGTGCCCGGTTGTCCGCCGACGGCAGAAGCCTTGCTGTACGGCATCATTCAGTTGCAGTACAAGATTCGCCGCACGCAAACCATTGCACGCACCTGAAGGGATGGCGATGACAACCTACGCTGTAAGTCCACAGACCACCAAAGCCAGTGTTGAAGCAGCCTTGGGCAACATGCTCAAGTCCAGTGTGATTCGACTGGGCGAACTCACCATCGTCGTTGACGCGGCTGACTATTTGCAGGCCGCAAAGACTCTGCGTGATGATCCGAATTGCCGATTTGAGCAGTTGATGGATTTGTGCGGAGTCGACTACTCCACCTACAAGGATGAACCCCAGAGTGGTCTGCGTTTCTGCATCGTGTCGCATCTGCTATCGATCAGCCTGAATCAGCGTGTGCGGCTCAAGGTGTTTGCGCCTGATGACGGTTTTCCGGTCGTCCAGTCGCTGTGTGATGTCTGGAATTCTGCCAACTGGTTCGAGCGCGAAGCATTTGATCTGTTTGGCATCGTCTTTGAAGGTCATACCGATTTGCGTCGAATCCTGACCGACTATGGCTTTATTGGCCACCCCTTTCGCAAGGATTTCCCGATTTCGGGTCACGTCGAAATGCGTTACGACGCAGAGCAGAAGCGCGTTGTGTACCAACCGGTCACGATCGAGCCGCGCGAGGTTACGCCGCGTGTCATCCGTGAAAACAACTACGGAGGCCTGCACTAAAGGAATGTCATTGCGGGCTTGAACCGCAATCCATGGATGCCGGGTCAAACCCGGCATGACAAGACTGACAGCACCGAATATGGCTGAAATCAAAAACTACACTCTCAACTTCGGGCCGCAACATCCGGCTGCACACGGCGTTTTGCGTCTCGTGCTGGAACTCGACGGCGAAGTGATCCAACGCGCCGACCCGCATATCGGCCTGCTGCACCGTGCCACTGAAAAGCTGGCCGAAGGCAAGACGTATATCCAGGCGCTGCCCTATATGGACCGGCTCGACTACATGTCGATGATGTGCAACGAGAGCGCCTACTGCCTGGCCATCGAGAAGATGCTCGGTCTTGAAGTGCCGGAGCGCGCCAAGTACATCCGCGTCATGTTCTGCGAAATTACGCGTTTGCTCAACCATTTGCTGTGCGTCGGTGCCGGGGCGCTGGACTGCGGCGCGATGACGGTGATGTTGTACGCCTTCCGTGAACGGGAAGATCTGCTTGACATGTACGAGGCGGTCAGCGGAGCGCGCCTGCATGCTGCCTACTTCCGTCCGGGCGGCGTTTATCGCGATCTGCCTGACACCATGGCGCGGCATCAGCCCAACAAGATCCGCAGCGCCAAGTCAACGGCTCAGCTTAATCGGGCACGCGATGGCAGTCTGCTCGACTTTATTGACGATTTCACGCAGCGCTTCCCGGGTTGCCTGGACGAGTACCACACGCTGCTGACCGACAACCGGATCTGGAAGCAGCGTACCGTGGGCATCGGTGTGGTAACACCCGAGCGCGCACTGAATCTGGGCTTTTCCGGTCCGATGCTGCGTGGCTCCGGCGTAGCCTGGGATCTGCGCAAGAAGCAGCCCTACGAGGTCTATGACAAGCTCGACTTTGATATTCCGGTGGGCAAGACCGGCGATAACTACGACCGCTATCTGGTACGCATGGAGGAGATGAAGCAGTCCAACCGCATTGTCAAGCAGTGCGTCGACTGGTTGCGCGCCAATCCGGGCCCGGTCATCACCGACAACCACAAGGTGGCGCCGCCGAGCCGCGAATCCATGAAGTCCAACATGGAAGAGTTGATTCACCACTTCAAGCTCTTCACGGAAGGTTTCTGTGTGCCCGAGGGCGAGGCCTACGCCACGATTGAGCATCCGAAGGGTGAATTTGGGATCTACATGATCAGTGACGGTGCCAACAAGCCGTACCGCATGAAGATCCGCCCACCCGCTTTTGTTCATCTGGCAGCGCTGGGTGAAATGGGGCGCGGTCACATGATTGGTGATGCCGTTGCCATTATTGGTTCGTTGGATATTGTGTTTGGGGAAGTTGATCGATGATTTCCGAAGAGTCCAAAGCGCGCTTCGCTAAAGAAGTTGCCAAATACCCGGCTGACCAGAAACAGTCAGCCGTCATGGCTTGTCTGGCCATCGTTCAGCAGGAACTCGGCTACGTCAGTGCCGAGAGCGAAAAGCTGGTGGCCGACTATCTTGGCATGGCGCCGATCGCCGTGCACGAGGTCACCTCTTTCTACAACATGTACAACCAGCAACCGGTGGGCAAGTACAAGCTCAATGTCTGCACCAATCTGCCGTGCCAGTTGCGCGACGGCGGCCGTGCTCTCAAGCACCTGGAGGAAAAACTCGACATCGGCATGGGAGAGACCACCGCTGACGGCCTGTTCACACTCCAGCAGTGCGAGTGTCTGGGCGCTTGCGCCGACTCCCCTGTGCTGCTGGTGAACGACCGTCACATGTGCAGTTTCATGAGTGACGACAAGCTCGATCAACTGGTCGACGGCCTGCGCGCCCAGGGGAATAAATAATGGCGCTTGAAAATATCCTCGCCCAGTTTCAATCCAGCGGCGCGCAGACCTGTTTCCACGGGCGTCACATCAGCCCGCAGATTCTGGCTGGCCTCAATGGCAGCAACTGGCGTCTGCAGGACTACCAGGCGCGCGGCGGCTACCAGGCGCTGCGCAAGGTTCTTGGCAAGGATGGTGGCGAGGGTCTGACCCCCGACCAGGTCATCGCGACGGTCAAGGAATCCGGTCTGCGTGGACGCGGCGGCGCCGGTTTTCCGACTGGCCTGAAGTGGAGTTTCATGCCGCGCCAGTTTGCCGGGCCGAAGTTCCTGATGTGCAATTCGGACGAAGGCGAGCCCGGTACCTGCAAAGACCGCGAAATCCTGCAATTCAACCCGCACATCGTGATTGAAGGCATGTTGATCGCCGCTTATGCGATGAATATCGGCACGGGCTACAACTACATTCACGGCGAAATTTTCCAGATTTACGAACGTTTTGAAGAGGCGCTGGCGGAAGCGCGTGCGGCCGGATTGTTGGGTGACAACATTCTGGGCAGCGGTTTCAGTTTTCAGCTGCATGCCTTTCACGGCTTCGGCGCCTATGTGTGTGGCGAAGAAACCGCTTTGCTGGAATCGGTCGAGGGCAAGAAAGGGCAGCCGCGTTTCAAGCCGCCATTCCCGCCGAGCTATGGCTTGTATGGCAAGCCGACCAACATCAACAATACCGAGACTTTTTCGGCCGTGCCCTGGATCATCAACCACGGCGGCAAGGCCTATCTGGAATGCGGCAAGCCGAACAACGGTGGCACCAAGATCTATTCGGTCAGTGGTGACGTTGAACTGCCGGGCAATTACGAAATCCCGATGGGTACGCCTTTTTCCAAGTTGCTCGAACTCGCTGGTGGTGTACGCAAGGGTCGCCAGCTCAAGGCGGTCATTCCGGGGGGCTCGTCCACGCCTATCCTGCCGGGCTCGATCATGATGGACTGCACGATGGACTATGACTCCATTGCCAAGGCCGGGTCCATGCTGGGCTCCGGCGCACTCATCGTGCTGGACGACAGCCGTTGCATGGTCAAGAGCCTGCAGCGTTTGAGTTACTTCTACATGCATGAATCCTGCGGCCAGTGCACACCGTGCCGTGAGGGTACGGGCTGGATGTACCGGGTGGTGGAGCGCATTGAAAACGGGCAGGGGCGGCCAAGCGACATGGATCTGCTGGATAACGTGGCCGAGGACATCATGGGGCGAACCATTTGCGCACTCGGCGATGCAGCGGCGATGCCGGTGCGGGCCATGTTGAAGCATTTCCGTCCTGAATTTGAGTATCACGTTGAGCACAAGACCTGCATGGTCCCGGCTTACGTCTGAACGAGTCCCAATATGATTGAAATTGAACTCGACGGCAAGAAGATAGAGGTTGTTGAAGGCAGCACGATCATTCATGCGGCCGATCAGGCGGGCACCTACATTCCGCATTTCTGCTATCACAAGAAGCTCAGCATCGCCGCCAGTTGCCGCATGTGTCTGGTCGATGTGGAGAAGATGCCCAAGCCGATGCCGGCTTGCGCCACCACGGTGGCCCCGGGCATGGTGATTCGCACGCGCAGCGAGAAGGCTGTCAAGGCGCAGAAGTCCGTGATGGAGTTCCTGCTCATCAATCACCCGCTGGATTGCCCGATTTGCGACCAGGGTGGCGAGTGCCAGTTGCAGGATCTGGCGGTCGGTTACGGTGGCTCCGCTTCGCGTTACGAAGAAGAAAAACGGGTTGTCGCGGTCAAGCAGGTCGGACCCCTGATTTCGATGCAGGAAATGAGCCGCTGCATCCAGTGCACTCGTTGCGTCCGTTTTGGTCAGGAAGTGGCCGGCGTGATGGAACTTGGCATGACGCACCGCGGCGAGCATGCCGAAATCGAGTCTTTCGTCGGCCAGTCTGTGGACTCTGAACTGTCAGGCAACATGATTGACATCTGCCCGGTCGGCGCGCTCACCAGCAAACCCTTCCGTTACAGCGCACGTACCTGGGAACTGGCGCGGCGCAAGTCGGTCAGCCCGCATGATTCGACCGGCGCCAATCTGATTGTGCAGGTCAAGAACAACAAGGTGATGCGCGTTGTTCCACTGGAAAACGAAGCTGTCAACGAATGCTGGATTGCGGACCGCGATCGCTTCTCCTACGAATCATTAAGCAGCGATGAGCGCTTGACCAGCCCGATGCTCAAGCAGGGCGGTGCCTGGGTTACCGTCGACTGGCAGACGGCTCTGGCCTATGTTGCCAAGGGCTTGAAGGGAATCAGGAAGGAGCACGGCGCGGCGAGCATAGGCGCGCTGGTCAGTCCGCACAGCACGCTGGAAGAATTGTTTCTTGCCAGTTCCCTGATGAGCGCACTGGGCAGCCCGAACGTTGATTACCGTCTGCGCAACGCCGAGTTTCCGGCAGTCGAAGGGATTCGCCATCTGGGGCGCACCATCGCTTCCCTGTCCACCCTGCAAAGCGCGCTGGTGGTAGGTTCCAATCTGCGCAAGGATCATCCGCTGTTTGCGCAAAGAATTCGCCAGGCCGTGCGCGCCGGCTGTGTGCTCAGTGTGATTGGTTCAGCGGCACAAGACTGGGCGATGCCGGTTGCCAACACCTTGTTGGCGCGCGACACCAGTTGGGTGCAGGCGCTCGCTGATGTAGCTGCTGCAGTGGCCGCCGAAAAGGGCGTCGCGGCGCCTGCGGACGGCGTTGCAAGTGACTCCGCCAAAGCCATCGCCAGGTCCCTGCTGGCGGGTGAACGCAAAGCTGTGTTGCTTGGCAACGGCGCGGCCCATCACGCCAGGGCATCGAGTTTGCTGGCGCTGGCCAACTGGATTGGCGAGCAAACGGGCGCCAGCGTCGGTTATTTGACAGAAGCTGCCAACACAGTGGGTGCGCAGCTCGCTGCGGCGCTGCCGGGGGCCGACGGCAAGAATGCAGGGCAGATGCTCGCTGGCGCCTTGAAGGCGGTGCTCTTGCTCAACAACGAGCCTGAATTTGATTCAGCCGCCGGCGCCGCTGCGCTGGACGGTCTGAAGCAGGCCGCGATGGTGGTGACGCTCAGCCCGTTCAAGACGAACATGGCCTTCAGCGACGTCTTGCTGCCGATTGCTCCGTTCACTGAAACGTCCGGTACTTTTGTCAACGCAGAAGGACGAGTCCAGAGTTTCCATGCGGTAGTCAAGCCACTGGGCGAAACCAGGCCTGCCTGGAAAGTGCTGCGGGTTCTGGCCAATCTGCTGGAGATCCCGGGATTTGATTTTGAGTCTTCCCAGGAAGTGCTGGGCAAGGTTTGTGGTCTGCCGCCTCAGGGACAGACGATTTTGTCCGACCAGATTCTGAGCAATGCAACGCAAGCCGCAATTGATCTCAAGCCCGCTCTGCGGTCTCCGGTGGTTGCCGGCATTTATGAACTCGACGGGCTGCTGCGCCGCTCGACCAGTCTGCAACTCACGGCCGATGCCAAACGAAGCAATGCTGCGCAGGAGGTGACGGCATGATTGACACAATTTTTGCCCTGGGTCAGGGTTTGCTGGAAGCCTCCTGGTGGACCGGTCTGGCGTGGCCGGTGCTCTGGGCGCTTGTCAAGGTCGTGCTGGTTCTGATGTTGGTGATGGGCCTTGTGACCTACACCACGCTGTGGGAACGCCGATTGCTGGGCTGGGCACAGGTCCGCATGGGTCCGAACCGGGTCGGACCCTGGGGCTTGCTGCAGCCGATCGCCGACGCGCTCAAACTCATGACCAAGGAAGTTCTCCGGCCAGCGGCGGCTGACAAGGTCCTGTTCTATCTGGGTCCGGTCATGACCGTCATGCCGGCCATGGCGGCCTGGGCGGTCGTTCCATTCAGCCCGGAGATCGCCTGCGCCAACATCAATGCGGGTCTGCTGTTTCTGATGGCGGTGACTTCGATGGAAGTCTACGGCGTGATTATTTCCGGCTGGTCATCCAACTCCAAGTACCCGTTCCTGGGAGCCATGCGTGCTTCCGCACAGATGGTCAGCTACGAAATCGCGATGGGTTTCTGTCTGGTTATCGTGCTGATGGTTTCGGCCAGTCTGAACCTGACCGACATCGTCGCCGGGCAGGGCAAGGGTTATTTTGCCCAGATGGGCCTGAGTTTCCTGTCCTGGAACTGGTTGTCATTGCTGCCAATCTTTGTTGTCTACTTTATTTCCGGTCTGGCCGAAACGAATCGGCTGCCGTTCGACGTGATCGAGGGCGAGTCGGAAATTGTGGCCGGGCACATGGTCGAATACTCCGGCATGTCCTGGGCCATGTTCCAGATGGCAGAGTACGCCAACATCTGGCTGGTGTCGGTATTGGCCACCATCATGTTCCTGGGCGGCTGGCTGTCGCCGGTTGACAGCGTCGTCTTCAACTGGATTCCGGGTTTTGTCTGGCTTGGTCTGAAATCTTTTGCCGTCGTCACCATGTTCATCTGGGTGCGGGTTTCCTTCCCGCGCTATCGCTATGACCAGATCATGCACCTGGGTTGGAAGATCTTTATTCCGGTTACCCTGGTCTGGCTGGTCGTGGTCGGCTTGTGGATGCAGACCCCCTGGAACATTTGGAAGTAATTCGAGCTGTCTATGTCTACTACCACCTCAAGTTCTGTTGCAGCGTCGAACGAAAGTTCCTTCTCGCTGAAGGACTTCTTGTCCAGTTTTCTGCTGAGCGAGTTGTTCAAGGGCCTGGCCCTGACCGGCAAGTACGCCTTTCGCAGCAAGATCACGCTCGAGTATCCTGAAGAAAAGACGCCGCTGTCGCCGCGTTTTCGGGGTCTGCACGCGCTGCGTCGTTACGACAACGGCGAAGAGCGCTGCATCGCCTGCAAATTGTGCGAGGCGGTCTGCCCGGCGATGGCCATCACGATCGAATCCGACGTTCGTGCCGACGGCTCACGCCGCACCACGCGCTATGACATCGATTACAACAAGTGCATTTACTGCGGCTTTTGCGAAGAAAGCTGTCCGGTCGACTCGATCGTGGAGACTTCCATTTTTGAGTACCACGGTGAAGCTCCCGGTGATCTGTATTTCACCAAAGAGATGTTGCTCGCCGTGGGTGATCGCTACGAAGGCCAGATCGCCGCGGCCAGAGCCGCCGATGCCAAATTCAGATAACGCTGCCAAGCCTTACCTACAACCCTAAGACCATCGAAAAAAAGTAACGACACATGGACGTCAAGACCGGTCTCTTCTATTTCTTCGCGATTTTGCTGCTGATAGCAGCATTTCGCGTGATTACCGCGCGCAACCCGGTGCATGCCGTGTTGTACCTTGTGCTGGCATTTTTTCAGGCGGCTGCGCTCTGGCTTTTGCTCAAGGCGGAGTTCCTGGCCATCGCCCTGGTGCTGGTCTACGTCGGCGCCGTGATGGTGCTGTTCCTGTTTGTCGTGATGATGCTCGACATCAATGTCGACAGCGCACGACAGGGCTTCTGGAAGCACTTCCCGCTGGCAGCTGTGGTCGGCGTGCTGATTGCCCTGGAGATGGCAGCGGTGTTGATGGGGGGCTTCAGGGTCAACGAGGAGCCCCACGCCGCAGCGGCGCTGGGCAAGGCCACGGTGGAGTTATCCAACACCCGCGAGCTCGGCAAACTGCTCTACACACAATACCTTTACCCGCTTGAAATTGCTGCAGCCATCTTGCTGGTAGCGATGGTGGCGGCGATTGCGCTGGCACTGCGCGAGCGCAAGGACAGCAAACATATCAGCCCCACGGTGCAGGTCCGGGTCAAGGCCCAGGACCGGATGACGGTGCTCAAGATGGCATCGACCCAGGTGGCGCCCTCTGATGACGCCGGCGCTGCACCTACTGCGGAGAACAAAGCATGACCCTGACTCTTGGACACTTTTTATCGCTCGGGGCCATGCTGTTTGCGCTGTCCGTGATCGGTATCTTTCTGAACCGCAAGAACCTGATCGTCCTCTTGATGGCGATTGAACTGATGCTGCTGGCGGTCAACACGAATTTCGTCGCATTTTCCTACTACCTGGGCGACATGCACGGCCAGATCTTCGTATTCTTTATTCTGACCGTCGCTGCTGCCGAATCGGCCATCGGTCTGGCCATTCTGGTGCTCTTGTTCCGTAACCGGTCAAGCATCAACGTGGACGAACTCAATATGCTCAAGGGTTAATAAGATGAGTCAAACCCTTTCTCTCTCGACGCTTCTCGCGGTGCCCATGGCGCCACTGGTGGGGGCGCTGGTTGCCGGTATTCTGGGTACCAAGTTTGGTGGTAACTGGATCGGCCGGCGCATGTCGCATTCGCTGACGATTTTCAGCGTGTTTCTGTCTTTCGTTCTGTCTGCCATGACGCTCAAGAGCGTCGCGCTGGACGGCGCGCGTTTCAACGAGACCCTGTACACCTGGATGGTGGTCGGCGGCCTGAAGATGGAGATTGGCTTTCTGGTCGATGGACTGACCGCCATGATGATGTGCGTGGTGACCTTTGTCTCGCTGATGGTCCACATCTACACCGTGGGCTACATGGAAGAAGATGACGGCTACAACCGCTTCTTCGCCTACATCTCGCTGTTTACCTTCTCCATGTTGATGCTGGTGATGAGCAACAACATGCTGCAACTGTTCTTTGGCTGGGAGGCGGTGGGTCTGGTTTCCTACCTGCTGATCGGGTTCTGGTTCAACAAGCCGACTGCCATTTTTGCCAACATGAAGGCCTTCCTGGTCAATCGGGTCGGCGACTTTGGTTTTATCCTCGGTATCGGTCTGATCGTTGCCTTTGCCGGTACGCTCAATTACACCGAAGCCTTTGCCAAGGCGGCAGACCTGGCCAAGCTCAGTTTTCCGGGCACCGACTGGATGCTCATCACCGTCATCTGCATCTGTCTGTTCATCGGCGCCATGGGCAAGTCAGCGCAGTTCCCGCTGCACGTCTGGTTGCCTGATTCGATGGAAGGCCCGACACCGATCTCTGCCCTGATTCACGCGGCGACCATGGTGACCGCCGGTATCTTCATGGTAACGCGCATGTCGCCGCTGTTCGAACTGAGCGAGACGGCACTCAATTTCGTGCTGGTGATCGGCGCGATCACGGCCTTGTTCATGGGTTTTCTCGGCATCATCCAGAACGACATCAAGCGCGTCGTGGCCTATTCGACGCTTTCTCAGTTGGGCTACATGACGGTGGCTCTGGGCGCTTCCGCCTACTCGGTGGCGGTGTTTCACCTGATGACCCATGCCTTCTTCAAGGCGCTGCTGTTCCTGGCTGCCGGCTCGGTCATCATGGGCGTGCATCACAACCAGGACATCCGCTGGATGGGCGGTCTGCGCAAGTACATGCCCATCACCTGGATCACCTCCCTGCTGGGCTCGCTGGCCCTGATCGGCACACCGCTGTTCGCCGGCTTCTATTCGAAGGACAGCATCATTGAAGCGGTGCACGAGAGCCATCTGCCGGGCGCCGGCTTCGCTTCGTTTGCCGTGCTGGCCGGTGTCTTCATTACGGCGTTCTATTCGTTCCGCATGTATTTCCTGGTGTTCCACGGCAAGGAGCGCTTTGACCAGAACCCGGACGCGCATCACGGTCATGGCCATGGCCACCACAACGAGCCGCAGCTTCCGCACGAGTCGCCCTGGGTGGTCACCGTGCCGCTGGTCCTGCTCGCCATTCCTTCGGTGGTGATCGGCTTCATGACCATCGAGCCAATGCTCTATGGTGCGTTTTTCAAGGATTCCATTTTCTTCGCGGAAAAGCATGAAGCGCTGAAGGAAATGGCCAAGGCCTTCCACGGCCCGGTGCAAATGGCGTGGCATGCGTTGACCACGCTGCCGTTCTGGCTGGCGCTGGCGGGTGTCGCGACCTCCTACTACATGTACATGATCAATCCGGCATTGCCGACGGCGATCAAGAAGGCCGCGCTGCCGATCTACACACTGCTTGAGAACAAATACTACCTTGACTGGTTCAACGAGAACGTGCTGGCACGCGGCGCCAGAGCCCTCGGTACCGGATTGTGGAAGGGTGGCGACGAGTACGTGATTGATGGCGGTCTGGTGAACGGCTCGTGGAAACTGGTTGATTGGGTATCCGGCACCGTGCGTCGGGTACAGACGGGTTATCTGTACCACTACGCGCTGGGCATGATCCTGGGTGTTTTTGTGCTGATGACGTATTTTGTATGGCTGAAATGATGCCCTCTGTACCCAACTGATTAGGAATAAGAAAAATGGGATTGTTGAGCCTGGCTATTTGGACACCAATTGCTTTTGGTGTTGTGCTGCTGGCATTGGGTCGTGACGATCAGGCGCGCTCCGTGCGCTGGGTCGCCTTGATTGGTGCGATTGCCAGTTTTCTGGTGACGCTGCCTTTGTATGACGGCTTCAAACTCGGCACCGCTGCCATGCAGTTTGTCGAAAAGGCACCCTGGATTGCCCGCTTCAATGTCAATTACCACCTGGGCGTTGACGGCATTTCGCTCTGGTTCGTGCTGCTGACAGCCTTCATCAATGTGGTGATCGTGATTGCCGGCTGGGAGGTCATCACCAAGCGCGTAAACCAGTACATGGGTGCCTTCCTGATCCTCAGCGGCTTGATGATCGGTGTCTTCTGCGCGCTCGATGGCATGCTGTTCTACGTGTTTTTCGAGGCCACGCTGATCCCGATGTACCTGATCATCGGTATCTGGGGCGGTCCGAACAAGATTTACGCGGCTTTCAAGTTCTTCCTCTACACGCTGTTGGGCTCGCTGTTGATGCTGGTTGCCCTGATCTTTCTCTACACCAAGTCCGGTGGCAGTTTCGATCTGGCGCTGTGGCACAAAATGCCGCTCGGTGGCACGACGCAGACGCTGCTGTTCTTTGCTTTCTTCGCTGCTTTCGCCGTGAAGGTGCCGATGTGGCCAGTGCATACCTGGTTGCCTGATGTGCACGTGGAGGCACCTACCGGCGGCTCGGCCGTGCTGGCAGCCATCATGCTCAAGCTCGGCGCCTACGGTTTCCTGCGCTTTTCGCTCCCAATCGCGCCCGACGCGGCCCGTGAATGGGCCTGGTTAATGATTGCGCTGTCCCTGATTGCCGTCGTGTACGTTGGCCTGGTCGCCATGGTTCAGAAGGACATGAAGAAACTGGTCGCCTACTCTTCGGTGGCGCACATGGGTTTTGTCACACTGGGATTCTTCATCTTCAACGATCTGGGTGTCTCCGGCGGCATCGTGCAGATGATCGCGCACGGCTTTGTCTCGGCCGCCATGTTCCTCTCCATCGGTGTCCTGTACGACCGTGTGCATTCACGTGAAATCGCTGCTTATGGCGGCGTCGTCAACACCATGCCCAAGTTCACCGCCTTTGCCCTGTTCTTCGCGATGGCCAATTGCGGCTTGCCGGGTACTGCCGGTTTTGTCGGTGAGTGGATGGTCATTCTGGGTGCAGTCAAGAGCAACTTCTGGCTCGGCTTTGCGGCCGCCAGTGCGCTGATTTTCGGCGCTGCCTACACCTTGTGGATGTTCAAGCGCGTTTACCTCGGACCGGTTGCCAACAAGCATGTGAAGGAACTGCTGGATATTTCCAGTCGCGAGTTTCTGGTCATGAGCCTGCTGGCCGTGGCCGTCCTCTACATGGGCATCTATCCGAAGCCATTTACCGATGTCATGGATTCGTCTGTGGCGCAATTACTCAAGCACGTGGCGTTGTCCAAGCTGAATTGATCAGTCTGACTTGACCCAATTGAACAGAGAAACAGAAAATGATCGACAAACTCAGTTGGATTTCGGTTTACCCGGAAATCATCCTGCTTACCATGGCCTGCGCGATTGCGCTGGTTGATCTGGGCGTCAAGAGTGCGCAGCGCACCGGAACCTATTTGCTGACCCTGTTGACGCTGGCCGTGGTCGCTGCCCTGCAAGCCGCTTATGCAAGTGCTGGCACCACCATTTATGGCTTCGGCAATATGGTGGTGAGCGATCAGATGGGCAACTGGCTCAAGTGTTTTGCCACCATTGCCGTGATGGTCACCCTGGTCTATGGCCGCCCTTACGCCGCTGCCCGCGGCATGCTGCGCGGTGGTGAACTGTTCAGCTTGAGCGTGCTGTCCCTGCTTGGCATGTTCGTCATGATCTCGGGTAACAATTTCCTGGTTATCTACCTGGGGCTGGAGTTGCTGACGCTGTCGAGCTATGCGCTGGTGGCGCTGCGGCGTGACAACCCGGTGGTGATTGAAGCCGCCATGAAGTATTTTGTGCTGGGTGCGCTGGCCTCGGGTTTCCTGCTCTATGGTCTGTCCATGATGTACGGCGCGACCGGATCGCTCGACATCAACGCCGTCTTCAAGGCCATCGCTTCACGGCAGGTCGACCACCGCGTGCTGGTGTTTGGTCTGGTCTTTGTGGTGGCAGGTCTGGCCTTCAAGCTCGGCGTGGTTCCCTTTCACATGTGGATCCCCGATGTCTATCAGGGTGCGCCCACAGCGATCACCCTGATGATTGGTGGCGCGCCCAAACTGGCTGCTTTTGCCATCATCATCCGCTTGCTGGTTGAGGGCATGTTGCCGCTGGCGATCGACTGGCAACAGATGCTCATGGTGTTATCGGTAGGCTCCTTGCTGATTGGCAATCTGGCAGCCATCGCGCAGACCAATCTCAAGCGCATGCTGGCGTTTTCGACCATTTCGCATATGGGCTTTGTCCTGCTCGGACTGATGTCGGGCGTCATCAACGGCAACAGCAACGCCGCGGCCAATGCCTATAGCTCCTCCATGTTTTACGTCGTCACCTATGTACTGACGACGCTGGCAAGCTTCGGCGTCATTCTGCTGCTCTCGCGTGATGGTTTCGAGAGCGAAGAGATCAGTGACTTCGCGGGTTTGAACCAGCGCAGCCCGTTTTACGCGGCGGTGATGGCGATCTGCCTGTTCTCGCTTGCCGGCATACCTCCGATGGTCGGCTTTTACGCCAAGCTCTCGGTGCTGCAGGCCCTGGTAGCGTCGGGTCAGCTCTTTGATCTCGGGCTTGCCATTTTTGCGGTCATGATGTCACTGATCGGCGCCTTCTATTACCTGCGGGTCGTCAAGGTGATGTACTTTGATCAGCCGATTACTGCCAGTGATGTCTCGGCACCGCTGGACGTGCGTGCCGTCCTCTCAGTCAATGGCGCACTCGTGCTGCTGCTTGGAATCGTGCCCGGTGGCCTGATGGCCTTGTGCGCCAACGCCATCGTGCAGATGCTGGGCACCTGACACGGTCATTTTGGTCCGTCGATGGATGATCGCCATCTGACCGAGCACCAGCTCTCCAGCAAGGAACTGTTCCAGGGCGAATTTCTGCACGCCTTTCGCGACACGGTGAGACTGCCCGACCATACCAGCGCTGTGCGCGAGTATGTGCGCCATCCGGGTGCCGTCATGATTGTTCCCTTGCTGAGCGATGCCCAGGGCCAGATGCAAGTGGTGCTGGAGCGGCAATTTCGCTATCCGGTGGCTCAGGTGATGATCGAGTTTCCCGCCGGAAAGCTCGATCCCGGCGAGGCCAGCCAGTCATGCGCACAGCGTGAACTGCTCGAAGAAACCGGCTACCGTGCCGACCAGTGGGCGCTGGCCGGGCGCCTGCATCCGCTTGTTTCCTACTCCACCGAGTTTATTGACATCTGGTTTGCGCGCGGCCTGACAGCGGGCGAGCGCCAACTCGATGTGGGTGAGTTTCTCGAGGTCTTCACGGCCAGCCCGGCGCAACTGCTGGAGTGGTGTCGCGATGGTCAGGTCACGGATGGCAAGACACTGACGGCGGCACTCTGGTTGCAAAACGTCCTTTGCGGTAGCTGGGCATTGACCTGGCAGGGTGTTGTCGAGGCCGATATCGCCCGATAATGTCAGCATGAAAGTTCTTGACCTTGCGTGTTGCCAGAACCACGTCTTTGAGGGCTGGTTTGCCTCGGAAGAAGATTTCCAGAGCCAGCGCGAGCGCTTGTTGATCGAGTGCCCCGTTTGTGGCACAGCAAGCGTTTCCAAGAAGCTCAGCGCGCCGCGTTTGAATCTTACCGGCTTTGCCTCTGATGAGACCGCGCCAGCACAAGCGACGGTCGCCGTGGCAGGCGCCGAGCAGACCCTGCAAGCCGCCTGGATGACCATGGCACGGCGTGTGCTGGCCAGCACCGATGACGTTGGCGAGCGCTTTGCTGAGGAAGCACGCAAGATTCATTACGGTGAGAGCAAGGAGCGCGGCATCCGTGGCCAGGCCTCGCGCGCAGAAACCGAATCCCTGATCGAAGAGGGCATTGCTGTGATGCAGTTTCCCTTGCCGCAGGCGCTCAAAGGCCCTCTGCAATAAGACTCCAAGAACTTCAGGAAGAATCATGATGAGTTCCCACGTTGACGAACTACTGAACTACATGCAGGAACATGCAGGCGCTGAAGCCCAGCGACAGAGCAGTTTCATGGCCGCCTATTTTGAAAACGCCGACCCCGACGAAATGGCGGCGCGCGGCCCGGCCGCCTTGTATGCCATTGCCAATGCACATTGGCGCTTGCTGGATGCGCCGCACGCCGCGCAGAGCGCCCGGCTGCGGGTCTACAACCCGACGCTGTCGGAAGACGGCTTTGTCAGTGAGCACACGGTGCTGCAGATCGTGCATGACGACATGCCTTTCCTGGTTGACTCTGTCACCATGGCCGTCAACCGCAGCAGCCGTACCGCGCACTGGATTGTGCATCCCCTGATGAGCGTGGTACGCGACGCTGCCGGCCGAGTCGTCAGCGCCAGCAGCGTGGCTGCGGCGCTCGCCCTGGGGCAAAAAAATCCGATCGAATCGCTCATTCTGGTCGAGTGCGACCGCATTCTCAGCGAGCCTGAGCGCCAGGCGCTGGCACAGGAGTTGACCCGGGTACTGGGCGATGTGCGCAGTTCCGTGCAGGACTGGTCTGCCATGCTGGAGCGCGTCCAGAGCGTCAGCGATGCAGCAAAAAATTCACCGCTATCCGCCGACAGTCGGCAGGAAGGTATTGAGTTCTTGCACTGGCTGCAGGACCGTCATTTCACTTTCCTGGGTGCGCGTGATTACGATTTCAGGCGTGACGCCGACGGTGTCAGCCTGCTGGCCTGCCCGGATTCAGGTTTGGGCATTCTGCGCGGACCCGCACAGACCCAGGAGACGCCCCTGCCAAGCGGCGCTGTGGCCCTGCTGGAGTCCAATGAGCTGGTGCTGGTGACCAAGGCCATGACGCGCGCCACCGTGCACCGTCCGGCCTGGCTTGACTACATTGGTGTCAAGCGTTTCGACGCCGATGGAGCCCTTGTTGGCGAGACACGCTTTCTGGGTCTCTACACCTCGACTGCGTACTCGGCTCCCGTCAGCCAGATTCCCCGCGTACGCCGGCTGGCCGCTCAGGTCATGCACAGCGCTGGTGTCGTGCCCGACAGTCATGCAGCCAAATCGCTGCAGGCGATACTGGACGCCTATCCGCGCGACGAGTTGTTCCAGATCGATGTCGTCAGCCTGACCGAGCACGCCATGGGCATCCTGCGCCTGCAGGAACGTCAGCGCACCCGCGTGTTCCTCAGGCGTGATCCGTTTGGCCGGTTTACCTCGGCCCAGGTGTTCGTGCCGCGTGAGCGCTTCAACACCGAGTTGCGCATTCGGGTCGGCAACGAACTGATGAGCGCGCTGGAGGGGCAGTCGATCGAGTTCACACCGACCTTGACCGACAGCCCGCAGGCGCGCATTCATTACCTGGTGCGCGCCAGAACCACCGCACCCCAGAATGTCAACCTGGCGGCGCTTGAAGCGCGGGTAGCCAAACTGGCGCAGCGCTGGGAGGACGACTGCAGCGCCGAACTGCTGCGCTCTCACGGCGAAGGACAGGGCTTGCTGCTGGCACGGCGCTTCGCCAGTGCCTTCCCGATCGCCTATCGCGAGGACTTTTCGGCGGCAGTCGCTGCCGAAGACACCGACATGCTGGCCGCCCTGTCGCCCGCAACGCCGCTGGCCGTCAAGCTCTATCGCACCCTGGATGCGAGCCCGGGGCAGCTGCGTTTCAAGATTTACAGCACCAGCAAAGTCGCTTTGTCGGACTCCTTGCCGGTGCTTGAGCGCATGGGCGCGCTGGTGCTCGATGAACACCCGTACCACATCGGTAGCGCCGAGGCGCTGCTCTGGATTCACGATCTCGGTCTGCAGTTGCCGGTTGAAACGGATCTGGCCTGTGTGAAGCAGCGTTTTGAAGAGCTTTTTTGCCTGGTCTGGCGCGGTGAAGTCGAGAGCGATGACCTGAACAAACTGGCGCTCGGCAGCGCGCTCGATGCCCGTGCCATCGCCGTGCTGCGCGCCTATACGCGCTACTTCCGGCAGCTTGGTTTTGCCTTCAGTCAAAACTACATCGAAGTTGCTCTGAACCGTAACGCCCTGATCGCGCAAGCGATTGTGGAATTGTTCAACGCCCGCTTTGATCCCGCCGCAACCGGCGACAGGGAAACCACACAGCACTTGCTGAGGCAGCAGATTGAGGCGAACCTGGCCGAGGTGGCCAGTCTGGATGAGGACCGTATCCTGCGCCAGTTTTTTGCCAGCGTGCTGGCCACCTTGCGCACCAATTTCTGGCAAAGGGCAGCGGGTGGCGCGGTCAAGCCCTACCTGAGTTTCAAGCTCGACTCGCGCCAGCTACCGGGTGTGCCCGAGCCCAAGCCGCTGTTTGAAATCTGGGTCTACTCACCGCGCGTCGAAGGCATTCATCTGCGCAACGGCAAGGTGGCGCGCGGCGGCCTTCGCTGGTCGGACCGGCGCGAAGATTTCCGCACCGAAATTCTGGGTCTGGTGAAGGCCCAGCACGTCAAGAATACGGTCATCGTTCCGGTGGGTTCCAAAGGAGGCTTTGTGTTGAAGCATCCTCCCTTGACCAGCGATCGCGAAGCCACGCTGGCCGAAGGCGTGGCCTGCTACAAGCTTTTTCTTTGCGGCCTGCTTGATCTGACTGACAACCTGGTCAAGGGCGCCGTCGTACCGCCGCCCAAGGTGGTGCGTCATGATGCGGACGACACCTATCTGGTGGTGGCGGCAGACAAGGGGACGGCCAGTTTTTCCGACATTGCCAACAGCGTCTCGGCTGACTATGGTTTCTGGTTGGGTGACGCATTTGCCTCGGGTGGCTCGGTCGGCTACGACCACAAGAAGATGGGCATCACGGCGCGCGGCGCCTGGGAATCGGTCAAGCGGCACTTCAGGTCCTTGTCGATCAACACGCAGACCACGCCCTTCACGGTGGCCGGCATCGGCGATATGTCGGGTGATGTGTTCGGCAACGGCATGCTGCTGTCGCCGCACATCCAACTGCTGCTGGCGTTTGACCACAGGCACATCTTCATCGACCCGGCACCGGATGCGGCACGATCCCATGCCGAACGAGCGCGTCTTTTTTCCTTGCCGCGATCGAGTTGGGACGACTACGACAAGCGCTTGCTCTCAGAGGGCGGCGGTATTTATGCACGCTCTGCCAAGTCAATCCGCTTGAGCCCCGAGGCGCGTGCCGTCATTGGCATAGACACCGAAGAGCTGACGCCGACTGAATTGTTGCGGGCGATTCTGCTGGCGCCGGTGGACCTGCTCTATAACGGCGGCATCGGCACCTACGTCAAGGCGGCTTTTGAGAGTCACGCCCAGGTCGGTGACAAGGCGGGCGATGCGTTTCGCGTTAACGGTAACGAGTTGCGCTGCAAGGTGCTGGCAGAAGGCGGCAACCTGGGGTGCACGCAAAACGGCCGCATCGAGTTTGCGCAGAAGGGTGGCCTGATCTATACCGATGCAATCGACAATTCTGCTGGGGTCGATTGCTCTGATCATGAGGTCAATATCAAGATATTGCTCGGCAGCGTGGTCGAGTCCGGTGACCTGACCCTGAAGCAGCGCAACGACTTGCTGGCTTCCATGACCGATGAGGTCGGCTTGCTGGTGCTGACCGACAACTACTACCAGACCCAGGCGCTTGATATTGCCGCGCACCGCCCACTGTACCTGCTTGACGGCCAGCAACGCCTGCTGCAGTGGTTGGAGCGTTATGGGCACCTGAACCGGGCCATCGAATTCCTGCCGACCGACGAGGAAATCGCCCGGCGCAAGGCACACAAGACAGGTCTGAGCGCGCCTGAAAACTCGGTCCTGCTGGCTTACGCCAAGATGTCGGTGTTTGATGAACTGCTGACCAGCAACCTGCCCGACGATCCCTATTTCAAGCGCGTGCTGGCCGCCTACTTCCCCAAAGCACTGAGCGAGAAATTTGCGCCAGCCATTGCCGCTCACCCACTCAGGCGAGAGATCATCGCCACCTTCATGACCAACACGGTGGTCAATCGCACCGGCGCCACCTTCGTCAACTTCATTGCCTTGGAGGCGGGCGCCACAGCGGCCGACGTGATTCGCGCCTTCACGCTGGCGCGCGAGGTTTTTGACCTTGAAGCCTTGTGGGATCAGATCGATGCGCTGGACTACCAGGTTGATGCCAGCTTGCAGCTCGATCTGCTGGCCCGTCTCACCAGCATTGCCCAGCGCGCCTCACGCTGGATGCTGCGTGCCCGCGGGCAAAGCAGCGACTTGCCCACTCTGATTCAGGCCTATCAGCCGGCAGCGCGCGAATTGCGCAAGCAACTGGCGGGCTGGCTGCCTTCATCAGCCCATGCCAGTTGGCAAGCGGCAACCGCCAAACTGGTCGAGGCCGGCGTGGAGGCGGTGTTGGCAGAAAACCTGAGCGCACTCGATTTCATCTTCCCGGCACTTGATCTGGTCGATCTCGCGCAGCACGCGAAGACCGACCTGGAGCAGGCGGCACGCGCCTATTTCGCGATTGATGCCGAGCTTGGCCTGACCGCCTGGCGGGCGCAGATCAATCGCCTGCCCACCGAAACCCTGTGGCAGACCCAGGCCCGGGCCAGCGCGCGGGATGACATTTATTCGATTGCCAGCCAGATCACGCGCGGCCTGCTGTCAAGACAGGAGCCACTGACGGATTGGCGCGCCCAGCAGGCGCCTGAGATTGAGCGCCTGCGTCGCCTGTTGAGCGACATCAGTACGCAGAGCGCGGACCTGGCGCCGGTCTCGGTCGCCTTGCGCGAACTGCGACAGCTGGCTTAGTTGATATTTTCCCCACTCACACCCCCCGCCCTCTCCCGCCCCACCGGGCGGAAGAGGGAGCCAACAGCCCTATTTGGCCGCGTGTTTAAACAAAGGCAGTACACATTCGATTGGATATTGGCATTCTTGGTCTATTACACCGAGCAGGTATCAATCTCTGCTATTCTGCGGACATTGGATCTACAAGGTCTTAACACTTGCCATGATTGAACACTGCGCCATTTGCAATTGTCAGTTGCACCGCGAACAGAATACATATGCGCGCCCGACCGTCAAGGGACGGAGTCACGCGACAAAGCATCACTATGTTGCTGAACGATTCTTTGGACGATCCACGAATCGTCGCGGAACAAAAACGGAAGGCATATTTTCGTCGTGCCCCTGGGGCCATGAAGGCGAATCGGTCGTTTTTTGCTACGAATGCCACGAGGAGCTAGTCCACAACCCCGTCCTTCTCCCTGAAGACATCGACCGATTTGCTGAACTCGTACGCCAACGTGGTTTCTCGGAAGAGGTGAAAGCCAATGACCGCGTGCCGATTGCGGGTCGTGTGGCGCTTTTCCACGAAATCATTGCTTCCGGCATCGCAGCGCTTCTCAAAAGCGAAACTGCCCCTCAGACTAGCTAGTTGATGCTCCACAGCGTGCGATGGCACGTGCACTTCCTTCGTTTAAAAACGTGGCCGAATAGGGCTGTTGGCTCCCTCTTCCGCCCGGCGGGGCGGGAGAGGGCGGGGGGTATGAGTGGGGGAAATGGAAGTCAGGCGTTGAACTGCAGGGCGGCCAGGCCAGCGTAGACGCCGCCGCGGGCTACCAGTTCGGCGTGGGTGCCTTGTTCTACCAACTGGCCGTGATCCAGCACCACGATCAGATCGGCTTTTTGCACGGTAGCGAGACGATGCGCGATCACAAGCGTGGTGCGGCCCTGCATGGCGCTTTCCAACGCTGCCTGCACCATGCGTTCGCTCTCCGCGTCGAGCGCGCTGGTGGCTTCGTCCAGCAGCAGCAGCGGCGGGTTCTTCAGCATGGCGCGGGCGATGGCGATACGCTGGCGCTGGCCACCGGAGAGTCGCACGCCGCGCTCGCCCAGAAAGGTGTCGTAGCCCTCGGGCAGGGCGGTGATGAACTCATGCGCAAAAGCGGCCTGAGCGGCGGCCTTGACCTCGGCGTCGCTCGCCAGCGGTTTGCCGTAGCGGATGTTTTCCAGCGCGCTGCTGGAGAAAATCACCGCGTCCTGCGGCACGATGCCGATACGCTGACGCAGATCGTGCAGGGACATCCTGCGGGTCTCGACACCGTCGAGCACGATGCGGCCCGCTGCCGGGTCGTAGAAACGCAGCAGCAACTGAAACACGGTGCTCTTGCCGGCACCGCTGGGCCCCACCAGAGCCACCGTATGGCCCGATTGAACTCGCAATGAAAAGTGACTCAGCGCCGCCTGTTTGGGGCGCGAGGGGTAATGAAAGACGAGGTCCTCAAAATCAACTTCGCTGCCTGCCAGCTGAAGCGGGGCGGGGATCGGATCCATTGGTGATGTGATGGGCGAGCGGCTCGCCAGCAATTCCATCAGGCGCTCGGTGGCGCCAGCGGCGCGCAGCAAGTCGCCATAGACCTCACCCAGAATCGCGAAGGCGCTGGCCAGGATGATCACGTACATCACGGTCTGGCCCAGGTCGCCAGCGCTGATGCGTCCGGCCATCACCGCCTGCGTGCCCTGGAACAGGCCCCAGAGCAGGGCGGCTGAAGTGGCGATGATGACGAAAGCCACCAGCGCCGCGCGCGCCTTGGTACGCCGCACGGCGGTGCGAAAGGCATTGTCAGTGGAGGTGTTGAAGCGCTGCGCTTCGCGGCCCTCGGCGGTGTAGCTTTGCACCACCGGAATGGCATTGAGCACCTCGGCCGCAATGGCGCTGGAGTCAGCAATGCGGTCCTGGCTGGCACGCGAGAGCTTGCGCACGCGCCGGCCGAACCAGAGCGCTGGAATGACCACCAGCACCAGTATGCCCAGCACCTGGAACATGACATAAGGGTTGGTCCAGATCAGCATGGCCAGCGCGCCTATGCCCATCACCGTGTTGCGCAGACCCATGGAAAGCGAAGAGCCGACCACCGTCTGCACCAGTGTGGTGTCGGCTGACAGGCGCGACAGCACTTCACCGGTCTGCGTTGTCTCAAAAAACTCCGGGCTCTGCTCCAGCACGTGGGCGTAGACGGCGTTACGCACGTCGGCCGTGACGCGCTCGCCGAGCCAACTCACCATGTAAAAGCGTGCCGCTGAAAACAGACCGAGTGCCACTGCCACTGCAAAGAGGGCGACAAAGTGCTCGCGCAGTGCCATGACCTGCGCGCCCTTGTCACTCTGCACCAGGCCGCCATCGATCAGGCTGCGCAGGGCCACCGGGAAGGCCAGCGTCGCCACTGCCGCCAGCACCAGAAAGACCAGCGCCAGGCCAATGCGGCCACGGTAGGGACGCAGAAAAGGCAACAGGCCGGAGAGCGAGCGCGGCGAGGCTTGGGGTGACGGGGAAGGGCGGGGGTTGTTGGCAGACATTGAATGAAACTACAGCTTTTGAGCCGGTACCGAAGCGAGCTCGGTGATTGCTGGGGTACTCATTGGCTGTTGATCCGTTCTGCCCAGTAATCCGGGCGGCGGTGGTGGTGTGAAACCGCCACGACCCAAACCTCATCGCCGCGCAACACATAGCGCAAGGTATAAGGAAACCGGTTCATCACATAACGCCGCACGTCTTCCAGATCGACTGGAAACAATAACGGTGTCCGGGCAATCCGCTGCGCCGCATCACGCACTGCATCCTTGAACCGCAAGCCAAGTCCTGTCTGCTGCTGTTCATACCAATCGCACGCGTCAACCAACTCATCGTTGGCAATATCGGCAAACCGAATTTGCATTACGGGTTGCCAAAAACGGCTGCAAATGGCAATGTTTTCATACGCCCTTCATCACACGCTTGCGCTCTGCGCACTGCCTCCTCCGACCAAATTCGATCAATTTCAGCGTCGGGTATGTCCAAGCTTTGCATGATTCGCTCTGCAACCTCGTAGCGCTCTGCCGCTTTCAAATGCAGAGCTAAATCAATAATTTCCGATTTGCCCATGGACCTCTCCTTCGAATAGAACCTCAAGAAGTACCGCCAATTGTGGCACGCTTCAGACTGCCGATGCTGGCTTGGCGCGGCGACGGCACTCCGTGGTTTGATCGGCCTATCGTCACCGGCAAAAACCGTTGCCATACCAAACAAAGCCTTGACAATAATTGCCTAAGCAAATAATATCGACGACCCTATGCCAAAGACTCCCACCTTCTACCGCGCTCAGGGCTACCGCCCGGAAGACAGCGTGGGCCTGCTGATGCGTCGCGTGCTCTCCAGCCTGGCGCACGAGATTGAGCACCAGCTCGAAGCCAGCGACCTGACCAATGCCCAATGGCTGCCCCTGCTCAGGCTATCTATGGGACACGGCTCCACCGTGGCCGAACTGGCACGCGGCTGCGAACTCGATGCCGGCGCCATGACGCGTCTGCTCGACCGCCTGGAAGCCAAAGGCCTGTGTCGTCGTGTGCGCTCTGTGGAGGACCGGCGTGTCGTCAACATCGAGCTGACGGAGGAGGGGCGTGCCGCGGCGCTTGGTATTCCGGTGGTGCTCAGCGGCGTCCAGAATGCCTGCCTGGCCGGCTTCTCGGCCGAAGAATTTGAAACCCTGAAGAGCTTTTTGCGCCGCATGCTGGCCAATGCGCCGGTCAAATCGCCGTCTTCAACCCCCTTGATTCCGGGAGGCCCGCATGAGGCTTGATCATTCCCTTCGCAAGACATGGAGCGCCGCGACCTGCGGCCTCGCGATGACGGCGGCTCTGAGCCTGGTTGCTTGTGCTGCCCCAGGCGGTACCGGATCTCAGGCCACGCTGCGCGACGCTTCCAGCCTGGGGCTGGGCTCCGATGCTGGCGCGACGGTGGCTGTAACCGATGCCTGGTGGCGCGAGTTTGGCGATGCGCAGCTTGATCGTCTGATTGACAGCGCGCTCGCCAACCATCCGAGCCTCAAGATGGCGCAGGCCAGGCTGGCGCGTTCGCAGGCCGGTGCCGACATCGTGCAGGCTGCCAGCGGGCCACAACTGAGCGCCGGGTTGGACGCAACAAGGCAGAAGTTCACCGCCACCGGCATGGTTCCGCCGCCCTTGGCAGGCAATATTTACGAGACCGGTACGGCACAGTTCAGCGGCAGTTGGGAGCTTGATTTCTTTGGCAAGAACCGGGCGGCGCTGGAAGCAGCACTTGGCAATGCGCGTGCCGTGCAGGCCGACGCGGCAGCGGCTCGCACGCTGCTGGCCAGCAATCTGGCGCGCAGCTATTTCCAACTGGTGCGACTGAACGAGCAACTAGCGATTGCAGGGAGGGTGCTGGCGCAACGCGAACATAGCCTCAGACTGGTACAGCAACGTTTCCAGGCGGGTCTGGACACACGTCTGGAGGTGCGGCAAAGCGAAGGCACCGTGCCCGAGGTCCGGCAGCAAATTGAAGCACTGCGCGAACAGATCCAACTGGCCGAGCATGCTATCAATGCTCTGGCAGGGCAGCCGGCACAGGCTCTGAAACTCGCCGTGCCGGCGCAAGCCGGCTTGAAGAGCGCGGCGCTGGCGCAGACCGTGCCGTCGGATTTGCTGGGTCGGCGTGCCGACATCACAGCGGCGCGCTGGCGTGTTGAGGCGGCGCTGCAGGATGTCAGCAGCGCACGCAGCCAGTTCTATCCAAGCATCAACCTGGTGGCGTTTGCCGGTGCGTCCAGCATCGGTCTGGACCGCCTCTTTGGCGCCGGCAGCGAGCAGTGGGGTCTCGGGCCAGCCTTGCGCCTGCCTCTCTTTGATGGGGGTCGACTGCGTGCCAATCTGCGCGGTCGCGCCGCCGATCTGGACGCCGCCATCGAGAGTTACAACGCGGCCGTGATCGACGCGGTACGCGAGGTGACCGACGCGCTGGCTTCCGCGCAATCGATTGGGCGCCAGCAAGCCGAGCAGCGCGCCGTGCAGGCCGCCGCTGAGAGCGCCTACGCCATTGCCGTGCAGCGCCACGAAGCCGGGCTGACCCCGCTGCTGGCGGTGCTGGGCGC
>CAITZZ010000322.1 GCA_903897005.1 uncultured beta proteobacterium | reverse complement strand
GTGATGCGGCCTGTCAGTATTGCCTTGAAGATCTGGATGCCAGCCATCCTGGTGAGCGTGGGCTTGGTGGCCATGGCCATTGGCTCGGCCGTGCGGACCATCAAGTCCCAGGCCGCCACGGCGGCCGAACAATCGCAGCAGCAGAGCAAGCTGGAACTGGCGGCGCGCTGGCGCGGACTTGGCGAGGCACAGGCTCTGCGGGGCATTGGCGTGGCGCTCAATGCCGACGCCGGTGCGGCGGCATTGTTGCAGTCGGGCCAGCTTGAAGCCCAGCGTGAAGTGGCCACGATCGAAAAAACCCTGGACGGGCTGATGAGTGAGTCGGTCGAGAAATCTGCGCTGCAGGCCGTCAAGTCAAAGGCCCAGGCGCTGGCGGCGTCACTGGAGAAGGTTCAAAAACTGCAGGCCGGCGGTGACGCTGCAGCCGTGCAAGCGCACATCAAGTCAGACACCCAGCCACAACTGGCTGCCTTTCTGGCAGCCCAGCAGGATCTGGTGCACCTGGCCGAACAGGGCGCTACTGCCTTGCGGGACAAGGTAGGTGCTGAGCGGCTGAAGACGGTTTGGACGGTGGCGGCCATCATGTCGGTGATCGCGCTGCTGGTATGCGCGGGTACCCGGGTACTGCAACGCAATGTATGTGAACCGCTCGATGAAATCGTGCAACTGACGCGCGCCATTGGCGCGGGTGACCTGCGCGTGACCATTCGCACGGACCGCCAGGACGAAATGGGCGACGTCATGCGCTCGCTGCACCACATGATCCAGTCGCTGGCTGCGCTGGTAGGCCAGGTCCAGAGTTCGGCGACTAGTATTGGTGGCGCCAGCGCCGAGATCGCGCATGGTAACCAGGACCTGTCCAACCGCACCGAACTGACGGCCGCCAACCTGCAACGCGCCGCTTCCACCATTGAGCGTTTGAGCGCGGCGGTCCACCAGTCGGCGGATGCGGCCGGGCAGGCCAACAAACTGGCAGGCTCTGCCTATTCGGTGGCGGAAAGCGGTGGGCAATCGGTGGCGCAGGTGGTGCACACCATGCACCAGATTGAGGGATCCTCCAAGAAGATTGTGGACATCATCGGTGTGATTGACGGCATCGCCTTTCAGACCAATATTCTGGCGCTCAATGCTGCCGTGGAAGCAGCACGCGCAGGTGAACAGGGACGTGGCTTTGCCGTGGTGGCCAGCGAAGTGCGCAGTCTGGCAGGCCGATCAGCCGCAGCGGCAAAGGAAGTGAAGGACCTGATTGGCGCATCGGTGGCCAACGTGGAGGTTGGGACCAAACTGGTGGACCAGGCCGGCCAAACCATGCACGACATCGTCAGCTCGGTACAGCGCGTGACCGGCATCATTGAAGAAATATCGGCCACCAGCACCGAGCAAAGCGCCGACATGGAGCAGGTGTCGACGGCTGTGGCAGAGCTGGAGCAAATGACCCAGCAAAACGCCGCGCTGGTCGAGCAAAGTGCGGCGGCGGCGGCTTCCATGAGCGAGCAGGCAGCGGTGCTGGGCGAACTGGTGGGCAAGTTCTCCCTGCCGCGGGCCGGGGCGCTAGCGCTGCCCGGTTGACCGGGCTGGCACCGTCTGCAGGAACGCGAAGAGCGCCTGCGCGTCGGTGTCGTTGAGTTCGCGCAGCGATTCAAACGGCATCACGGCAATGGTGCTGCCATCCGGGCGTTTGCCGGAGCGCAGCATGGCCACGAAGGTGTTGGCGTCCGGGTAACGCCCCATGACGCTGCCCTGGCCCGAGGTCAGGTTGGCGGCGGGCGGCCAGTCCGGCGGGCCACCGGGAATAGTGCCACCGGACAAGCTAGGGCCGTGGCAGCCAATGCACATATTGGCCACATAGGCGCCGTGCTGAACATTCACCGCAGCCATCACCGGCTGGGCCGGTGG
>CAITZZ010000321.1 GCA_903897005.1 uncultured beta proteobacterium | reverse complement strand
CCCGCGCCGCTGCGCTATCTGTTGCAGGCACTGGCCTACGCCGCGTTCGCCGCGGTTGTCGCCTACTTTTCGAGTTCCCCTCTGTACCGGCAGTTGGGCGACCACGAGGCAGTTCTCAAACTGTCGTTCAGCCACTCGGGCCAACTCAAATTCGCCTGCCGTGAGCGCAGCGCGCAGGAACTGGCCAAGGTGGAACCTAATATGCGCAACAAGATGGACTGCCCGCGGGAGCGCGCCGCGGTCCTGGTTGAGCTTGACATGGACGGCAAGCCGCTGTACCGGGTCAGCACAGCGCCACTGGGCTTGCGCAAGGACGGTGCCGCCACGGTCTATCGACGCCTGGCCATTCCCGCAGGCGCACATCAATTCAACGCACGCCTGGCCGACGGGCCTGACGGCGTCATCAACTATTCGCGCAGCATCAGCCTCGACCTGGCACCCGGCCAGGTGCTGATCATCGATTTTCTGACTGGCAGTGGCGGCTTCGTCTTCACCCACAGTTGATCTTCGGCGATGACGACAGTCACCCGCTTCTTGCGCAGCGCCGACGAGTTGGCGACCAGCACATTCGATCGCGCTTTCGAGGCCGCGCACAATCCCTGGCGTCATCTGGGAGCGCTGGCGTTTCTCTGCCTGGTGCTGGTCGTGCTCAGCGGCATCATCGCCTATGCGCTCTATGACACCAGCGTCAGCGGCGCCTATCAATCGGGGCTGCGCCTGCAAAATGATCCGAGCGGACTCGGTCGACTGCTGCGCGGCCTGCACCGCTACGGTGCCGACGCCTGCATGCTGCTGACACTGCTGCATCTGGTGCGCGAAGGTCTGCGCGGGCATTTTCGTGGCGTGCGCTGGTTCTCCTGGTTGACCGGCATCCCGCTGTTATGGCTGCTCTGGATTGCCGGCATCACCGGCTTGTGGTTGCTGTGGGACGAGCGGGCCATCTTCAGCGTCACCGCCACTGCCGAGTGGCTGCAGGCGCTGCCGCTGGGCGCCGACTTGCTGGCGCGCAACTTTCTCAGCGCCGACACGCTGAACGACCGTTTCTTTTCCCTGATCATGTTCGTTCACATCGGCATGCCGCTCTTGTTGCTGGCCGCGATGTGGGTCCATGTGCTGCGCGTCTCCAGAGTGCGCATCTGGCCGCCGCGCTCGCTGACACGGGCCAGTCTTGGGATGCTGGCCTTGCTGGCGCTGCTGGTGCCGGTGCTGAGCCTCGGACCGGCCGACACGGGCCATGTCCTGCAGCGTCTTTCGATCGACTGGTTTTATCAGTTCGTGCATCCTTTGGTGGACCTGTTGTCTGCGCAAAGTGCATGGTTGCTGGCCGCTGTGCTGACACTGACGTTGGCCCTGCTGCCCTTGCTGCGGACGCGCGAGGAGCGACCGCGCGTGGCGGCACGGGTTGATCCGGCCAACTGCAACGGCTGTTCGCGCTGCGTGGCCGACTGCCCGTTTGGCGCTGTCACCATGGTCGTGCGCACCGATGCCAGCCGACACCCGGCGCAAGCCCAGGTCGACAGCGCCCTGTGCGCGGCTTGCGGCATCTGCGTTGGTGCCTGCCCCTCGGCGACACCGTTTCGGCGCGGTGAAGCGATGGTCTCGGGCATAGAGATGCCACAAACCCCAGTGGCGACGCTGCGCCGTGAACTGCAGCGCAAGATGGGAGCGCTCACTGGCGCCCACAAGATTGTTGTGTTCGGTTGCCGCCAGGCGGCGGACTTCGACGTGCTGGGCGATGCCGCCACGGCGGTGCTGACACTCGAGTGCGCCGCCATGCTACCGCCCTCTTTTCTTGAGTATGCGATGCGCATGGGCGCCTCCGGCGTGCTGATCGCCGGTTGCCGCGAATCGGATTGCGAATTCCGGCTTGGAGATCGCTGGGTCAAGGAGCGCCTGCTGGGCCAGCGCGAGCCGCGACTGCGCGCATCGGTGCCGTTAGACCGGGTTGAAGTGGTATGGTCGGGTCGCGATATGCTTGACGCTGGCGCGGCCGTCACAAAGTTGCGCAGCCGCGTGCTGGATTTGACCGATCCTGGTGCGCATCACCCTGAAAGAATCAATACAAAATGATTGAGACTCCGCCTGCCATTGACTTTCAGTTCGACCTGCCCATACCGCAGGACGCGCGCAAGGCGCTGGCCATGGCCTGGCTGGCGCTGGGCCTGGCAGCGCTGCTGGCATCCGGGCTGTTCTCGATTCTGCTGGTGCTGTCGCGCACGCCGCAGTTGCAGACGCTGTTCCCGGTGGCGGACTTCTTTCGCGTGGCGCTGGTGGTGCATGTCGACCTGTCCGTGCTGGTCTGGTTTCTGGCTTTTGGCGGTGCGCTCTGGACCCTGAGCGGAACGACACGCTGGCAACCGCTGGCCTGGCTGGCGTTTCTGCTGGCGGCGCTCGGCACCCTGACGATGTGCGTCGCGCCCTTTGCGCAAAGTGCAACGCCAGTGATGGCCAATTACGTTCCGGTGCTCGACGGTGGCGTCTTTCTGACCGGCCTGGCGCTGTTCGGTGCCGGTATCGCCTTGCTGTGCCTGCGATCGATGCTGGCGGCAGCACCCGTTGGCGTACACATCAGCGGTCACGGCGCGCTGCGCTTCGGCCTCAACGCGGCCATGGTGGCCACCGCCATCGCGGTGCTGGCCTTCGTCTGGTCCTGGCTCACACTGCCACGCGCCATCGACCCGCGCGCCTACTATGAGTTGCTTTTCTGGGGCGGTGGTCACGCTTTGCAATTCGCCTACACCCTGCTGATGCTGATCGGTTGGATCTGGCTGGCTTCGTCGCTCGGCAGCAATCTGCGCTTGTCACCAAGGGTTGTGACGCTGTTGTTCGCGATCGCCCTGCTGGCGGTCTTTCTGACACCGATCATCTACCTCGCCTACGATGTCACGTCGGTAGAACACCATCGCCTGCAGACCCTGTTGATGCGCTACGGCGGCGGCCTGGTGATTGGCCCGATTGGGCTCGCGGTGCTATGGTCGATCTGGCCCTTGCCGCACCTGACGCCGACGGCGCGCCCATTGCGCTCCAGCCTGATTGCCTCGCTGCTGCTGTTTTGCGCGGGCGGCATGATCGGCTTCATGATCAGCGGTAGCAATGTGCGCATTCCCGCGCACTACCATGGCTGCATCGTCGGCGTCACGCTGGCCATGATGGGCATGGTCTATCGTCTGCTGCCCCAACTCGGCTTCGCCGCGCCGCAGTCGCGCGCAGCCGCCTGGCAACCCGCCATCTATGGCGTAGGCCAGTTGATGCACATCGTGGGTCTGGTTTGGTCCGGCGGCTATGGCGTGCAGCGCAAGGTCGCCGGCAGCGAGCAGGTGTTGCGTTCAACCCAGGAAGTCTGGGGCATGGGGCTGATGGGCCTGGGTGGTCTGGTCGCCATTGTGGGTGGCATCATGTTCCTGCTGATCGTGCTGCGCTCCCTGCGAACTGGCAGTAAGGCATGAGCGAAACTGCCAACTTGTCGACGACCAGTGCCAGCTCGCGCGCCTGGTGGCGGCGCATTGGCGCGCTGGGCGCCTTGCTGGCGCTGAGCATTCTCGGTGCCAGCATCTTATTGCGTCTGACCAGCGTGCTTGACCCGCAGGGGCACGTCAGTTCGACACTGGCAGCGCCCACCGAGAAGGCGATACGGCTGCTGCACCGGGTCTGTGCATCGAGCGTCGCGCTGCTGGCATTGTTTGCCGTCGCGCTGTACTGGAAGCAGCGTCAGGCAGCGCTGCGGATGAAGCAAGCGGTGCTCGGGATGGTTGCCACAACTGTGATCCTGGCCTTGATCGGCCCCCTCACACCCGGCTATCGTCTGGCTGGGGTCACCGTCGTGAACGTGGGCTGCGGCGTGCTGCTCCTGCTGTCCTTCTGGTGGCTGCGCGAATCCGCGGCGCCAGACGCGGCTGGGAACCGACCGCTCGACGCATTTTCCTGGGCGGCCATGGTCGCCTTGCTGGTGCAGGTCGGCACTGGTGCGGCGGCCAGCGCATGGGAAATGCACGCGGTGCACTGGCCGGCGCTGGTGCACCTGGCGTCCGGATTGTTCTGCGCCATCCTCGTCGGGTCGGTCTTGCTCGATCAGCGCAGCAAACCCGGGACGGGCGGGCGCCGCTGGGTCGTCGCTGGCTTGCTGGCGGGCCAGTTGTTGCTGGGCTATCTGTTGATGGGGCAGGACGAGCGTTCCGTCGCGCTGTCTTTTGTTCACGCCATGCTGGCGCCCCTGCTCGCGGGCGCGTTTATATCCCTGCTGAAGCACCCATCGTAGTTATCCTTACAATTCGCCAAAGCCTGGATGCAACCGGGATGGAGACTTGTCCAATGGACGTTGAAGATTTTAATATTCCGCGCTTTCTGGCGGTGCTACCCCTGTTCCATGATCTATCGCCAGCCGAGTTGGAGCGTGTAGCGCAAGGCTGTCAGGTGCGTCGGCTCGGGCGCGGCGACACCATTTTTCGCTTCGGTCAGCACTGCGAAGAGTTTCACGTCGTGATTTCGGGACAGGTCAAGCTGTTTGCCATCTCGCCGACCGGCCAGGAAAAGGTGATTGAACTGGTGGCACCCGGTCACAGCTTTGCCGAAGCGCTGATGTTTACCGGAAGACCTTATATTCTGAACGCCGAGTCGCTGGCCAGCACGCTGCTGCTGACCGTCAGCAAGCAATCCGTGTTCGACGAGATCGAACGCGATCCGCGCTTTTCCATGCGCATGCTGGCGGGCATTTCCAGACGCCTGCACGGTCTTGTGCGCGACATCGAGTCGGGCGCCCTGCACAGCGGCATGCAGCGCGTCATCGGCTACCTTCTGAGTGAGCGCCAGGCCGAAGCCGGTAATGCGCCGCAGACTTTCACGGTCTCGCTGCCGGTGAGCAAGGCGACGCTGGCTTCGCGCCTGTCGCTGACACCCGAATACTTCTCCAAGGTGCTGCATGAACTTGAGGCAGAGAAGCTGAT
>CAITZZ010000320.1 GCA_903897005.1 uncultured beta proteobacterium | reverse complement strand
GTGGCGGGCAACTCGTGTAGCCGCAGCCCGGTGGCGTGCGCGATGGCGTTGGTCAGGGCTGGCAGAAAACCCGAGAGCGAACCCTCGCCGGCTTCCTTGGCACCAAAGGGGCCATTCGGATCGGGGGCCTCGACGATATAGGTTTCAATCGGCGGCGACTCGACGATGGTCGGAATGCGGTAGTCCAGAAAATTGGCGCGCATGTGCAGACCCTGGTGGTACTGCGTTTCCTCGCACAAGGCCTGACCCATGCCCATCCAGACCGAGCCCTGCACCTGACCTTCGACGGCCAGCGGATTGATGGCGCGACCACAGTCGTGTGCCACCCAGACCTTGACGACCCGCACCATGCCGGTATCTTCATCCACTTCCACTTCCACTACCTGCGCGGCATAGGAGTAACCGGCACTGGTTCCCACTGCCGCGCCACGGAACTTGCCGCCCTGGGTTTCACGCGGTGTTGACCAGTGACCACGCGCTGTGACGGTGCCGCCCGCCTGCAAGGCCAGTGTGACGACCTCCTTGTAGCTGAGCGACTTGTCGCTGCCGGCAACAAGATAGCTTTCACCGTGGCACTCGACCTGCTCCAGCGGCACGCCGAACTTGGTGGCTGCCGCCTGCAGCAGGATCTGCAGCAAAGCCTTGCCGGCGTTGATGGCAGCATTGCCGACCATGAAGGAGACGCGCGAGGAATAGGAGCCGTTGTCCTTGGGTGTGACCGCGCTGTCGTTGGCAACCACACGCAATCGGTCCATCGATAGCTGCATGACCTCGGCCACCATCTGCGCCAGCAGCGTCGAAGAGCCTTGCCCGATGTCGGCGGCACCGGTCAGCACCGTGATACCGCCGTCGAAATCGAGCTTGAGGTTAACCACCGCATGCGGCTCGCCACTCCAGTGCACCGGTTTGGCCGAACCGCTGGCGTAATGCGAACAGGCCAAGCCCAGACCGCGTCCCTTGGGCATGTTGGCGCGGCGCTCGTGCCAGCCGGAAGCCGCCTGCACCTTGTCCAGGCACTCACCCAGACCGCAGGAGTTGACCTGCAGATCGTTGATGGTTCGGTGCGGAATCGAGAGCAGATTGGCGCGCCGCACGGCAAAGGGATCGAGGCCCAGGGTTTGCGCCATGGTGTCGAGCATGGACTCGAAGGCATGGCGCACATCGACCGAGCCATGTCCGCGCATGGCGCCGTTCGGTGGTGTGTTGGTATAGACGCGCAAACCGTAGTAGCGGCAGGCCGGCAACTGGTACATAGCGTGCAGCAAGGAGCCGGCGTACAGAATCGTCACCAGGCCGTAGCCGGCGTAGGCCCCGCCGCGCTGCACCACCTCGCAGTCAACCGCCTTGATGACACCGCTGCTGGACAGGCCAATCTTCAGACGCACGTCGGTTTCGGGCCGGCCCCGGTGCGTGATGAAGGACTCCTCACGCGAGAGCTCCAGCTTGACCGTGCCCTGGGCAGCGCGCGCCAGCAGGGAAGCGATGATCTCGAAATTGAGGGTCTCGGTGCGGTGCCCGAAACCACCACCGACAAAGGGTTTGATGACGCGGATCTGCGAAGCATCGAGGTGCATGCACTGCGCCAGAATCAGGTGCACGTAGTAAGGCACCTGCGACACCGTGTGCAGCGTCAGGCGGCCACGTTCGCCGTCCCAACTGGCCAGCGAGGCGTTGGGCTCCATCATGGCGTGCGTCACTTCGGCGTAATGAAAACGCTCCTCCAGCACCAGATCCGCTGCGGCGAAGCCACCTTCGACATCACCAAAAGTGTGGTCCACATCACGCGCAATATTGCCGGGTTGATCGTCGTGCAATTGGAAAGCGTCGGCGGCACGCGCGCTGGGGGCATCAAAGCAGGTGGGCAGTTCTTCCAGATCGAGCACGATGGCGTCCAGCGCAGCGCGCGCGGTCGCCTGGTCCACTGCCGCAACGGCTGCAATGGGCTCGCCACAGTAGCGCACGCGCCCACGCGCCAGCGCAAACTCGTTCTGTGCAATCGGTATCACGCCATAGGGCACGTCGCACTCATCGCCGGTGATGACGGCTCGCACGCCGGGCAGCGCGCGCGCCCGGCTGAGGTCGATGGAGCGAATGCGGGCGTGCGCCAGCGGGCTGCGCAGAATGGCGCCCACCAGCGCCTCACGCGAGGGCAGATCCGCCGTGTAGAGCGCCTGCCCCGACACCTTTTCGACGCCGTCGATCAGCGGTTGGCGCACGCCAACGGCCAAGCGTGAGCGTTTTGGATCGAGAACGGTATCTATGCTGCTTCTCCTGCGGTCTGGGCCATGGCTGCGGCAGCCGCCTGAACCGATTCGATGATCTTGACGTAGCCGGTGCAGCGACAGATATTGCCCGACAGGGCTTCGCGAATCTGCGCCTCGCTCGGATCCGGCTCGCGCAGCAGCAGCGCTTGCGCCGCCATGATCATGCCCGGCGTGCAAAAACCACACTGGGTACCGAGCTTCTCGTTGAAGGCCGTCTGCAGGGCGCTCAGGCGACCCTGCTGCGCCAGCGATTCGATGGTGCTGACCTCGCTGCCTTCGCAGCGGCAGGCCAGCGTGATACAGGAGAGCTGCGGCTTGCCATCCACCAGCACGGTGCAGGCACCGCACTCACCGCCGTCACAGCCGCGCTTGGTGCCAGTCAGGCCAAGCTGCTCGCGCAGGTAGTCCAGCAGCAGCGTGTGCTCGGATATTGCATCTTCGCGCTCACGCCCATTGACGCTGAGTTTGACAAGTCGCTTGCTCACTGATTACTCCTTGGGCCGCAGATCACGCACACGCACCGCCTTGCCTTGCGAGCGTGGAATTTCACCGGGCAGTTTGACCACCACATCGGTACTGATGCCGACCATCGATTTGACGTGATGCTTCACGTCCCTTGCGATGGTCGCAAACGCCTGCGCGTCGACACCGTATTGAACCTCAACCTCGATCGTAACGTGATCCAGCGTGCCTTGCCGCTCCACCAGCAGTTGGTAATGCGGCGCGATCATGGGACGACCGACCAGTACCGCCTCGATCTGCGAGGGGTAGACATTGACGCCGCGGATGATCAGCATGTCGTCGCTGCGCCCGGTGATGCGCAGGATGCGCAGATGCGTGCGGCCGCAGTCGCAACGCTCGGTGGTGACGCGTGTGATATCGCGCGTGCGGTACCTGAGCATAGGCAGCGCCTGCTTGGTCAGGGTCGTGATCACGAGTTCGCCCGCATGCCCCTCGGGTACCGGCGCCTGGGTCTCGGGGTCCAGCACTTCGAACAGGAAGTGGTCCTCCCAGCCATGCAGACCGGCCTGGGCCGGACATTCGCAGGCAACGCCGGGCCCCATGATCTCGGACAGACCGTAGATGTCGATCGCCTTGAGCGCCAGACGCTCCTCAATTTCCAAGCGCATCGCATTGCTCCAGGGCTCGGCACCAAAAATGCCGACCCGCAGCTGGCTCTTGCGCAAGTCAACGCCCTGCTGCTCTGCCACCTCGGCCATCGCCAGCGTGTAGGAGGGTGT
>CAITZZ010000319.1 GCA_903897005.1 uncultured beta proteobacterium | reverse complement strand
TCAGTTCCAGCCTCAAGCGCTCCGGGTCGGCCCCGGTCTGCACGAGTATCTGGCTAACCCGCTCCACGAAATCGGGCTGGTGAAACTGATGCGAGCTCACATTGACCGACAGGGTGAGGCCGGCCATCGTCGGCTGCATCGCCCAAGACGCGAGCTGCAGGCATGTCGTTTCCAGAACCCAGCTGCCTATGGCTGCAATCAGACCGGCCTCTTCAGCCAAGGGGATGAACTTTCCGGGGGCTATCAGTCCACGCTTTGGGTGCAACCATCGCAACAGTACTTCTGCCCCCTGCACCTGACCGGTCGAATCAACTTGCGACTGATAGTGCAAGACAAATTGTCCGAGTTCCAATGCATCACGGAGATCTTCCTCCATCGCTGCGCGATCTACCAGCCTGGCCTGCATTTCGGCATCGTAGAACCGCGCTGCATTGCGACCCGCGTCCTTGGCCTGGTACATCGCCACGTCGGCCTGCTTGATCAACTCTTCTGTCGAATGTCCGCCTGGAGAAAACAGCGCGACGCCAATGCTCGCCGTACTGTGACCCACCTCCGACGGACCGAGGATGTAGTGCTGACGTACCTGCTCCAGAATCTTCTCGCTGACCATTTCGGCCTGCCGAGCGGCGGCATTCAAATCGTCTCCAAGATTCTCCAGCATGACCATGAATTCGTCGCCACCAAAGCGCGCGACCGTATCATCTTCGCGCACGCTTGCAATGAGTCGCTGTGCGACCTCCTTGAGCAAGGCGTCGCCAACGATATGGCCACGCGTATCGTTGATGTTCTTGAAGTGGTCCAGGTCAATCAGCAACAAGGCGCCACACTTGCCACTTCGCGCAGACAGGCTCAGTGCCATTTTCAGGCGCTCCATCAATTCACGGCGATTGGGCAATAAAGTCAGAGGATCCTGGCCCGCAAGAACCTCAAGTTCACGATGCAAGAGCAGGCTCTTGGCGTATTGATGAAAAATGATGGCCGACACAATCACCGCCAGGACGATGGCGGCCGTCGAGTTAAGTCGTGAGATGGCCAATTGCTGCCCACTTTGATCGCTCAGCAGCAGCATTTGCCAGATCGCCGCAAAGGTGACGCTGAACAAGGTCATGGAAACCAGGGGCCGCATCAGTGAAAGACCGGCCACGGCAAAACAGACCAGAATGAAGGCCTCCGTTCCTCCGACCGCAAGGTCAAAATAGGAAACGGCCACGCCATACATCAGATAGGTCAGGCACATCGTCACTTGCAGCGCAATGACCGTTCTGGTGCCGGGATGGGATCGGTGCAGGACGCGGCGCACCAGCGCGATCAGCAGCAGTGTCGTGACGGCAGTGATCGCATGCAGCAGAAAAAGCGAGTCCGCCCAGGCTTGCGCCTGCGGCTGTGTCGCGGGAAACCTGTAATTCCCGTACCAGAGCGCCAGGCCAATTTCCAGCGGCGCAAAAGCCCAGAAAGTGAACAGTATTCGCCGCATGGACTCCATCGCGGCCTCATCCTGCACCGCTCGGTAGTCGATCCTGAGCGCGAGCATGCGTGCCATCACCGCTGACAAAATCAGATGAAGCTTCATGATCTGCAGCGTTGGCTGAGCACGTTCCCCAACATAGCCCGTCCAGGAGTTATTGTTGGCGCATGCTACGCCGATTTGGAGAGAATTTCTTGCGCTAGGGCAACTTCTGTCGTTCAACCCTGTTATCGCTTGACCTGCGACTTCGCTGCCAGCTTGCCGGTCGCCGGCTGTGTTCTTGCTCTCGCCGGTGCCCTCCTGGGCAATACCTCGCGGATGACCTCTTCGCAATCCTGCTGCGACATGTAACTCGGCACCGGGTAATTCAGATTGGCCTCGCGACAGGC
>CAITZZ010000318.1 GCA_903897005.1 uncultured beta proteobacterium | reverse complement strand
GTCTTGCGAAATCCGGACTTCCATCCGAAGGTTCGTGAGTCTGATAACGGAGACAGAATTGTGAATTTTTCAGACATCAAAATCAGCCTCAAACTGGGCGCGGTCTTCCTCGTCCTGGTCGTGTCCACTGCTTTGGCCGGTGGTTTTGCGAAGCTGCAGTTGGACAAGATCAATGGCAATACGGAAGAGCTGGCGACCAACTGGTTGCCCAGTGTGACCTACATTGGTGATTTGCAAGGCAATCTGAATGCGATTCGCCGCGCTGAAATGCAGCACGTGATGGCGGTCCTGGGTGAAGAAAAGTCGCCGGAAGAGGACATCATCAACGCTGCCAAGGCCAAGGTTGCGAAGGTCGGTGATCAGTTCAAAGCGCTGATCACCAGTACCGACGAAGAGAAGGCCTGGGGCGAGTACCAGAAAGGCCTTGCCCGTTACTACGCAGCACAGAAGAAGCTGCTGGAGCTTTCCAATGCCGGTCCCGCCGAGGCCAATGCCTCGGTCGCCTACCTCAATGGCGAGTCCCAGTCCGCCCTGCGCGCGCTCTTCAAGTCCATGGACGTGATGAGTGCACTGAACAAAAAAGGGGTAGAAGCTGCCCACGCCAGTGCCCAGGGAACCTATTCCACTGCACGCAGCGGGTTGCTGGTCGTGGTGCTGGCCGCTGTGGCGCTGGCCGCCGGGCTGGGCCTGTGGATCACGAACCTCATCACGCGGCCGCTGAAGTTTGCCGTCGATGCTGCCCAGGGCTTTGCCAAAGGTGACCTCACTGCGCCGATGGACGCACGCGGTAAGGATGAAATCTCGCAGTTGCTGCGCGCCATGGAAGACATGCGGACCAGTTTGGCCGGCGTGGTTTCCAATGTGCGACGCAGTTCCGAATCGGTGGCCAACGCCAGTGCCGAAATCGCCCAGGGCAATCACGACTTGTCGGCGCGCACCGAGCAGCAGGCCAGCTCGTTGGAAGAAACCGCCGCCAGCATGGAAGAACTCGGCTCCACCGTCAAGGGCAACGCGCAAGCCGCATTGCAGGCGAACCGGTTGGCGTCGGAAGCCTCCACAGTCGCCATTCAGGGTGGCGAAGTGGTTAACGAGGTGGTGCAGACCATGAAGGGCATCAACGAATCCAGCCGCAAGATCTCCGACATCATCAGCGTCATCGACGGCATCGCCTTTCAGACCAACATTCTGGCGCTGAATGCCGCTGTGGAAGCCGCACGTGCCGGAGAGCAGGGCCGCGGATTTGCAGTTGTGGCCAGCGAGGTGCGGTCCCTGGCCGGCCGCAGTGCCGACGCCGCCAAGGAAATCAAGAGCCTGATCAATGCCAGCGTGGAACGCGTAGAGCAAGGCACCCAGCTGGTCGACCGGGCCGGTGAGACGATGACCCGGGTCGTGGAATCCATCAAGCGCGTTACCGACATCATGGGCGAAATCAGCTCCGCCAGCAGCGAGCAGGCCTCCGGCGTGGCGCAGGTGGGTGAAGCCGTGAGCCATATGGACAACGCCACCCAGCAGAACGCCGCGTTGGTGGAGCAAATGGCTGCAGCGGCCAGCAGCCTCAAATCCCAGGCGCAGGAACTGGTGCAGGTGGTTTCGACCTTCAAGCTGTCGGCCAACCACGAAGGGCTTGTTTCGCACGCAACAGCGCCGCGCATGGTGCCAACACCCATTGCGCCACCACCAGCCGTGGCCAAACTGCCTCCCAAGGTTGCAGCCAAACCGGCCTTGATCGGTAAACCCAATGCCCTTGCTGCGCCCAAACCGGTGGCAGCATCCGTCAAAGCTGTGGCCAAACCCGTCGCCAAACCGGCGTCCGACGATGACTGGGAAACCTTTTAGCCCCGTCCGATCCCGCCTAATCTTTACGCGCCATCCGCAGCGCCAAGGCGCTCAGGGCTTCATACGCTGCCCCGGTTTGCGCATCCCATGCAGCCACCGCAGCACCCTGGCGTGCAATGGCCGCCGTGTCGCCCCGCGCCGCGGGACCGGTGAG
>CAITZZ010000317.1 GCA_903897005.1 uncultured beta proteobacterium | reverse complement strand
CTGCATGCCCACCGGCCCTGACAGATACCCCACCAGACCGCCGTACTCGCGCTCGATCACGTCGAAAGCGGCCTGCAGGAACGCTGGCCGGACCTGCCACACGACCTCCATGACGTGCGCTGGGCCTGAGCCCTCCAGGGCGGGAATGCGACGGTACAGTTGGTTCGTCAGAAGGTAGTCCTGCATGATCGTGCCGTGCTCAACGCCGAGTACCGACAGCAACAGCGCCGCTGCAAAACCTGTGCGGTCCTTGCCAGCCGTGCAGTGGAAGACGACCGGCGTGGGGTGCGTCAGCAGATGCCTCAGGAAGCGAGCGAAGGTGTGACCATGGTCATGCACAAAGCCGCGATAGGTCTCGCACATCACCTCGACGGTGTCCTCGGTGGTCGGAGTCTGACCAGCGGCCATGCGGGCACGCAGCCGTTGAACCACGGTCGGCTCGATGGATAAAGCAAGGTTTTCAACCCCGGGAACCTGGTAGGGCAACGCTGCGCGTTCGGCAACCCCTCTAAAGTCAATGCTGTGGGTCAGTGCCAGTGCCTGCAGGTGCGCGATATCGTCCTGCGTCAGGCTCGCCAGATGGTCTGACCGGAACACCCGTCCGCGGCGAACCCGGCAACCGTCGGAGCCAGAGTAGCCGCCGAGATCGCGGAAGTTGGAAACACCTTGCAAGACAGAAGACTCAGACATAAGGAGGCGGGCCGATGGTTGCGACAGGATATTGTCGCTGGACGTGTGGCGCAGCACGGATTGGCAAGAAATGCGGGTTCATACCTGTTTCCATGATGGCGATCATTGCTTTTTGAAGAACCGAGGCGCACTATCCATCCATCGGGGCCATGTTCCGGTTCGCCAAGCATCAGTACCGGTCTTACCGACCTCCCGCCAGATGGCCCCCAGCGGTTTATCCACGAGCGAAGGTTCACCATGAAGCACAACACCCACATCGCCCTCGGGCTGCTCGGAGCAACGTTGCTTGCTGCGACCCTGAGCGCGTGCGCGCCCGTCACCAGGACGGCCTCCGGGCAGATATGCAATGCGGCGGCAGCCAAGGCGCTGATGATGAAAGACCACTGCCTGACCTGCCACAGCTTGACCAAGCAAAAGTCAGGCCCGACCTTCAAAGCCGTGGCAAAGAGGTATCAGGGCAATCCGAATGCCGAGGCCGATCTCTACGCGCACCTGACAAGCGACGATGTGTCAAAGATGCCAGACGGAGACACCGGGTACCACAAGTGCATCAGAACCGAGAACCCGGAGAGGATCCGGAACATGGTGCGCTGGATTCTTGATCAATAAGGCGACAGGGACACTGTTCTTCACGAGAAGACTCACCTCACCTTGAACCAGATTTCATTGGTTCGCATGAACCAGGGCGTGAACGGTGCGTTGTAGCGCGAGTAGACCGGCTCACCCTGGGTTGCGATGTTGGCTTGGGTCAGTGCCTTCTTGAGCATGCCCAGATGCTCGTCGTAGTTGCTTTGTGACCAGGTCCCGGAATACTTGATGACAGCCACCGTCTGCTCAGGGATCTCGCGCAACTTGACTCTTGCGTCCAGCGGCTCGGGCAGCGTCGCCAGCGTGTAGGCGCCGGGCATCATGAACTGCACAAGAAAGCCTTCCGCTTGGGGTGTCTGCGTCACCGGCGCCGTCATTTCCAGCTTCACCGGCGCTGCGACGGCAGTCTGTGTCACCGGCGCGGTCATGTCAAACCTGCGTTCGCCCTTGTTCTTGCCGAAGATGTAGCCTGCGAGTAGCGGAAAGGCATTGTTGCCAGCGTCAGTTGCCGGCCCGGCCACCACAACCTCCGCCACGACATAGGGCTCGTACTTGCGAATTTCAAAGACGTCGGTCGTTTGCAAGACCGTGAACTTGGGCTGCTCGATGGCGTGCGCCGATACCGTAAGCGCCATCAATACTCCTGCAATTGCGTTGAATGGTTTCATTTTTTCCTTGTCCAGGACCATAGGGTCATGCTGGCGGTGCGCAGCATGACACACAGGGTAAAACCTGTGTTGACAAAGGGCCACCCCAACTGCCGGAGATATTCGTGCCGGATCCCAAGAAAGTCCGTTGCCACAAGCGATGGCCGGCACAGCGCTTGATGTGCCATTTTGACCTATCATTCAGCGCTACATAATTTGAAAGCGTCGTGTGAACTGGTTAAGCCATCTGACTTCCCCTGCGTCTGACTCGACATCACCGGCCTGGGCCGAGGATGCATTGCTGCTTGACGTGCGCTCACCCGGCGAATATGCCTCCGGGTACGTCCAGGGCGCGGTCAATCTGCCACTGGATCGCTTTGTGCAGGAATATGAAAACATCGCCCCGGACAAGTCCAGGCAGATCGTGGTGTACTGCCATTCCGGTGCGCGCTCCGGGCAGGCCGTGCAGTTCTTGCAGCAACAGAACTATGCCAATGTGGTCAACGGCATCTCCGCCGGCACGGTGGCCTTGAAGACCGGTCGGCCGATTCACCGGTGACAGGCAGGCCAAGGATTCTGGTCGCTGGCGCGGGCGCCGTCGGCACCACGCTGGCG
>CAITZZ010000316.1 GCA_903897005.1 uncultured beta proteobacterium | reverse complement strand
TGGTCAACAGCGTGCCGCCGGGCGCGCAAGGCCTGATGCTGCAACCTTTCTGGAACCCCGGCATCAAGATCCCCGGGCCCGAAGCCAAGGGCGCGGTGATCGGATTTGGCGATGTGCACACGCGCGCCCACCTGTACCGCGCCATTCTGGAGGGCCTGACCTATGCCCTGCGTGAAGCCAAGGAGCGCATCGAACAGCGCAGCGGGCAAGCCATCACGCGGGTACGGGTGTCAGGCGGTGGTTCGCAAAGCGACGCAGCCATGCAGATCACGGCCAACGTCTTCAACCTGCCCTGCGAGCGCCCGCACCTGTTTGAGACCAGCGGTCTGGGCGCTGCCATTCTGGCTGCCGTGGCACTCAAACTGCAACCCGACTTTGCCACCGCCATTGCACAGATGACACGCATCGGCCAGGTCTTCATGCCCGAGCCAGAGCACGTCCGCACCTACGAGCAGTTGTACCAGCGTGTGTATCTGCGCATGTACCAGCGGCTACAGCCGCTGTACCGGGCAATTCAGGAAATCACCGGGTACCCGACAAGGGATTGAGGCCAGCTACTTCGCGGCAAAACAGTAAAGAAGCCCGGCGCCGCCAGTCGTCTTCAATTGCTCCAGACCACAGCCGCGGGTGGCGTGCGATGAGTTCCAGGATTTCGCCGCTGCCGATTCGTCCAGGCCGATCCGGTCATGGTGGCCAACGATGGCTGAGCCTTCGCCACTTTGGGTCCAGTTGCCACAGGTACTGTCTTTTCCTGGGGCAAGCGCACGTCCCTCGGGAGTCGATCCAGTCAAAATGTCATGCAGGTTGACGGCATCACCCCGGCCGCTGATGACTTCGCCCTTTTCGGTCAATGAAGTCATTTTGCCAAGTTTGTTGCTGCCATGAAGCTCTTCCACGTTGCTGGCAAGAACCTCTCCCTTGATGTTTTGCCAGGGGCCAGCGCCGATGCGATCACGCGCGTTGACGGCCGGCGTGCTCTGGCTGGCCGTCGTGCTCAGGTAAGCCCGCCAGTTCCGCCCACCAGCGCCCGCCTTGGCGGCGAGCGACTCGCAATAGGCGTCGGCACCAGCCAGACCACCAAAATCGGCACCCTTGCCAGGGTTGCTACTGGTGACAAAAAAACTCATCGGATTGGCGGGGGTCGATGGCTGGGTGGCACAGGCAACCAAGGCCAGCGCCGACACAAGGGCACTGGTGATAACAACTTTATTGACCTGAAGCATGAATAACTCCTCTTTGTTGCAGTATGGATTTCGACAGACCGAACGAAACTTAGCTCATTCGCCAGTTGCCGGAACTCAGTTGGCAGAAAAAGCCACTTCAACGGATGGGTTAATTGGGATGAGGTCAGTTCGCTATGATGCAAAGACGTCATTCTGGAGATCCGCGCATGAAACGCATTGCTTCGATTTTGGCCACCGTGCTGTGGCTAACGGCCGGCAACGCACTGGCCTGGAGCAACCACAGCTTTGCGGCCTACCGCGCATTCGAAAAAATGCCGGAAGTGGCCAATGCCCAACCGGTGCTGGTGGAGCCGCTGGAAGCTTTCCTGAAGGACCAGGAAAAAGCGATACAAGACTTACTCGCAGGCCACGAAGGCTGGGCCCAGAGTCAGCTCGACTTTTATCCGCCGCGTCCGGCCCAACTCGCTTTCAAGGCAAACCCGGCGCAATCCGATGCGGCCCGACGCATGGCCTTTCTGATGGCGCTGCGCGTCGCACCCAACAGCAGGTTCGCCCTCTATCTTCAACCCGATCCCTGGAGCGCTGCGCCGGACCCGGCCACGCTGCTGGCGCATTCCGCCGTCGACACCCTGCCCGAGCAACCCAACTCGAAGCTGCGCTTTGTTGCGCTGAAAGCCGGAGACAGCGTTGCGCCGCTGGCGGTACTGGCCTCGGCCTGCGACGAGCCGGACTACGGGCTGGACATCAACCTGTGGTCCGACAGCCCGTCCGAGTGGGGCAAGGTTTACAGTTTCGAGGCGCTGCCCTTTGGCAACCCGACGCTCTACTTCTCGACGCAGGCGCCTTTTCACATGGGTTTTTATCACGAAGACCGCGTCATCTACCTGGCCGCACCCTTCGTCAAGAAGACCTTCCCACTGCTGCGTGTACACCAGTACAGCACACTGGCGGCGCTGGCTTTTCGCAGCGGCCATCCCTACTGGGGCTGGCGCTTCAGTGGCCTGGCCTTGCACTATGTGCAGGACCTGACGCAGCCCTACCACGCCAGCCTGTCACCGGGCAACGCCTCGGCCAAGCTGATCGGCATCAATCTGCTGGCCATGGCCGGTTTTTCGCGCCTGAAAGACGAGATGATTGTGCTGCTCTCGAACCGCCACCTGGCGCTGGAGAAATTCCAGAACCAGACGCTCTACAACGCGGCCCAGGCCAAGGTGGAGGGCGGCAACGAAACGGCACTGCGCAGCGGCGACAAGGACAGCAGCTACGCGCCCTGGTCTGAGCTGTACCCGCGCGACGTGGTAGCCCGCCAGTCGCACGCGCTGGGCAGCCGGCTGACCGAGATTCTGGTCGACACCCTGCCAGCGGCCTATGTTTCAGACCCCGGCTTTGACTTTGGTGTCAAGGAGTCAGGCATCGACCTGGTGGCAGAGCTGGACAAACAGAACAGCGCCAAACGCACCCGATTCGACACCATGGTGACCGAATTGCTGGGCAATTTTGGCGCACACAGCCGCAACCTGGTGCGCGGCGTGCTCAAAAGCGCGGCTGCAAAGTAGTCGGCCCCGGCGCGCAGCGAGGGCATCGGGTTAACACGGGCACCGCACTGGTGCCCTGTTGATTTGGATCAAAACCCACTTTGACTATCGCGAAGATACTGGCCCGGGCCCGCCGCAGGGTCAACAGATAGCTCAACCTAGAAGGTCAAATCAATGTCCAATTTTGAGATCGTGACCCGAGAGGACTTCTCGGATGTCACTTACTTGCTTGAAGTACGCCATCCGATGATGGCCAAAGCCGCCAAGCCGGGCCAATTCGTCATCGTCATGCTCAACGAACACGGCGAACGCATCCCGCTGACCATCGCCGATTTTGATCGCAACAAGGGCACCATCACCCTGGTGATCCAGGCCGTTGGCAAGACCACGCGGCAGATGCAGCAGGAATGCAAGGTCGGCACCACGCTGTACGGCATGGTGGGGCCGATGGGCATTCCGAGTCCCATGAGCCACGCCAAGAAAGTGGTGTGCGTCGGTGGTGGTCTGGGCGTGGCGCCGATTTTTCCGCAGGCACGCGGCTTCAAGGAAGCCGGCGCCTACGTCATTGCCATCCTGGGTTTCCGCAACAAGGATCTGGTGTTCTGGGAGAAGAAGTTCCGGGATTGCTGCGACGAGCTGATTCTGTGCACCAACGACGGCTCGGCCGGCATGAAGGGCATGATCACCGACGGCATCAAGGTGGCGCTCGCCAAGCACGACGACATCGAGGAGGTGGTTGCCATCGGCCCGCCGGTCATGATGAAAGCCTGCGCCGACGCGACACGCGCGGCCAAGATCAAGACCATGGTGAGTGTCAATCCGATCATGGTGGACGGCACCGGCATGTGCGGCGGCTGCCGCGTCAAGGTCGGCGAGGAGGTCAAGTTTGCCTGCGTGGACGGCCCCGACTTTGATGGCCATCTGGTCGATTTTGATGACCTGATGCTGCGCCTGCAGCGCTACACGACGGTTGAGAAAGAAGCACACGAGCGCTGGTCCGAGAGTTGCCGCATGGCCAAACCACCCCAAATTTGAATAGCCGCTAGAGGAATAACAGATGGCCAAGAAAAAGACAATACGCTCGATTCCGCAGGAACGCACACCGATGCGCGAGCTTGACGCCAAGGTGCGCGCCACCAATTTCGAGGAAGTGGCCTGTGGCTACAACCTCGAAGAAGCGCTGCGCGAATCCGACCGCTGCCTGATGTGCCCGGACGAGCCCTGCATCTCAGGCTGCCCGGTGGGCATCAACATCCCGGGCTTCATCCAGAAGATCAGCGAGAAGAATCTTCGCGGCGCCTATGACATTCTGACCAACACCAATTTGCTGCCGTCGATCTGCGGGCGTGTCTGCCCGCAGGAAAACCAGTGCGAAGGCGTCTGCACCGTGGGCGACTCGCTGGAAGCGGTGGCCATCGGACGCATGGAGCGCTTTGTGGGCGACACCGCCATCAAGGAAGGCTGGGTCAATATTCCGCACATCGAGCCGAACCGCTTTCGGGTCGGCATTGTTGGCTCCGGCCCGGCCGGCATGGCCTGCGCCGCCGACATGGCCAAGGCCGGTTGCGACGTCACGGTGTACGAAGCCTTTCACCAGCCTGGCGGCGTTTTGAAATACGGCATTCCGGACTTCCGCCTGCCCAATGAGGTAATCGACGCCGAGATCAACAACCTGAAGAAGTTTGGCGTCAAGTTTGAATGCAACACGCTGGTCGGACGACTCTTCACGATCGAGCAGATGATTGACGAGATGGGTTTTCACGCGGTTTTCGTCGGCGTCGGCGCCGGCTACCCGACCATGCTGAACATCCCCGGCGATTCACTCAACGGTGTGCTCTCAGCCAACGAGTTGCTAACGCGCTGCAACCTGATGCGGGCGCGCGATTTTCCGAACTTCGACACCCCACTGCCCATTGGCAAACGGGTCGCCGTGGTGGGCGCCGGCAACACCGCGATGGACGCCGTGCGCGTTTCGTTGCGCCTGGGCGCCGAGAAGGTCTATTGCATTTACCGGCGCTCGCGCACCGAGGCGCCAGCGCGCGCCGAAGAAGTGCACCACGCCGAGCAGGAGGGCGTGGAATTCCACTGGCTCACAGCACCGGTGGCGGTGCTCGATGACGGCAAGGGCAGCGTGCGCGGCATGCGCTGCGTGCGCATGGAACTCGGCGAGCCCGACGACTCGGGTCGGCGCCGGCCAGTTCAGGTGAAGGGTAGCGAATTCGATTTCGAGGCCGACCTGATCGTCTATGCCATCGGCACCAACGCCAATCCGATCATGGGCCAGACCTCCAAGCTCAAACTGAACAAGTGGGGCTACATCGGCACCGACGACACGCTCGCGACCTCCATCGCTGGTGTCTTTGCCGGCGGCGACATCGTGACCGGTGCGGCCACGGTGATCGAAGCCATGGGCGCAGGTCGCAAGGCGGCACGCGGCATGAAAGCTTATCTGGGCATCCGGGATGCGGCCCTGCCCTACAGCGACACCGACAACAGCACCCTGTTCGGCATCGACACCAAAGAGCGCAATTTTGCCCGCGTGCGGGTTGCCTGAATCCCGCTTACCAGCGTCTACGGAAAAACCATGAACCAAACGACCAAAGAGAAGCCGGCCAAAAAGTCCAGCAGCAAAGCGCCGGCAGTTGCCGGCGCCAAGAAGCCCCTCATCCTGAAAGAGCACATCGTCGAGATCATCAGTGATTCCGGCGAAGGTGCACAGAAATGCGGCCAGTCACTGGGCTCGATCGCAGCGCAGATGGGCAACGGCATCTGGACCACGGAGATCATTCCGGCAGAAATTCGCCCACCGGCACGCAGTGTGGCCGGGGCCAGCGGCAACCGCATTCGCATCGGTTCGGAGTACATCACCAACGGCGGTGATGAGACCGACCTGGTGGTGGCCTTCAACGAGCAGGTGTTGCTCGGGCGGGTGCGCGCCAAGGAACTCAAACCGGACTGCATCATCTTGCTCGAGAGCATGTGGCGCACGCACAAGGATCCGAAGATCGTTACGTCTTACATCGAGGCACATGACAAACTGGTGGCTGCCGGCTACCGGGTCTACGAGATCCCGATGGAACAGGTTTGCCGCACCATGGTGGCCGACGCCAAGCGCGGCAAGAACATGTTTGCCCTGGGCATGCTGTGCTACATCTACAGCCTGGAAGTGAAACTGGCGATTGACCAGATCGAACTGGCCTTTGGCAAGAAGGACCGCAGCGTGGTCGATGCCAACATCATGCTGCTCGAGGCCGGGCAAAAATGGGCGGCAGCGAATCTTGATTTTTGCTACAGCATTCCGGCCAAGCGCGCCACCGAGCCGCAAATCGTGGTCAATGGCAATACCGCACTGGCGCTGGGCGTACTCGGCTCCGGTATGGAAATTTGCGCCATGTACCCGATCACGCCAGCCACTTCGGCCTCGCACTACCTTTCTGAAGTGTTCGAGAAAGTTGGCGGTATGGTGCACCAGGCGGAAGACGAGATCGCCGCCTGCGCTTTCGCCATCGGCGCCTCCTACGCTGGCAAGTGCACCATCACCATCACTTCCGGCCCAGGTTATTCGCTGAAGCAGGAGGCCATTGGCCTGGCCGTGATGGGCGAAATTCCGCTGGTGGTGGTCAACGTGATGCGCGGCGGCCCCAGCACCGGGCAGCCGACCAAGATGGAACAGGGCGACCTGCTGACCGCGATCTATGGCAGCCATGGCGACGCACCCAAGGTGGTGATGGCGCCGGGCACCATCGAGGAATGTTTTTACTCGATCATGACGGCGCGCAAGATTGCCGAAACCTTCAATATGGTGGTGGTGATTCTGACCGACTCGGGTCTGGCGACTTCGCAGCAACCGTTCCCGCGCCCGCAGTTCCATGAATCCTGGATGGCACCGCCGATTGACCAGAGTCCGGTGCCCAAAGGCGCGCGCCCCTACGACTGGGACGACACCACGGGTCTGGCGCGGCGCTTTATTCCGGGTCAACCGGGTGGCATGCACACGCTGACCGGGCTGGCGCATGACCGCGACAGCCACGTGGCCTACGACGCCGATATCAACGAACAGACGCTGCGTTTTCGCAGCCTGAAGCTGGCAACGCTGCAAAAGACGCTGAAGGCGCCGACGCCCTTTGGCGCCGCCAAGGGCGATCTGCTGGTGGTGGGCTGGGGCAGCACCAAGGGTGCGATCGAAGAGGCGATTGGCGCCATGCGCGCCGACGGCTACAAGGTGTCCTCGCTGCATCTGCAGTTCCTGCAGCCGCTGCCCCCGGGCATCAAGGAAATCATGCAGGGCTTCAAGAAGGTGATGACGATAGAGAGCAACTGGAGCGATCGCCCGGAAGACAAGGTGATTGATGAAAACAACCGACGCTACTCGTCAGTGGCGATCCTGCTGCGCTCGCGCTACCTGGTCGATGTGGACTGCTGGAGCGAAGTGCGGGGCCAACCGATCAAGCCCAGCACGATCCGTCGCGTGATACTCAAACAACTGCAAAAGTAAAAGTACAGAAAGGTGAAAACACCATGAACATGATGTCCGCCACGGAGTGCCTGCTGGAGATGTGCGATGAGCACTTCGAGCTTGAAGACTATCAAAGCGGGGTACCACGCTGGTGCACCGGTTGCGGCGACAACGCCATTCTGGCTGCGGTACAACGCCTGTGCCGGGATGAAGCGCTGGCGCCGGAGAAGACCGTGTTTGTCTCCGGCATTGGCTGCTCCAGCCGCTTTCCACACTACATGAAGACCTACGGCTTTCACGGCATTCACGGCCGTGCCCTGCCGGTGGCCGAAGGGGTCAAGATGGCCCGGCCCGATCTGACCGTGTTCGTCAATACCGGCGACGGCGACTGCTGCAGCATTGGCGCGGCGCACTGGATTCACGCCATCCGCTACAACATGAACATCACGGTGTTCCTGCACGACAACCAGATCTATGGCCTGACCAAGAAACAGGCCTCACCGACCTCGCCGATCGGCACCAAGAGCAACACGACACCACGCGGCAGTTACCTCGAAGCGATGAACCCGCTGACGGTGACGCTGGGTGTGCAAAACGTCTCGTTCGTGGCGCAGGCGGTGGACTGGATTCCGGAGGTTTTGTACGACGTCGTCAAAGCCGCCTACCACCACAAGGGCCTGTCTTTTGTGCGCATCGTGCAGCGTTGCCCGGAGTGGCTGCCGGTGTCACTCGACCCCTGGCTGAACGACCCGAGCCGGGTGCAGTTGCTCAACCATGAAGACGGCCTGCAAACCAGCGCTGGCATGTCGCGCATCTACAAGAACCAGTTACAGCATGACCCGGCGAACATCGACCGGGCGCGCGAAATCGCCTCTGGCACCGACACAATTCCGGTCGGCATCCTGTACCGCAATCCCTATGTTCCTTGCTACGAGGACTTGCGTCTCACCGACAAGTTGCGCACAGCGGAACTCACGCGCACCGGTTTGAACGCTGAACTGGACAAGTACACGGTCTGGCCAGCAGATCAGAAGGCAGGGAAGTAAGAACATGCAAGCAGATACACAAGCACAAGTTGCCTTCTACCTGACCGGCAGACGCGCCAGCGCGCAACTCGATGCGGTTGACGCGCTGGGCCTGCGCCCGGCTCTTTTTTCCGGCTATCGGAACCTGTCCGAACTGCGTTACGACTTTCCCCTGCTGCTGGTCGACGGCGGCGTCGCTGACCAAGCAGTCCAGTCCTTGTCGGGAGTTTTCGACAACGCGCTGGCCAGCGCGGCCCGCGGCACGGACGGCGAGCGCATCAGAAAGCATGCACTGCGCATTGAGCAGGAAATTCGCACGCTGGCCGCGGCTGGCACGGGCGCAGCGTTCTCTGCGCTTTGGACCAAGGCAACAGCCACACTGGGCAAGTCGGCAGACAAGTCGTTTGATGACAGCGCCCGGCGCACGCTGGCCGCGATCAAGGTCGACGGTGCGGTGGTCGATTGCGACGGCGCGCTGCCAGCGCGCCTGTTGCAGCATGCCTGGGCAGCCGTGCAAAGACAAAAGGCACAGGGATTTCGCAAAAACCTGGACCGCCTGGCGCTCAAGCTCTCGGACATCCTGAAGGCCGACCATGAACGCTCGGCTGCCGGACGCAGCGCAAAAAATCTGCAGGCCGCCGTGGGCCTCGGATTTGGTGGCGCCTTCGATTTTGATGCGATGTCACGCGTGCTTGCCAAAGCACTGCCAAAGGACGCTTTTCCGGAGAGCCGGCGCAAGCGCATCAATGAACTGCTCGCCACGCTGAACGCGCAGCAGTTCATTCCGCCGAGCGGCAAGACCGGCGTCGGCAAGCCCTACTCTTTTCTGTTTACCAGCTGTGCTGAAGCGCTCAGCGCGTTTCGCCAGCGCAGCGCCAAGTTGCTGGCACTGGCCAAGGCGATTGCCATGGCCGAGCTCGAAATTGCCGGCCAGTACAGCGAAGCCCGGCACGACGCCTTGTTTGCGCAGTTTGGCGCCAATGGCCTTGATCCGCAGGAACTGGCGCAGTTCCCCGACTATCTGGTCTGCGTCAACGCCGCCAGGATGGATGCGCTGGAGCAAGCCCGGTTAATGGAAATCCTGTCCTCGGGTCTGCCGATCAAGGTACTGCTGCAGCTTGATGACATCCTGGAAGTCTCTGCACACAGTGACGGCGGCCTGACCACGGGCCTGAGCAGCCAGAAGATTGCCAGCATGGCGATGGGGCTGAACGAAGTCTATGTCCTGCAGTCGAGCAGTTCCAACCTGCTGCGCTCGCGGGATCGCCTGTTGCGCGGGCTCGCTTACCGTGGCCCGGCGCTGTTCAGCGTGTTTTCTGGCGCCAGTGCCAAGGCCTCAGGCATGCCACCCTATCTGGTGGCAGCGGCGGCGATGGAGTCGCGCGCTTTCCCGGCCTTCAGCTACGACCCGTCGGCGGGGCCGAACTGGGCCACGCGTTTTTACCTCGACGCAAATTCGCAGGTCGATCAGGACTGGCCGGTCCAGTCCTTCAGCTACGAAGACGAACTGCACCAGCGGGTATCCGAGAATCTGGCCTTCACGCTGGTCGATTTTGTGGCCAGCGATAGCCGCTACGCCGCGCACCTGGCTCGTGTACCACGCGCGCAGTGGAACGGCAGCCTGATCACGGTCAGCGAGGGCCTGGCCAGCGAGCGTAAAGGCTTGCCCGACAAGGTCCCCAGCCTGGCGATGGTCGATGCCGACAATGTGCTGCAAAAGGTCATTGTTGACGAGCGCCTGATCCGCGAAGCCCGCCGTTGTCTGGAGGCGTGGCACAGCCTGCAGGAACTCGGTGGCGTGCACAATTCACATGCCAAAAAACTGCTGGCGCGCGAAAAGAGAGCCTGGGAAGACAGCATGGAGCAGGCAGCGCAAGCGCTAAGCGCCAGTGCGCCAGCCCCTGCTCCGGCAGCGGTGGCCGCCGCGCCTGCGGCAGCCGCCGCGGTTGTGGCAGAAGCCGAGCCCGAAAGATCACCCGACGAGGCGTATATCGAGACGGCGCGCTGCTCGACCTGCAATGAGTGCACCACAATCAACGGCAAGATGTTTGCCTATGACAAGAATCAGCAGGCGCGCATCGTCGACATCAACGCCGGCACCTACGCCCAGTTGGTCGAGGCAGCCGAGAGTTGCCAGGTGTCCATCATTCATCCAGGCAAGCCGCGCAACCCCAAGGAAGCGGGCCTGGAAGAATTGATCAAACGCGCTGAAGCGTTTCAGTAAGCTCGTCCCTCCCTTCGTCGCCTCGAACTAGGGCGGCAGTCCATCCCTGGATTGCCGCCTTTTGTTGTGGCCGGTGCTTTTCTGACTTCAGCCTTTCAATCTTTGGCACATTTTTGTATATATTGGTGGAAACCCCCCAATTAATCTTCTTGAATACTGCTATATTGCACTGCAACATTTCCTGAAAGTATATCCACCGTGCTCTACCAACTCTACGAAACCCAGCGCTCTCTGATGGAGCCCTTGACAGACTTGGCCCACTCAGCTTCCAAGGTTTACGGCAACCCCTTGTCCTTGCTCGGACAGAGTCCGTTTGCGCAACGCATGTCGGCCGGCTACGACCTGATGCACCGCCTGGGCAAGGACTATGAAAAGCCCGAATTCGGTCTGCGCACGGTTGCGGTCGAAGGGGTTGAAGTGGCGATCCATGAACGCATCGAAGTTGACAAGTCGTTCTGTCAGTTGCGCCGCTTCAAGCGCTTCACGGATGATCCGGCAACCTTGCGAAAACTCAAGGAGCAACCGGTGGTTTTGGTTGTGGCGCCGCTGTCAGGTCACTACGCCACGCTGTTGCGCGATACCGTCAAGACCATGCTGAAGGATCACAAGGTCTACATCACGGACTGGAAGAACGCTCGCCTGATACCTCTGTCAGAGGGTAAGTTTTCGCTCGACGACTACATCAACTATGTGCAGGAATTCATTCGCCATCTGCAGGGCAGCTACGGCAATTGCCACGTTGTCAGCGTTTGCCAGCCCACCGTACCGGTACTGGCTGCCGTTTCCCTGATGGCCAGTCGCGGCGAGTTGACTCCGCTGACCATGACCATGATGGGCGGGCCGATTGACGCACGCAAATCACCGACGGCGGTTAACAATCTGGCCATGACCAAGAGCCACGACTGGTTTGAGAACAACGTGATTTACCGCGTTCCGACCAATTTTGCCGGCTCGGGCAGGCGCGTGTACCCGGGATTTCTGCAGCACACGGGCTTTGTCGCGATGAACCCGAGCAACCATGCCAAGAGCCATTACGACTACTTCCGGGACCTGATCAAGGGAGATGGCGCCAGCACCGAGGCGCACCGCAAGTTCTACGACGAATACAACGCCGTGCTCGACATGGACGCCGACTACTACCTCGACACCATCCGGGTCGTCTTTCAGGACTTCAGCCTGGTCAGCGGCACCTGGGACGTTGTCGGTGTGGATGGCAAGACCGAACGCGTGCGGCCGCAGGACATCACCACCACCGCCCTGTTCTCTGTCGAAGGCGAACTCGACGACATCTCCGGCTCCGGCCAGACTGAAGCAGTGCACGGCATCTGCAGTGGCGTCATCGCGTCGGAGCAAAAGCATCTGGAAGTCCAAGGTGCAGGGCACTACGGCATCTTCAGCGGCAAGCGCTGGCGCGAAGTGGTTTACCCGCAGGTGAAGGCTTTCATTCTCACGCACCAGCCAACGGTGCAAGCACCAGACAAAGTGGCGAGCGTTCCACCCAAACCCGTCGCGGCCAAAGCCAGGGCCAAGCCCGCACCCAAGAAGGTCGCCCGCAAGAAATAATGGCCGATTGGGCTGCCAGGGTTTTGGCGGTGTTGCCACAGACGCAGTGTCGACGCTGCGGCTTTTGCGACTGCCAAGCCTACGCGCACGCGATAGTCGATGGCAGCGCCGGTATCAACCAGTGTCCGCCCGGTGGCGCCCAGGGGATTGAACGACTGGCAGCGCTGACCGCCAAGGCGGTGGTCGCCCTGAACCCGGAAAACGGCAGCGAGGGACCACGCAGTGTCGCCTTCATTGACGAGGCCGGGTGCATCGGCTGCACCCTGTGCATCAAGGTCTGCCCGACCGACGCCATCATCGGCAGCAACAAACTGATGCATACGGTGATTGAAGCGTACTGCACCGGCTGCGAGCTTTGCCTGCCAGCCTGTCCGGTCGATTGCATTGAACTGGAAAATGCTTCGGGCGCGGCCACCGGCTGGAATGCCTGGTCAGCGGCGCAGGCCGCACTAGCGCAACAGCGCTACCAGTTTCATCTTCAACGAAGCGAACTCATCCCTGCCGGAGGCGATGCTGCGACGCCAGATCGGGGCAGCGTCATTGCGGCCGCAGTGCAGCGCGCGCGTGCCCAACGCGAAGCAAACACGGGCAGCGTCTAGTCAGTTGTCTTAACCGAGGGCGTCGTTCACCTGGTCGTTGAACTCGGCCAGGCTGACGGCATCGCCGATCTCGCGCGGCATCGCGTCGGCGACCGAAAAAACGCCCAGCGTCTTGTTGCTCGGCGAGACGATGGGCAGATGGCGAAAGCCGCGCTCTATCATCATCAGAACCGCC
>CAITZZ010000315.1 GCA_903897005.1 uncultured beta proteobacterium | reverse complement strand
GGCTTGGACGGCTCAAGAGGCACCGACGCCGGGTTGAGGACACCAATATTGGTCTGGTTGGTCTGGCTCTCGATATTGGTTTGCGAGGCGCGCTGGCTTACCAGTTCAAAGGCGCGCTGGGCCGATTCAATGTCGCGGCGCAGTACGTTGAGCTCATTGCGCTGCTGGTTCAGCACCAGGACGCGCGCCTTTTGGGCGCCCAGCGCACTTTGCAACTGCTGCTCGCGCTGCTTGCTGATCAGATAGGTGGTTTCGATGGAGCTGGCAATCTTGCGGGTTTCTGTCTCAAGCTGCGCTCTGAGGCTGGTCAGTTCGGCCTCCGTGCGCTGGGTCTGTGGGTGATTCTTGCCCAGGTTGATGTTGCCTTCCGTCAGCTTGGCTTCGAGCCGGGCAATGTCCGCTTTCAGGCCGTTGATCAGCGGGCTTTGCATCACTTCAGCCAGCGTGTCGGTCTTGGTGTTCTGGCGTTTGCTTTGGCTGTCGGTGGTTTGGCCCTGTATGCCGGTGAGCTGGCTGGAGGTTTCATTGAGTTTGGCAGTTTCAAAATCGAGCCTCTCATCGGTGGAGGTGATACCGTTTGCTTGCTGATAGTCAGACAAGGCTTGCTGTGCTTTTTCCAGTTTGTCGCGCGCAGCCTTGGTTTGAGCTTCAAAAAAGGTGGCGTACTGGCGAGCGGGGGCCAGCCGCAGTTCCAGATTGACATTCATATAAGCCTGCGCGTAGGCGTTGGCCACTGCGGCCGCGAAGTCGGGGTCGGTTCCGGTGTAATTGATGTTGATGACGTTGCTCTCGCGCGAGGGCTTGACGTCCAGATTCTTCTGCAGCAAATTAGCCAGCCAGTCAATCAGCTGGCCCTTGCCTTTGGTCGCCGTGCGCCACTGCTGCTGGATCGCGACGCTGCTCTCCATGCGCAGAACCTTGACGACATCCTTGGCGACGCGATCACTGTTGATGATGTCGATTTGAGTTGCCATATAGCCGGGAGCCATCATGCCCTGCAGCAGCATGCCGCTGACAGCGTCGGGCGACTTGACGTCCACCAACATCGCGGCGCTGGCGGTATATTGCCTGGGCAACAACAGGCTGACGATCAAGGTGGTGGCCACCGTTACCAACAAAGCCAGCAGCGCTACCTGGTAGCGGGCGCGCAGGATGAGGAGAAATTGCTGGATCGTCAAAATAGGCTCTCTTTGACATAGATAACATCATTGGGCAGCACGGCGTCGGTCAGCAGGGGTTCGATCAGTTGGACACTTCCATCCGCCCCCTTGCGATGAAGACGCAGGCGCCTTTCACTGCCACGGGCGGTTGGCCCCCCACCTTGCGCCAGCGCCTGCATCACGGTCATGTCGCGCTCGATCCGGTACGCGCCTGACCGTTGTGCTTCTCCGTAAATATAGAAAACCGGCGCACGGTGGACATAAATGCTGTCGCCGCCTTGCAACACGATGTTGTCTTGCAACTTGTCGTCCAGAAAGATGGAAGGAATGTCAATTTTCTTGCGAAACAACTTGCCGTCGCGCATGCCTACAACGATGGCAATATCATCACCATTGACCGTCGCGCCACCCGCATTGGCCAGCATGTCGCTCAGTCGGGTGTTGGCGATTTCCAACGGAAAGCGCCCGGGGCGATTGACCTGCCCCAAGACCGAAACCTGGTTACCACGGATCTGAAGGAGAACGATGTTGACCTGTGGGTTCTGGATAAAACCACCGGTTTGCAGAGCGCTGGCGATTTTCTTTTCAGCGACTGCAATCGACAGTCCACCGAGTTCGATAGCGCCAATCAGTGGGTAGGTGATGGAACCGTTTTCAGAGACACGGGTTTCGATGGTGAGGTCCGGGTTCTGAAAGACTTGAATCTTGATGGCGTCGCCAGCGCCCAGCGGGTAGTCCGTGTTTTGGGCGTGCACCGCAGCACCCATCAGCATGATCGCCGCAAGCAAGATGCGGGGCAGCTGTATCAGTCGCTGTATCAGGTGGCGTGAGGCCGGAAATTGAGTGCTCATAGGGTGGTGACTGCCAAGTTTTCGCTATTTAAGCCCAGCCACACCTTTTTCGATCGCCGAAGCATTGTCTGGCGCCGCGAAGCTTGGAACGGGCTCTGGCACGACCGCTGGCGGGGCAGTCGCAGTGCCGCCCGCCTTGACAAATTCACCCATGTAAGTGATCTTGGCTGCAGCGCGCAGTTGTTTGATATTGGTGGTCACGGCCTCGCTGGCGCGCTGGTTGGTCAGGAACTGCTCGATGCGGGGCAGAGCAGCGGCCTCGGCCACGGGAGACGATTGTGACGACGCTACGCGAACCACGGTGATGGTCTGAGGGGATTCCAGAAGGATACTCTGGCCATCCTTGAGTGCATGGATTTGAGCCAAGCGCTCCAGCGGAATCTGCTCCGCCGCTCGGGTCGCG
>CAITZZ010000314.1 GCA_903897005.1 uncultured beta proteobacterium | reverse complement strand
GGTGCCGTCAGCGCCTTGCCCACCAGATTGGTGATGACTTTCCACACCACCGCGCCAATTCGAAACTGGGGGTCGTTGATGGAGCCGCTAATGGGCAGATCGAGGTCGATGACACCATTGCGATCCGCCAGCAGGGCTACGGCCAGCTTCACCGGAAGGCTATTGGGTGCGCCTTCGACTTTGTCGCCAAAAGTCAACTGGTGGAGTACCAGCTTGTTGGTGGCACTGAGCTGGCCGTCGGGCTGGATGGTGTAATTGACGTCCATGCTGAGCTTGCCGCGCTCGATGCCGTAGCCCGCGTATTTGATGGAATAGGCCGTCAAGGGTGGCAGATCCAGATCGCGCACGCGACCTCGAATATCCAGCGCCAGCGGCTGGGCCAGCGGGTTGATTTTGCCGGTGACCTCCAGCGTAGCGGAGCCTTCGGCGCGGCCGCGAATGTCCAGATCAGCCAGTTCCACACCGCCTTCAATGGTCTTGGACGAGAAGGCGCCGAGCGTGCCATTGAGCTCACTCAAGTCGGCCGAGTAATTGGGGCGGATGAATCGGTCCGAGAACAGCACCTTGCCACTCATCAGACGAATCGGGCCAACGGTGATGACCGGCTCCACAGACGACGAGGAGGTGGCTGGCTGCGCGTCAGACGCCGCAGTCTTCACCAGATCCTGCAGGTTCAAGCGACCGTCGGGGTTGACGATGACGCGGGCATAAAAGTCCGATAGCGTGGCACTGCGCACCTGGACACGCGTGGCGGTGCCGGGTGTCAAGGTCAGCAAAACACCGGGTACATGCAGCGACTTCCAGCTCAGCAACTCTTCGGTCACGCTCAGGTCGGCTGCGGCGAGTGCCGAGCTACCGTCTGCTGGCGCTGCTGTAGCCACCGTGTTGGCGCGGAAGTCTTCCAGCGCCGCGTCACCCTGCAATTGCACGACCGGCCCCGCAGCAGATGATGTGAAGCGAACCTCGCCCTGGTAACTGGCATCGGCGCGCAGCAACGCGATATTGAGTCTGTCTGCCACGTAAGGAGCCACCGCATGCAGCGGAATGTCCACCGCCTCGACCCTGCCGTGTACCGCCACCGGTGCCCACATCACTGTGCCGCCGTACTTCAACGTGCCCGGCTCGGTGCGGCCCGACTTCACACGGGCCGAGACTGACAATGCCGCTGGATTGCTGCCCTCCAGCGTGGCGTTCTTCAGCTGCAACTGCAGAGCCGACAGTTCCAGGCGTGCGGGCCGAACCAGGCTGCGGTCATCGAGCCGGAAGCTGCCATCCGAGATAGCCAATTCGCCCAATCCAATTTGCCATGGTGTGGTAGGTGCACCAGGGTCCGAAGCGTCGGGCGTGGTGGGAAGCGGCGTCTTCAACCAGCGCTGCACCATCCATTGCCCCTGCGCATCGCGGTGCGCCATGGCACTGGGTGCGTTCAAGGAAAGTTTGCCCACGCGCCCGGTGCGCGCACCCACATCCAACTGGGCATCGGTGATCTCCAACTGCCTGAAACGCGGCATGTCAGCGGCGGCTCGCTCAGCGTTGCTGGCCGTCGCAGGAGGCTCCATTGCACCTTTGAGCGCGAAGTCGCGCACACTCAGGCGCGGTACTGCCAGTTGCAGCACCTCAGCCGTCTTGCCATCGACCGTGGCTGCCTGCCAGGTGGCATCCATTTCGGCATCCAGTACGCCTTGCACGGAGGGCTCAAGCCACTGCGCCAGGTAAGGCGCGGCCAGGTTCAGTTTGACATCACCCAGGCTGGCATGGACCTGAGCCTGGTCAACGCTTCCCTGCCCCTTGAACGCCAACTGTGCGGTCTTGCCGCGTGAGGGTACGCCGGCCGAGCCTTCAAAAGTGATGGGCGTGGCGCTCAGCGGCCAGTGCAGGGACTGTGCCTTCATTTCCAGTTCGGCCACGCTCAGGCGCGCCGGTTGGGGCGTGCTGTCATCGGACCAGGTCAATTCGCCCCGGTGCAGGATAAATTTCTCGAGCGCCAGTGTCCAGGGATGGTTTCCGGCCAAAGCCTTTTGGTCTTTTTTGCCTCTGGTCCCCGTGGAATACGCGCTAGACGCTACCAATTTAGTAGCATTTTCAGGCTCAGCGCTCTGCAATGAAGCCAGGTTGATGCGCCCGGCGCGGT